>NZ_DOED01000007.1:0-139469 GCF_003524185.1 Culturomica sp.
TCTTCCGAACATGACTGGGACGGACTCATTGTGTAATTTTTCCGCTACAAGCATTGTCTTTACAGAAAACATAAGATATTTCAACAGAGTTCAAATAAATTTGATTCTGCATTCAACTTGCATTATCTTTGCAAAAAATTGGTTGTAGCTTTACAATATTTATACAAGTTTAGTATTGCGTTCGATTTACGCCATCTTTGTCTGACAAAACCAAAACATACATGTTTTCTTTAAAAAAATTACTACCGTCTATTTTGCTATTAGCAATTTATCTTATTGCCGATGAATTCCTGCCTCCGCTTCCTGCCCTCATCTGTCTGAGCGGCCTGGGTATCGGAGAATTTCTTTACACCCGTTTTAAGGAAAAATCGACAGACTGGCTGATTTTACTGCTAACCGTCCTATTTTGTGTGCCTGTATTATTAAATCTATACAAAATCCAAGTTTCTTCTTTAAATCTGAATACAATTATTATTGAAGCCGGACTATGGCTCTTTACAGGCATACTTGCCTTTTCAAAAGCGAATCCGCTTTCAACCCTCCCCGCTCCGGCCCGCAAAAGTATTCAATTCAGTCCGGAACAACAGCGGGCTATGAAAATGTCCCTTAAATACCTGTTCTATTTATTAAGCGGCCACCTGGTACTCATATTTTGCGCTTACTTTTTATTATCTTCCGAATTACAGACATTTATTGGGGGTCCTTTGCTCTATATTCTTATCGGTATCTTTTTACTCCTTCTATTCTGTAAAAAATACCTACAGATGAAAAAATACAACAAAGAAGAATGGCTACCTCTTGTAAATGAAAAAGGAGAAGTTACCGGAAAAGCCCCCCGTAGTATCTGTCACTCCGGTTCCCGACTGCTTCATCCGGTAGTCCATTTACAAATCATCAATGCAAAGAATGAAATTTTCCTGCAAAAAAGAAGCATGAAAAAAGACTTGCTGCCCGGTATGTGGGATACGGCTGTCGGTGGTCATATCGGTGTCAATGAAAAACTTGAAGATGCCTTAAAGCGTGAAACGTTTGAAGAGCTCGGCATCACAGAATTCGAAGCTCGTTTCAACGGTTCCTATCTTTGGGAAAGTCCCCGCGAAAAAGAATTGGTATTTTCTTTTTTCTGTACCCGTTACAACCGGATAAACATCAATAACGACGAAGTTGACGAAGGCCGGTTTTGGCCGAAAGCAGAGATCGAAGCCCATCTCGACAAAAATATTTTTACCCCCAATTTTATCTACGAATATCGGCAAATCATTGAACCACAGCTAAGAGAAGTATCGAACAGGAAAAATAAATAATCCCTGTTAATTTTTATTTCTTCGCTCACGATCTTCAATTTAATTCGTTTCTTTGTAGGTACGATTATTCTTGATTTACGATTTATGATTTTCCTTTTTTACAAGGAAGAATGGCAGGTCCAGCCAGAATCTACAATTAAAATATATCTTAATTGAAGATTTTCCCCAAAAATCGGGTTGGTTCATACGCATAATCTAAAATCGTAAATCCAAAGTCTACAATTTATATGTACATTTTCAGGAAACGATGAACGACAATATTCTCGAAAAACTCAAAATTCTTGCAGAATCGGCCAAATACGACGTTTCGTGCGCCTCCAGCGGTACGACCCGGCGCAATAAGGCCAACGGCATCGGCAATGCTACCGGCTGGGGTATCTGTCACAGTTTTGCTGAAGACGGACGTTGTATCTCTCTGCTGAAAATTATGCTGACCAACTTCTGTATATACGATTGTGCTTACTGCGTCAACCGCCGCAGTAACGACATCCCGAGAGCTACCTTTTCCGTTTCCGAACTGGTAAATCTCACTATCGAGTTTTACCGCCGCAATTATATAGAAGGTCTGTTTTTAAGCTCCGGTGTCGTGCGAAATCCGGACTATACAATGGAACGTCTGGTCCGTATCGCCAAAGACCTCCGTCTCCAATACCGCTTCAACGGTTATATCCATCTGAAAAGTATTCCGGGTGCCAGCAAAGAACTCGTCGACGAAGCCGGGCGATATGCCGACCGGTTAAGTGTAAACATAGAAATCCCCAATGAGACAAGCCTGCAAAAATTGGCTCCGGAAAAGGATTTTCCAAGTGTTTTTGCCCCTATGCGTTATATAAAGCAAGGCATATTGGAAAATCTCGAAGACCGGAAAAAATTCAGGAAAGTACCTCGTTTTGCCCCTGCCGGACAAAGTACTCAAATGATTGTCGGTGCGACTCCCGAAACGGATAGAGAAATTTTACGGTTATCCTCGGCTTTGTATCACCGCCCGACCATGAAACGGGTATATTATTCCGGTTTTGTTCCGGTAAACACTTACGACAAAAGGCTGCCGATGCTCAAACAGCCTCCGCTGGTAAGGGAAAACCGGTTGTATCAGGCGGATTGGCTGATGCGTTTTTATCAATTCAAAGCCGAAGAAATAGTCGATGACGCCTACCCGAATCTCGATTTGGAAATCGATCCCAAACTGGCCTGGGCATTGCGCCACCCTGAAAAATTTCCGGTGGATATCAATAAAGCTGAGTATGAACTGATCCTAAGAGTACCGGGTATCGGCGTAAAATCGGCCCAACTGATTATTGCTTCCCGGCGTTACGGACGAATAGGTATTTTCCAATTGAAAAAAATGGGTATCGTACTGAAAAAAGCCCAATATTTTATCACCTGTCACGAATTGCCCTTACAGACGATAAATGAAGTACATCCCGATTACATCCGGAAAATATTGACCCCAAAAACAAAGGGGAAAAAAGAAGATGACAGGCAATTAAAAATCCCTTTTGAAAATTACATATAACAATCACAGTTACTCCGCTATGACCATCTTTACCTATGATAAAAGTTTCGAAGGTTTGTTATGCGCCGTATTCGAATCTTATATTCACAAATTGAAACCGGATATACTGCTTGAGGAAGGTACCCCTCTCCCCCTATTTTATGACCGGAATATCACTATTGCAACGAACGACAGTAAAGCCGAACGGGTATGGAAAAGCCTGGAAAAAAAAGTAACTCCGGGAGGCCTTCGCATACTCCGTGCAACCTGGTTATCGGAATTAGACGGCATTGACATGCTCCTTTTCCGTTATATATGTAAAAATATCGATGCTTCCCGGTCTGTAGAAATGAATTTCGGAGATCCGGATGTACTGGAAATATCCAAAATCTGGAAAAAAGTAGATCATGAGAGAGTCCGGGCCACTCAGTTTATCCGTTTCAGCAAAACGGCAGACGATATCTTTTTCGCTGTATTCGAACCACTCTATAATGTTTTACCGTTAGTGATTCCTCATTTTACAGACCGATTCCGCGACCAAAAATGGTTAATTTACGATGTAAAAAGAAAATACGGCTACTATTACAATTTAAAAGAGGCAACGGAAGTCAGCTTTGCTGAAGAACTTCCGCATCTGTTTACAGGCAAACCGGCAGAAGAGCTACTTGCTGAAGATGAGAAACAATTTCAACGACTCTGGAAAGCTTATTTCCAGTCCATCACCATCCGCGAACGCATCAATCCTAAGCTACACCGCCAGAATATGCCGGCCCGGTTCTGGAAATTCTTACCTGAAAAGCAATAGGGTATTAAATTAAAAAAGGCACCTCCCGGCGCCTTTTTATTCTATTGAAATTTATCCTAAATAGGTCTTTAACAACTTACTGCGTGAAGAATGACGCAAACGGCGGATTGCTTTTTCTTTGATCTGACGGACCCGCTCTCGAGTCAATCCGAATTGTTCGCCGATTTCTTCCAAAGTCATTTCCTGTGTATTGATACCGAAAAACGATTTGATAATATCTCTTTCCCGTTCTGTCAATGTAGACAAAGCACGTTCTACTTCCGTAGATAAAGATTCATTGATCAGTGTACGGTCGGCTACCGGTGAATCATCGTTTACCAAAACATCCAGCAAACTGTTGTCCTCACCTTCTACAAACGGAGCATCCACAGAAATATGACGTCCGGAAACACGCAACGTATCGGCAACCTTCTCTGCCGGTAAATCCAACGTATCTGCCAACTCCTCGGGAGAAGGACGGCGTTCGTTTTCCTGTTCGAAACGGGAATAAGCCTTATTGATTTTATTCAAAGATCCCACCTGATTCAACGGCAAACGTACAATACGCGATTGTTCGGCTAAAGCTTGTAAAATCGACTGCCGGATCCACCATACTGCATAAGAAATAAACTTGAATCCCCGGGTCTCATCGAATTTCTCTGCAGCCTTGATCAATCCCAAATTACCTTCATTAATCAAATCCGGTAGACTCAGTCCTTGATTTTGATATTGCTTGGCGACGGATACCACAAAACGTAAATTAGCCCTCGTCAACTTCTCCAACGCTTTTTGATCTCCCTTCCTGATTCGTTGTGCTAATTCAACTTCCTCTTCAACCGTGATCAAGTCTTCCTTACCAATTTCTTGTAAATACTTGTCGAGGGATGCACTTTCCCTGTTGGTTATTGACTTTGTAATTTTTAGTTGTCTCATACTATATTTTTATACCACCGCAAATATTTCGCAAAGGTAGTCTTTTTTATTCATATACCAATGTCGGAAACTTGCCGATATTCAATATTAACATTTTTTAATTCAACAATGAAAACGCGAAATATTCAACCTTTCCGCGTGGACTTACCGCTGTAACAAACACGCCGTTATCTCCTACAGAACTTATCGCCCGGCTTAAATCTTCCTGATCATAAATTACATTATTGTTAATCTTGACAATGATGTATCCTTTATCCAGGCCGGCAGCTTTAAACTTACCATTTTGGATTTCTGTAATCTTTACGCCCTTATTCAGACGATAGCGATAACGGTCTTCCTTTGTCAACGGACTTACTTTTACACCCAATACACCGAATTCCTGAGCCTGTTCTAAAGCTGTATCTCCATAAGAATTCTGTAAAGTAACATCAACGAGTTTTTCCTGTCCTCCTCTCTTTATTTTCAACTGTATCTCTGACCCGGGATGATATTTTCCCAGTTGCTCATAAAATTCCGGCGTGGTTTTTACATCGATGCCATTTATTCCCTGGATAATATCTCCTTTCTTTATTCCGGCTTTCTGGGCGGCACCTCCGCTCACGACTTCCCCCACATATATACCGGACGTTTCTTTGACTCCCAGGCCCTCTGCCAATACCGGAGTCAATTCTCCCATACGGATACCCAGTACACCCCGTTGTACCTTCCCGTAATCTTTCAGGTCGGTTACAACCTTTCGCGCAATATTCACCGGTATGGCAAACGCATATCCCGAATATGCCCCAGTCGGAGATTGTATCAGGGTATTGATACCGATCAGTTCGCCTTTGGCATTCACTAAAGCACCACCGCTATTCCCCGGATTGATAGCAGCATCGGTCTGCAAAAAAGACTCCAGGCTCATCTGTCCCCGGCTCATACCGAGATCCCTGGCTTTTGCACTGATAATTCCGGCAGTCACGGTAGAGGTCAGATTATAAGGATTACCGACAGCTAACACCCATTCTCCCAAAGCAACCTCATCCGAATTTCCATACTCTACATATGCAAGATTTTTCCCGTCGATTTTCAGCAAAGCGATATCCGTAATCGGATCCTGCCCGATTAATTTGGCCTCGTATTCTTTTTTATCATTCAATACAACGACAATTTTATCAGCATCTTTAATGACATGATTATTCGTAATAATATATCCGTCATCCGAAATAATTACCCCCGAACCATATCCCATCGCCATAGGGACCTCCCGGCTTTGAGAAGGAGTTCCGAACCAAAAATCCAACAATGAATTTCCGACAAACTCTCTTCCCATCTGCATGGTTTTCACGTGTACTACTCCCGGTACTGACTTTTTGGCAGCCTCCCTTAAATCAACACTTCCGGCTCCGCCGACGGTATTTTCCGGCTCCGGCCGATAAGCAACTGATTTGATACCGGGGCCGACAATTTCATGCCGGATTTCCGGAGTAACTTGTTTATCTTTCAGGCTATCTGCAATAAAAAATGCGATAAACCCACCTGCAATTCCCAACAAAAGACTGATTACTGTTTTTTTTACATCCATATCTTCCTCATTTTAATTATTCAACTATTTACAACAAAACACGCCTTATACATCTTGCCTTCCTGTTGTACGACAATTTATGCAATATCTTTGCCAAGAGACTATTAATAAAATCTTAATTAGTAAAGCTTAACTTTGAAATGCATTTGTTAAATGTTAAAACGAAAGTTTTAGCTGTAGATTTCAGACCAAAAAATCCGATAACGAATCGGGTTGCAAGCCATTTAAAATTTACAATTTATATAAACTTAAATACGGGCCTTTTCCGGAAACAGTGCAGAGTTGTGCGTAAAACCGCAAATTAAAAAATCCTGTAAATCTTTCGGTTTACAGGATTTTTCAGTATAATCAAAAATAAACTATTCTTTTTCTTCCGTAAGAAGCTCGCCTTTAAAAACAGCCAATGCTTTTCCTTTTGAAAACAGCGTTAATGTATGCTCCTTTATTCCACAACTATCCGTACTTTCCAGCATCTTAAAAAATGCCGACTCCACCTGCATATCCGGGCAAGCCATACGGGTAGCTCCCATCTGGGAGAATTTCAATTTTGTACCATCCAATTCATAGCCACCGAAAAAACGGTTACAACCGGCCATCCCTATTGCCCTTTTATCTGTTGCGTTAAACTGAATATAAACCTGACTCCGTTCTTCCTGCAAATCCACTTTTTTCCCATCCAAGGTTTGCAATACCCATTTCATACCCGTCAGATCTACTTTCTTATCAGCCGAATCACAGGAGGTAAATCCCAAACCAATCATACCTATCAGAATTAACAATGTCTTCATCATTTTATTTTCATTTTATTATTACTGTCACTATATTATCAAAACTTATGCCAAAATGACAAAAAACAGAAAACTTTATTCACTTATTTTTTCCCAAATACTCTTTAACCGTGCTTTCAAAGAAAACTTTTCCGGGATATTAAAATCCGATTCCGTTATAAAAAACCGGTGAATAAGCGACCAATTCGTAGTAGTTCTGATTAAAATTATATAAATAACAACGTATATAATAATTATTCTGTGTCTGATAAAAATTTCCTTGCAGCGTAATCAGGTCCGGCTGTCCGGTTCCATACGGTACAACGGCAAACATATAATCGTAGTTCCCTTGCTTCACTTCAGCTTCTCCCACATACGCCTTATTTTTAAAATCATATTGCAGCTTTTGGGAAGGCAATAACTGCCAGTCTGAGAATTTGCCGTAAACATACACATCGGCCTGCGGTATCTGCTCCGGATAATATATGGCAAAATGTACCGTCACATAATCGGCTTCCAGTTCCGGATCGTTTGTATTCTCTGCCTCAATCCGGTAATTACCGTGAAGAGTCGGCAACGGAACATAATTCGTATAAACAGAAGCCGGCTGTAAAATAAAATTATATACCCCCTGTGGGCCCCGAATAACGTCTTTTACATATTGCGTATAATAAACCAAGCTGGAACACTGAAAATTACGAAATGGAGCCAATCCGTTAAATATATTATTCTGGCCGTTGCCATACACCAATTGCCCGTCACGGACAAAAGTCGGCGTAAACGCCCGCCTGCTGTGAGGATCCTGATTCTGGGTTACATATACTTTCAGATCCCGGATCGGATTGTATACCGGCAAATTATCATAGTTTACCGTAAAATTCAATTGCTGGGAAGTTTGCAAATACTGCGGGATCGTTGCTGTCGTCAGATTGGCTTGTATTGTTGCCTTGGGTTCCACCACCGAAAAACGCTGTGAAATCACAGGCGTATCTGATTGGGCATCGTTAAAAACCTGTAAAAGATAATTTCCGGACAACTTCATACTGACATTTTCATTCGGCAATGTCAACGTAAAATGCGTATAAGCAACCACCGTATTGAAAGAAGAATTATAATCTTCCAACGGATTACTGAAAAATCCGTTCAGATAGGTAAAAGGACTCAGATTCGAACTATTCCAGTCCGGATCACAATGCTGAATTTTGTAAGTATATGAATTAATATCAGGACTCAAATCATCGAATGAAAACAATAAAGGGGTAGCTCCCCCCAATTCAATGACAGGTTCTGCAAAAGGCTTACCTTCCGGATAGCACTGTACCGTCCGTATGTAATCCGGCTGGGCAAATCCCCCGGTTATAATACCACTCAAAAGCAAAAACAAAAAAAATCTCATATCCGGCAAATTTAAAATCCAATTAACGACAAAATTACGTAATAGGTTTGTATATTTGTGGCTAATTTGGAAAAATTAGACTTCAGCATCTAATATAATTAAACTATTTAATATAATATAACATGTCCAAGGTAATCAAATTAAAAAAAGGCCTTGATATAAAGTTGAACGGAGAAGCCGAAAAAACGGTTCTACAGGCAGAATCATGCGATTTATATGCTGTAAAGCCGACCGATTTCAGGACACTGACTCCCCGACTTGCTGTCAAGGTTGGTGATGTAGTAAAAGCGGGCGATGTTTTATTTACGGATAAAGCGAATCCCGAAATTAAATTCACAGCTCCGGTCAGCGGCACAATCGCTGCCGTTACGAGAGGAGAAAGGAGAAAACTGCTGGAAGTCGTCGTAAAAGCCGACGCCGAAATTACGTATAAAGATTTCGGAAAAGCAGATGTCAACTCTTTAAGCCGGGAAGAAATTATTTCCAAATTAATGGATAGCGGTGTTTGGCCGATGATCATCCAGCGCCCTTATGGAATCATCGCTAATCCGGAAATTACCCCCAAAGCAGTTTTCATTTCCACTTTCGACACAGCTCCTTTGGCTCCGGACTTCGAATTGGTACTGAAAAACGAAGAGAAAAATCTTCAGGCCGGTATCGACTGTCTGAAAAAAATCAGCGGAAAAGATGTAAATATCGGAGTGAAAGAAGGCACAACCATGAATTCCGTTTTTACCCGTTTGAAAAACACGGTGATCACTTATTTTGACGGTCCGCATCCGGCCGGAAATGTCGGTATACAAATCAATCATGTAAATCCGATCAACAAAGGAGAACATGTGTGGACGGTCAATATACAGGACCTGGCGATTATCGGACGTCTGTTTACCGAAGGGTATTTCGACGCACAAAAAATCATTGCATTGACCGGTTCCGAAGTAAAAAAACCGATTTATTACCATACGATCTTAGGGGCTAAAGTAGCATGCCTGACGGAAGGCAATCTGAAAAATCAGGTGCACCAGCGTATCATTTCCGGAAACGTATTGACCGGAGAGAAGGTTACTTCTGACAACTTCATCGGTTACTATGCCAACCAGATTACAGTTATACCGGAAGGCGACTGTTATGAATTCTTGGGTTGGGCAACTCCCGGATTCAACAAGTTTTCAGCTTCCAAGCTATTTCCTTCATTTCTTTTCCCGAACAAGCATTATTCACTCGACGCAAATTACCACGGAGAAAGAAGGGCTTTTGTTGTATCCGGACAATATGAAAAAGTACTACCGATGGATATTCTGCCCGTATACCTGTTAAAAGCCGTTTTAGCCGGTGATATTGACAATATGGAGCAATTGGGTATCTACGAAGTACTTCCCGAAGATATGGCTTTGTGTGAATTTGTCTGCACGTCCAAAACTCCGGTACAGAAAATTCTCGAGCAAGGTATTGAACTGATGATGAAAGAAACCAACTAAATTGACGATTGATGATTGACGATTTACGATTTATCATACAAAAATTTTAATCGTAAATCAAAAATCGTAAATCAAAAATCAAAAAATAATAAAAATGAATTGTTTAAGGAATTTCTTAGATAAGCAAAAACCCAAATTCGAAAAAGGAGGGAAATTACAAAAATTCCACTCTGTTTTTACGGGTTTCGAGTCTTTTCTTTTTGTGCCGAACCGCACAACGACCTCCGGGGCTCATATCCGTGACGCTGTCGATCTGAAAAGAACGATGATTGTTGTCGTTATGGCTTTGATACCGGCCTTATTATTCGGTATCTACAACGTCGGATACCAGCATTTCAACGCATTAGGTCTGTTGGGAGAAACCGGTATGTGGCAACTGTTCTTCTACGGATTATGGAAGGTGTTGCCGATGATTATCGTTTCCTACGTTGTCGGTTTAGGAATTGAATTTGCTGTGGCCCAGGTAAAAGGGCATGAAATCAACGAAGGTTTTCTGGTTTCAGGGCTGTTGATTCCGATGATTATGCCGGTGGAAGCTCCTCTGTGGATGGTTGCTTTATCAACGGCTTTTGCCGTTATTATCGGTAAAGAAATTTTCGGCGGAACAGGAATGAATATCTGGAATCCGGCCTTGCTGGCCCGGGCCTTTTTCTTCTTTTCCTACCCGTCTATGATTTCCGGTGACCAGGTATGGATTGCCAGCGATACGGCCGACGCCATCTCTCAGGCTACACCGCTGGCTCAGATGGCATTGGGACAACCGTTAAGCTATAGCACAGCCGACATGTTCTGGGGCCTCATCCCGGGTTCTATCGGAGAAACATCGACCTTTTGTGTATTACTCGGTGCAATTCTGTTGCTCATGACCAATGTTGCCAGTTGGCGGACCATGTTGTCGGTATTTGCAGGAGGTTTCTTAATGGCTTGGGCATTCCAGTCGATTTCAGGTGTCGAAGCTTACCAGCAATTGCTGATGGGAGGTTTCGCCTTCGGAGCCGTATTTATGGCTACAGACCCGGTAACCTCTGCTCAAACCAATACAGGTAAATACATTTACGGATTACTCATCGGTGCTATGGCTATCATTATCCGCTGCATCAACCCCGGGTATCCGGAAGGTATGATGTTGGCGATATTACTGATGAATACCTTTGCTCCGCTGATCGACTGGCTTGTCGTACAATCCAACATTAAACGCCGGTTAAAGAGAGCTAAAGCCATTGTAAATTGACGATTGATGATTGACGATTGACGATTAATTTTCTTTCGTAAATCTAAAATCTAAAATCTAAAATCTAAAATTGAAATAAATTATGAATAGACAAGGAAATACATATACATTCCTGTATTCAGTAGTTCTGGTAGTAGTCGTTGCAGCATTACTATCCGTGATATCTCTTTCTCTGCAACCGCGCCAAAACGAAAATAAGCAAAACGAAAAGAGACAGAATATTCTGAGTGCAATCCACATTTCCTCTACGGCAGAAAATTCAGCCGAATTGTTCGACAAATACATCAAAGAGCAATTTATTGTGAATGCAGAAGGGAAAAAAGTAGAAGGCAATGCTTTCAATGTAAGCATTGCGACACAATACAATCTTCCGGTTGAAAAAAGGGAATTACCGGTTTTTGTAGCGGAGATCGAGGGGGCGGTCAAATACATATTACCGATATACGGTGCCGGTCTTTGGGGCCCCATCTGGGGATATATCTCGTTGGATGCCAATAAAGACAACATCTACGGTACGTTCTTTGACCACCAGGGCGAAACGCCGGGCTTGGGTGCTGAAATTACAACACCGCAATTCAACAATCAATTTCAGAACAAGCAGGTATTTTCCGGTGATCAACTGGTAGGTATAGCTGTCGTTAAAGGCGGTAATGCTACCGGTACACACGAAGTAGATGCCATTTCAGGCGGTACGATTACCTCCAAAGGAGTGGAGAAAATGCTTAAAAATTACTTAACCTATTACGAACCGTTTTTAAAACAAAAATAAAATGAGCGCATTATTTTCAGCTAAGAACCGGGAATTTCTGCTCGGTCCTCTGAGTAAGAACAATCCGGTAATCGTACAGGTGCTTGGTATCTGTTCTGCTCTTGCCGTTACAGCCAAGCTGGAGCCCGCTATCGTGATGGGACTTTCAGTAACCGCCGTAACTGCTTTCGCAAATGTGATTCTTTCTTTATTGAGAAATACGATTCCTACACGTATCCGTATCATCGTACAATTGGTCGTTGTGGCCGCTCTGGTAATCATTGTTGACCAGTTACTGAAAGCTTTTGCTTACGAAGTCAGCAAACAGCTTTCCGTATATGTCGGACTGATCATTACCAACTGTATCATCATGGGACGTATCGAAGCTTTTGCTTTGGCAAACAAACCCTGGCCTTCCCTTTTGGACGGCATCGGTAACGGATTGGGATATGGTATCATTCTGGTAATCGTAGCCTTTTTCCGCGAATTATTCGGCTCCGGCACCCTTTACGGTTTCCGCATCATTCCTGAATCATGGTACGTAAAAAACGGTGGTTTCTATGCCAACAACGGTTTGATGATCATGCCGGCCATGGCATTGATCCTGGTCGGCCTGATCATTTGGGTACACCGTTCCAGAAATAAGGAGTTAATAGAAAAATAAAGTCTGTCGACTTATTTACGTTATTTAAAGAAGACACTGAAACATGGAAAATCTATTAAACATATTCGTCCGTTCGATCTTCATCGACAATATGATCTTCGCCTATTTCTTAGGTATGTGTTCATATCTGGCCGTTTCGAAGACCGTGAAAACCTCTTTCGGACTGGGTATAGCAGTTATATTCGTTTTGTTTATCACTGTTCCGGTCAACTACCTGTTGGATAATTTCGTATTGAAACCCGGTGCTTTACAATGGCTGTTGGGCGAACAGGCTGCAGGAATCGATCTGAGCTTCCTGAGCTTTATCATGTTCATCGCCATCATTGCAGCAATGGTACAATTGGTTGAAATGGTCGTTGAGAAATTCGCTCCGGCCTTATACAATCAATTGGGTATATTCCTACCCTTGATTGCAGTAAACTGCGCCATTATGGGTGCGTCTTTGTTTATGCAACAGCGCAACTATGCCAATGTACTCGAAGCAACGACTTTCGGATTAGGTTCCGGTATAGGCTGGCTGCTCGCTATCGTATGTATTGCTGCTATCCGCGAAAAACTGAAATATTCCAATATCCCGGCTCCGTTACGCGGCATCGGTATCACATTTATCATTACCGGTTTAATGGCGATCTCTTTTATGAGTTTCCTGGGTATCGACCTGGACAAAATGAAAGCAGAATCTGCCCAAACCGAAACGGCACAAATCCTACCGGCAACCGCTCCGGAGAATGAATCTGTTACGGGGAATGACGAAGCAAATGCAAATACAGGCACTGTGGAGACACCTTCATCGGAAACAGAAAGCACTGCTGAAGCGGAATAATCTTAAAATTTAAAATCTAAAATTTAAAATCAAGATGATACTTTTAGCAATAAATACAACAATCATTACTGCCGGGATTGTAGTATTCCTGATCGTAACCCTGATTCTGGTGGGCATGCTTCTATTTGCCAAGGCTAAACTGACAGCAAAAGGAGACGTACAAGTCAGCATCAATAACGGTGAACGGGTAATTACTACAGAACCGGGAAGTTCTTTGCTCTCGACATTGGGAGCACAAAAAATATTCCTGCCTTCGGCTTGCGGAGGAAAAGGTTCCTGCGGTATGTGTAAATGCCAGGTTTTATCCGGAGCAGGAAGCATTCTGCCGACAGAAACCGGTTTTTTCTCTTACAAACAGCAACACGACGACTGGCGTCTGGCCTGTCAGGTAAAAGTGAAGGAAAACATAGAAATGCGTATACCTGAGGCTGTATTGGGTATCAAGAAATGGGAATGCACCGTCGTTTCCAACCGGAATATCTCGACCTTCCTGAAAGAATTTGTTGTAAAATTACCGGAAGGGGAAAACCTGAAATTCAAATCCGGAGGTTATATTCAAATTGACGTTCCGGCTATCGACGTGGATTTCAAAGACATGGACATTGATGCCAGGTACAAAGGCGACTGGGAACGGATGAAGATGTTCGATTTGAAAATGCGTAACCCGGAACCGACCTACCGCGCTTATTCAATGGCCAACTCTCCGGCAGAAGGCAATATCATTATGCTGAACATCCGTATCGCCACTCCTCCGATCGACCGGGCCACAAAAACGTTCATGCCTGTCAATCCCGGAGTTTGCTCGTCATACATCTTTACCCGCAAACCGGGTGACAAAGTAACGATTTCCGGACCTTACGGTGAGTTCTTCCTCCGCGAAACCGACAATGAAATGATGTTTATCGGCGGTGGTGCGGGTATGGCTCCGATGCGTTCACATATTTTCAATCTTTTCCACACCATGCACACCAAACGGAAAGTTTCTTTCTGGTACGGTGCCCGTGCTTTACAGGAAGCCCCCTATGTGGATGAATTCAACAAAATACAAGAAGAAAACCCGAATTTCCATTGGACGCTGGCCCTCGACAGACCGGATCCGGAAGCCGATGCCGCCGGCGTAGCTTATAAACCCGGGTTCGTGCATCAGGTGATTTTTGAGAACTACCTCAAAAACCACGAAAATCCGGAAGATATTGAATACTACCTCTGTGGACCTCCTATGATGATTGCAGCAGTTACCAAAATGCTGTACGATCTGGGAGTACCCGACGAGAACGTCATGTACGATAACTTCGGAGGTTGATAAAAAGGAACTGAGTTCCATTTTTGATGTAGAAAATCGTGATAAAATGTATTTTTTATCACGATTTTTCTTTCCTACCAAACATTTTCTTCTCCGATATACGCCGATTTGCGAGAGATTCAAAATTCAATCCCTCATCTTAATATGATTGATAATCTACATAATCGACGTTAACGAAAGAGGCAGAATCATCTGCCGTCAAATGTCAACGTTGTTATTTGACGGCTACTTGAAAAAGGAACATATGCCTGCAGGTCCACTTATCCCGGAATAAAACGGAACGGTGCCCCTCATCCGTTTTGGAAGCCCTGCAACATACAAAAAAAGACTTGAAAATCTGACTGATGCATTGGTTAAAATTGATAAAGACCTCCATATCCGGCAGGCAGGCAGATAGAAAACTGCACAACAAATTAATTTTTCTTCTTTTAAATTTGCATATTACATATTTTTCTCAGTATATTGTACAAACAGCATCTGAAAGAAGATCATTTTATTTGATCGTTATTCATTTCAACTGTTAATACAATTACTTTAGCAGGAAAAGTCTCGGTTGGCAAACAGTTGGCGGAGCAATATTAGTTTCAACGTGCCATAGCAAAGGTTGGCAAATGGCTACTAAACTTTTTTAAACAAGTTATGACGATGACAAAAGAAGAAATCATTTCTATAATCGTAAGTTCTGTGCTTGCTGGAATTTTTGCCCCACCTATGGGCAAGAAATTGGTTGATTGGTTAAATAAGAAAGCAGAGCAAAGAAAACAAAAAAAACAGAATAGAAATCAGGGACAGGATACTCACAATAGAAAGTGAGTCATTACCCCTTTAAACAATAAAAGAGGGAAATCCCGGTATCCTCTCCCCACCCGCTTTTCCATAAATATAAACATATTTTATAGCTCCGGAAAGGCTTAAATTCATTTACACCTGTTATCTTTGCCTAATCAGCAATTTAAATAACACCATGAAAAGAATGATTTATTTCCTCGCGGCTTTTGTGTGCCTCCCACTATGCCTTCTGGCTCAAGACGATAGTAAATATCTGGCAGGTGCCGTTCCCGTTGTCAACGGCAAAGTCGTTTTCACCAAAACCATATCCGTTCCCGGCCTGTCGCAAGACGAAATTTTCAAGCGCATACAACAATGGACCAGCGAGCGGTTTGTTACCGATAAAGAACAAAAAGGCAGAATATTATATTCGGATCAGACAAAAGGGGATATCGCCTGCTGGGGAGAAGAATACCTCACTTTCAACAAAGCAGCTCTTTCTTTGGACAGAACGCTCATTACCTACCAGATGATCATCACCTGCGAGCCCGGGGAATGTAACTTAAAAATTACGGCTATTCGCTACAGCTACAATGTTGCCAATAAGAACGAACCGGAAAAATACATGGCCGAAGAACTTATTACAGATGAATACACCCTGAATAAAAACAAAGATAAACTGATCCGTAAAACCGGCAAATTCAGAACCCACACCATCGATATGGTCGATCAGCTATTTACGGATGCAGCCGCTGTTCTGACCGCAGGGCAACCCTCCACAGCACCGGCAACTACACCGCCGGCAATAACCACTCCAAAACCGGAAACTCCGGCTTCACAACTGACAGCCCATATTCCGACAGCAGCGGCAACAAGCGGAGCATTGCAAGGCTACCGTCAAATCGCTCCGGATAAAATCCCCGGAAATATAATCAAAATGCTTTCCGAAGACTGGATGCTGATCACTGCAGGTAACGACAGCCGTTTCAATATGATGACAGCCAGTTGGGGAGGTTTGGGACATTTATACAACAAACCCGTAAGCATTTGCTTCATTAATCCTGCCCGTTATACCTATCAGTTGATGGAATCCGGAGATACCTATACTCTTAGTTTCTATACCGAAGCCTACCGGGATGCCTTGAACTATTGCGGTCACAATTCCGGTAAAGACGGCGATAAGGTAAAGGCAGCCGGCCTTACCCCCATCACCACGCCTTCCGGAGCCAAAGCCTTCTCCGAGGCCTGGCTTATCCTCGAATGCAAAAAACTGGTATCCCAGTCACTAATCCCCGAAGCCCTCACCGATCCGACCCTAAAAACACAATGGAGCGGCAAACCCATGCACAAAATGTACATCGGCGAAATCCTGAACGTATGGGTGAAATAATATAATCTCTACCTTCAAATAGGATATTTTTGTAAAGAAAACACCCCTTAAAAAAAGCATGCTCTTTTTAAGGGGTGTTCATTTTTACTAACCGGAATCAACGCATAGCTTTCAGATTCAGCGCATACAAAATGATAAAAACGACGGTAAATAAGGCCGAGAATAGCATTCCCATAACGACAATCATCGAAAAGCCGGCAAAATAGGGTACAACGAAAAGCAGCAGCAATTGAGCGACAGTATAAATATAAAATCCGATACGACGAAGGGAAAACATCAGAATAGCTCCGCATAAACTCAATAAAGAAAGTACCAGACTAATTACAGCTATGGACTTTGCATGCATCATCGTCGCCTGCATAACCTCCTGCGATGAACTCAAGATACCGGAAAGAAAAGAAGTTCCGGCTCCGGATTCCATATTATCCATCATAGTATTGAGCTGCTCGGTCTGAGCACTCACATCCACCAGATTTGTAAACAAAAGACTAAATAATTGGGATAGTACGCCCCAACCGCTACCGATAAAGGTTAAAATACACAATACGGTCAAAAATGTAGGCCGCTTCAATTGATTTGTTTCAAAAGGATTTTCCATAATTTCTTATTTTTATTACTACAAAAATAAAGAAAAAAAGGAAAGATGTATAAGGGAAACTAAAAACCTCATAATTTTCTCTTTCAGGTAATTCGAAATACAGTCTGTAGATTTTAAATCAAAACCACAATTTTTGCGGATTTTCAGATCGTCAGATTTCCCATAGATCAAAAGTTTCAGTGATCGTTTACACCCCAAATCAACATTGACAAATGACTCCGATCGTTAATTAAAAATGAATCTGCAGTATCTGTAAAATCTGCGGATCCGATCGTAAATGAATTCCGGAATATCCGAATCGGGAACCTGAGATTCAAACGTTTTCAGAATTCCTCCGGAAAATTTGTTAAGTCCGAATGAAACCTCTACATTTGAGAAAAATTTCTACAAATTTAATAGCAGTTATGAAAAGAGATACAGTAATATTTGATCTGATTGAAAAAGAATGCCATCGCCAAAAAGAAGGTATTGAGTTGATTGCTTCAGAAAATTTTGTCAGTGAAGAAGTAATGCAGGCTATGGGGTCCTGCCTGACCAACAAATATGCAGAAGGTTATCCCGGAGCCCGTTATTACGGCGGTTGTCAAATTGTAGACCAGACAGAACAGTTGGCTATTGACCGGGCTTGCAAATTATTCGGAGCCGAATATGCAAACGTTCAACCGCATTCCGGCGCACAGGCTAATGCAGCTGTTTTCTTCGCCTGTATGAAACCGGGCGATACTTTTTTGGGTTTGGATTTAGCTCACGGAGGTCACCTGTCACACGGTTCTCCCGTTAACCTTTCGGGTATCAACTACAAACCCGTTCCTTATCATGTAAAAGAGGAAACCGGCAGGGTTGATTATGACGAAATGGAAAAACTGGCCTTGGAACATCAGCCCAAAATGATCGTTTGCGGAGCTTCTGCCTATTCCAGAGACTGGGATTACAAACGCATGCGTGAAATCGCCGACAAAGTAAATGCTTTATTGATGTGCGATATGTCCCATCCGGCCGGTTTAATCGCCAAAGGCTTGTTGAACAACCCGTTTGAATATTGTCACATCATAACGACCACGACTCACAAAACATTGCGGGGACCGCGCGGAGGAATGATTCTTCTGCCCAAAGATTTCCCGAACCCATGGGGACAAACAACACCGAAAGGCGAAATCAAAATGATGTCACAAGTACTCAATTTTGCCGTATTCCCGGGACAACAAGGCGGTCCGCTGGAACATGTCATTGCTGCCAAAGCCGTTGCCTTTGAAGAAGCTCTTTCTGATTCATATACCGAATATGCTGTACAGATGCAAAAGAATGCCAAAGCTATGGCTCAGGCTTTCATTGACAAAGGATACAAAGTTGTTTCAGGCGGCACTGACAATCATTGCATGCTGATCGATTTACGTACAAAATTCCCGGAATTAACCGGTAAAAAGGCTGAAAATACATTGGTAAAAGCCGATATTACCATCAACAAGAATATGGTACCGTTTGACAGCCGTTCTCCGTTCCAGACATCCGGTATACGCGTCGGCACACCTGCTATTACAACCCGCGGACTGAAAGAAGCCGATATGACTGTAATTGTAGATATGATCGACCGGATCCTGTCGAACATCGACGATGAGAATGTCATTGCACAAGTAAAGAAAGAAGTGAACGCCATGATGAATCCACGTCCGATGTTTGCCTGGTAAGCATCAAAATTAAAAATAAAAAACCGAAGGTTCAGCCTTCGGTTTTTTTATATCACATTTTTTATTTCAAGATTTTAAAAGCAATATCGAGATAACGGTCCAGATCGATTGTCTTTTCCCGGTTATACTCATCGCTCCGCTTATGTCCCAAACGAACAACGATGGCATTTTTCTGTGGGATAGCAAAAATATACTGCCCCCCTAATCCCCGAAATGCAGGGAATTGCATTCCTTTATAATGCACAATCCATATCTGAAAGCCGTAATAATCCAACGCCCCGTCCCCGAACTCATTTTCCAGATAGGCAGCCGGAGCCATCGCTTCCGCCATATAAGCTTCAGAAACCAATTGACGCCCATTCCAATTCCCGTTATGCAACATCAAACGGGCAAAACGAGCCACATCCCGGGCCGTCGTATTAAAGCAGCAATAAGATTTTTCATCTCCTCCCTTCTTATCCAAATTCCACAAGGCATCGTTGCAGGCCTGCATCGGTTTCCAAAGTTTCTCCTGTGCATAATCACTGATCGTACGGCCGGTGGCCGCTTCCAAAACAAACGATAAAAGCTGGGTATCCCCGCTCTTATATGAATACTGCTTTCCCGGTTCCGTTTCCGGCTCGAGTCCCATAACCAACTCCCGTATATTGTCCCCGTAATAGGCCTGCGTCGTCTTGGAAAAAAGAGCCGTATAAGCCTCGTCCCAATTTAAACCCGAACTCATCGTCAATAAATTACGCACCGTAATCCTGGATTTTTCACCTTGCTGAAATTCCGGCAGATACTTACCGACCGGATCATCCAGACTTTTGATATACCCTTCATCGCAGGCGACCCCGATCAACAACCCCACAATACTTTTCGTCGCGGAAAAAATATTCGATAAGGTTTGAGGAGTCCAGTCTTCCCGGTATTCCTCATACAAAATACTGTCATTTTGTATAACCAGAAAAGCCACGGTTTTCAACTCGTCGAGATAAGCATTATCGGCACTGTCCAAAACATAGGTGTTACAATCCGGAGCAACCGGCCATTCCCAGCATGTATCCGGTTTTTCAACCGTATGAGAAGCAAACAGATAGGTATCGGAAATATCCGGATACCAATGAATCAATGCCTCCCGCATATAGGTAGGCATACCTAAAAAGAACAGGGCGATCAGTACCAATATGGCCGAACTGATCCGCAACCGCTTTCTGCTCATCATAATCATTTACTTTTTTTGTCAAACCTGCATAAATCCTCCGTCTTCAAGCCGGAAGGCAAAAAACGATCTATATTACCTCCATTCATATATATATTGCGGACAATCGTGGAACTGATAAAAGTGTGTTCGGTCGATGTCAAAATAAAAACCGTCTCTATTTCCGAATCCATGGCCCGGTTAGCCTGCCCTACAGCCCGTTCGTACTCAAAATCAGCCGCCGTTCTCAAACCTCTGATAATAATAGGCGCTCCCATCTCTTTACAAAAATCAACGGTCAAGCCGGAATAAGGTTCTACAATAACCCGATCCGTATAAGAGAAAACTTTCTGTATTAATTGCACCCGGCTATCGACATCCAGAAATTCCTTTTTCAGAGCATTCACTCCGACAGCAATCACAATTTTATCGAAAATCTTCAACCCCCGGTTTACAATTTCTTCATGACCGACAGTAAAAGGATCAAAAGAACCGGGAAATACTGCTATTTTTTCCATAATTTAAAATCAAAGGTCGGAAGAGACAAAAAGCCTGGAAAGGATGAACAGCAACATATCCGGCATTTTAACACCTCAGACCGGTTTAAAGATACAAACATAGATAAACAAACGTTATAAACGAAAGAAAAAAAAGAAAAAGTGCCGACAAACTTACAGTTTATAATCTATCTTATCGTTTCAAGAATAAATACTGAAATTTTTCTATAATTTTCTTAGAATTTGATACAATTTCGGATTTTATTTAATAAGTTTGTAGAGTTCTAAAAACAATTATTTTGCCCTCGCCCAATGAACACAGCAGGACAAACCACACAATAAACATCTAACGAATTAATACAGTTATTGTTATGACTAAGAAACTACTGATCAGAGATCTTACGTTACGTGACGGGCAGCAATCTTCTTTCGCAACCCGTATGAATCAACAACAGGTAGACCGGGTATTACCTTACTACAAAAATGCGGGCTTCTATGCCATGGAAGTATGGGGTGGTGCCGTACCCGATTCCGTAATGCGTTACCTGAATGAAAACCCTTGGGACAGATTAGAGAAAATCAAAGCTGCAATCGGCGATGTTTCTAAATTAACCGCTCTTTCCCGGGGTCGTAACCTTTTCGGATACGCTCCTTACACCGATCAAATTATCGACGGATTCTGTAAAAACGCTATTGAATCGGGGCTGGGTATCATGCGTATCTTTGACGCTCTGAATGACGTAAACAATGTAAAGTCAACTGTAAAATACGTTAAACAATACGGCGGTATTGCCGATTGTGCCGTTTGCTATACAATCGACCCCAAATATCCGAAGCTCGGCTTTTTCGATAAGCTGAAAGGAAAAAAGAATCCGGAACCGGTTTTTACCAATGAATACTTTCTGAATAAAGCCAAGGAAATGGAAGCGTTAGGTGCTGATATGATCACGATTAAAGACATGAGTGGTTTGGTGCCTCCTTCCCGCATAGCAGAATTAATACCTTTATTCAAACAAAATCTGAAAGTTCCTATTGATTTTCATACCCATTGTACGCCGGGTTATGGTTTAGGAGCCGTTTTGATGTCTATCATCAAAGGTGTAGACATCGTAGATACCAATATCTGGAATTTTGCAGGCGGTCCTGCAGCTCCGGCTATCGAATTAGTCTATATTTTCTGTAAGAAACTCGGCGTAGAACTGGATATCAACATGGAAGCCGTTGCTCAGATCAACAAAGAGCTATTGGGTATCCGTAAAGAATTAGAAGCTTTCGATGCCGTTAAGCAAATCCCGAATCCGTTCAATCCGCTGACCGATACACTTCCGGCTGAAATCGATAAACTGTTTGATAAAGCCATCCAGGCTGCACAAACGAATGACGAAACAACCTTACTGGATGCGTGTCATGCTATTGAAGCTTATTTCAATTTCCCGAAACCGAACGAATTGGTCAAGAAAGCTGAAATCCCCGGAGGTATGTATACCAACATGGTCGCTCAGTTGAAACAACTGAATTCCATGGATATTCTGGAAAAAGCGATGGAGTTGATCCCGACAGTACGTTTATCTGCCGGTTTGCCTCCTTTGGTTACTCCTACCAGTCAGATTGTAGGTGCTCAAGCTGTAAACTGTGCATTGGACATCAAAGCCGGGAAACCGATGTATTCCAATGTCTCCAACCAGTTTGTCGCATTGGTTAAAGGCGAATACGGAAAAACACCGGTTCCCGTTGATCCGGAATTCCGCTTGAAAATTGCCGGTGTCCGGGAAGAAACCCCTTATGATACCTCCAAATACCAAATGCAGCCCAACCCGACTTTAGCGGAAGCCGGAGGTGTAAAACTGGCTGAAAATGAAAAAGAAATATTGTTGCTGGAATTGTTCCCGCAAGTTGCTAAAAACTTCCTGACCAAACAAAAAGAAGCCCGTTATCAGGCACAACACAAAACCGAAGAAGTAAAACAAGAAACGACTGCGGTTAAACAGGAAGAACCGATCACCGGAAAAGTAGTGGAAGCTCCGATGCCGGGGAATATCTTTAAAATACAGGTAAAACCCGGTGATGCAATAACAAAAGGACAATCTGTAATTATCCTCGAAGCCATGAAGATGGAAAACAACATAGCTTCAGACTACGCCGGAACCGTAAAGCGTATATTCGTTAAAGAAGGAGCCAGCGTTCAGGCCGGTGCCAAATTAATCGAAATCGAAGCTTAACGGCAACTATATGATAAAAAATCCGGTGGAATATTCCACCGGATTTTTTGTTATCTTTGTCCCTCAAAATCCATACTATGAAAACAAGTCGTCAGGGAGCTCGTCGTTCCTCTCCCAAAAATCAAACTTTAGAGGTAACGGAAGAAAATACTTTATTGAATTTTTTACTGCTATCTTTGAATCACCTGAGCCGGACGACGGTTAAATCCCTGCTTGCGCACCGGCAAATCAGTATCAACGGCCGTATGACGACCCAGTTCGATAAGCCTTTGAAAAAAGGAGATAAAGTCACCGTCGGATTCGATAAAGCAAATTTACCGTTCAGCCACCCTAAAATAGAGATCGTATACGAAGACGATTCCCTGATCGTCGTCAATAAAGCAGCCGGCCTGCTGTCGATGGCTACGGATAAGATCCGGGAAAAAACGGCTTACCACATTCTCAGTGAATATGTAAAAAGAAAAAATCCATATCACCGGATCTTTATACTCCATCGTCTGGACCGCGAAACTTCGGGCCTGATGATGTTTGCCAAAAACCAAAATGTTCAGGAAAAATTACAACGGCATTGGAACGAAGCGATCACGGAACGAAAATACGTCGCCGTTGTCGAAGGTAAACCGAAGCAGGAAGAAGGTACCCTAAAATCTTATATATCCGAAAACACGGCTTTAGTTGTACATAAAGCTTCTGCCGAAGAGGGTAAATTAGCCATTACGCATTACCGGGTGTTAAAAAGCAACCAACAATTTTCTCTCCTGGAATTGGAATTGGAAACCGGCAGAAAAAACCAGATCCGGGTACACATGCAGGAAGCCGGATGTCCCGTTAGCGGAGACAAAAAATACGGAGCCCGTTATAATCCGTTGAACCGATTATGTTTACATGCTTTTAAACTCCATTTTATCCATCCGGAAAGCGGGAAAGAAATGACATTCGAAACAGCAATCCCCAAGCATTTTCTATTGCAGGTAAAAAACAGGCAAAGCTAAAAGATTTTGGATTTACGACTTTTGAGTAAACGTATAAAAATTACACACTGGGACGGACTCATTGTGTAATTTCAATTTACAACAAAAGTCTATAATACATTGAAAATAAATCACATAAAGATTACATCATGCTCCTTTTTTTCGTACTGAACCGATTTGGGAAATCCCAATCGACCGATTTAATGCCGGATTTTACTGACAATTTAAAAACAAATCTTTCCAGCATGCTCTAAAACCGGAAATCATAAAACCGGAAAGCCGATTTTCTCTCCTTCAGCCGCTGCATTTTCACGAATATTTTCCGGAGAATCTCCGGTTGCCTGAATAGCGACATTATTTATACGTGCAAACTGATGCCCATTGCGGAAATCCTCATAACGCTCTTCCAGCATTTCTCTGAAAAGCTCTTCCCGATTTTCCGGCGTCGAATCCTCCAATTCTTCCTCCGCCTCTTCCAGCATATCCAATATAAATTCAGCAGCCCAGCTTCCCAACTCTTTTTCTTTATTCCAATCCGGGTTGAATTCGTTCAACAACCGGAATACCTCTTGTAAATATCCGGAATTTCCCCAATCTTCATATACCTGAAGAATTTCTTCATTATCGGCATATTCAGCCAACTCTTTTTGCCAATCGGTCTTATTCATTTGTAGTTAAGATTAAATCCAATATGAGTATCAAAAGTAACAAAAAGTTTATTGTTCCCGGCAGAATTTCCATATTTCCGGAAAAAAATGAGCAAACAATTTTTCTAACTGTCGTTCATGTTCCGTAAAAAAAACAATAGCTTCCTCCGGATCTACCGGCAACTTTTTATATTCTGCCATTATCCGAAGCGATTGCTTCAATCCCCGTAACGAAGCATAACGATTCAGCCTGTCCGTCAGAATAAAATGCCACACGAATCGTTTTATACGTACCGGCAAATAAAAATAATTCCGCACAAGCGACAAATAGAAACGGAACGTAAAGTAGCGAAGTGAAATTCCGGAATATTGCCGGAAATTACGTGCCAATAAGTAATCGAAAAACATATCGGTCATTACCCCCGCATATCTGCCGAATTTCACCTTAGCCAAAGCCACAGCTTGCTTAACATCCGCATGGTGATCCGCAAAATCATCAATCGACCGGTGCAACAAAATTCCCTGTCGGATATGGGCCGGATAATTTTCGTAAGATCGGCCCTTTACGGCATCTCCGATAAAATTACCGACTTGAATTTGTCCGTTTTTTCCCGAAAGCAATATATGAGCCAGATAATTCATACCTAAATTTTACAACAAAAGTAATGTTTAAAATTCTTGATTTACGATTTTTGATTTACGATTCCATGCATTTGGATAGGTTATTCATTTATTTCATACAAATCTCATTTTTCAAAAAAAGTAGTTTTGTATGATCAGTCAAAATCGTACATCTAAAACATCTGTCTTTCAATTTAAAATTTGCCAAAAGGAACGTATATTTGTCGGACAAATAAAAAACAATGAAAACAATCCTGTTTTACACGCTGATTTTCTTTTCACTTTTGACTCTATCCTGTAGCAGTAGTCGCAAAATGACAACTTCCCGGGTATCAACCGCACAACTGTCCCAAAAGCTAGGGTTTAAGGTCACCCGGAAAGATGATCTGAAACTCTATAGTGAAGCTGTAAAATGGCTGGGAGTTCCCTACAAATACGGAGGAAATACGAAAACAGGGGTAGATTGTTCCGGGCTCACCTGCAATATCTACCGTAATGCTTACAACATCAAATTAGAACGTACTGTAGCAGGAATGTATAAAAAAAATTGCCGGAAAATCGGACGTGCCAAACTCCGGCCCGGCGATCTGGTATTTTTCAATACGGCTAAAACACACAAATCTGCCAGTCATGTCGGCATCTTTTTAAAAAACAACATATTTATTCATTCCACGACCCATAGTGGCGTACGTCTCAATACGTTAGACGAAACCTATTACAAAAAGAAATGGATTAATGGTGGAAAAGTAAGAAATTTCCGTTAGGATTTTTAATATAAATTTATTTTATTTGTCTTTCGGTATTTGTGCATATTTATGAAATTTTGTGGAATATCAAAAACAAACAATTTACATTTATAGTAATTATAAGCCTTAACACCGTGTCATATGGAGAACATGACGGAAATATTAGATTTGTTGAAGCGGGGAGAGAAAAAAGGCTTACAGTTACTGTTCCATAAATTTTACAAGCCTTTGGTTATGTATGCCATGAAATATGTACACAGACAGGACGAAGCCGAAGACATGGTACAGGAAGTCTTCATTAAATTCTGGGAAAAAAACAGTTTTATCTCGGTTGCTTCTCAATTGAAAGCTTATCTTTATCAGGCCGTACGGAATCATTGCCTGAACTATCTCGAAAAAAATGCAAATCATCGCCTTGAGAATTCATTTGAACGGATAGAAATTACAGAAGAGGAAATGTCGGAAGAAGCCATTTGGAATCTCCGCATGGAGGAAATATATCAGGAAATTAACAATCTCCCTCCGCGTTCCCGGGAAATCTTTATTGCTATCGTTTTTCATAATAAAAAATATAAAGAAATTGCCGGAGAATTGAATATTTCTGTCAATACAGTAAAAACGATTCTTTCCCGTGCAATGCTTACTCTTAAAAACAATCTGAATAAAAAATCTTATCTGTTTTTACTCTTTATCGCTAAATTTAAATAAAAAATATAAAAATCTTGTCACCCGTTTTTGTTTTTTTCCTGTCATAGGAGAAAAAACAATATGGTAAAAATTCCGTCCTATATTATCTGCTTATTGATTGATTCCCTGAAAGGACGGCTTAATTCGTCCGATTCCCGCCGCCTGCAAAAGTGGTTGGAAACACATCCGGAACATCAAACAGAAATCGGAAGATTAAAAGATACCTATAAAAACACGACGGATGCTATTCGTTTCAAAAATATAGATACCAACAAAGCCTGGGCTACAATCAATTCCCGTACAGTTCCACGTGCCCGATGGAGAAGAAAAGTCATTTTACATCGTTATGAAATTGCAGCGGGGCTTATATTTCCGTTACTGATCGGTATTATTTTACTTCAACATCTAGGAGTGAACGAACAAATCACACCGGCTATCACTGCCGAAACTCCAGAATGTTCGCCGGAGCATTCTACCCAAGCAATATTGGAATTATCGAGTGGAGAACAAATTGTTTTGGATAAATCTGTCAATCAGAAAATTCAGAGTGCCGAGGGTCTCATTGTCGGAATAGACTCCACCAATACCATAGCCATTACACATGCCGGAGATTCGGTTAAAGCATCTGAAAAACCGAACCGTATTTACGTTCCGGTCGGCGGAGAATACAGCATCATCTTGTGTGACGGTACTAAAGTTTGGGTCAATTCCGACAGTCGTCTTACGTTTCCCAATCACTTTTACGGTCCGGAGCGGACCGTTGAGTTAAGCGGAGAAGCTTATTTTGAAGTTTCCAAAAACGGTAAGCCTTTCATCGTCAACACAGGCTCTTCTTCCATACGGGTTTTGGGTACGGCTTTCAATGTATGCAGTTATCACGACGAAAAATCGGAACAAATTACACTTGTAAACGGAGCCGTAAAAGTAAAAGTCGGTGAAAAAAATTACCCACTCCGTCCGGGACAACAACTGATTTCCCGAAAATCATCGGAAAAAGTAGAAATCAAAGAAGTCGATACGGAGTTATACACATCCTGGCGGAACGATTTATTCCGTTTTGTAGACCTTCCGATTGAAGATATTACACTAAAACTCAAACGCTGGTATAATGTCTGTTTCATTTTTAAAAATGAGCAATGCAAAAAATACCGGTTTACCGGCGCTGCCCGAAAAGACGGAGACTTACAGGAACTCTTACGCCGGATAGAGGCAACAAACCCCAATATACAATTCAAAATAAATAACAATGAAATAGAGATAATACAAAAATAAGGAGTGCGCTAACACTCCTCATTCCAGCTAACCAAATGTCTGTTCGTAACAACAGACAATATTACTAACTTCAAAAACAAATGTATGGAAAAAATCCGAAAGCCAAGAGTACTTTCCAGAAAAATTTCGGGAAAGATGCTGCGTGTGACTCAGTTTGTATTTTTCCTGACCTTGGGCCTGACCTTGCAAGTTTCTGCCCATACCTCAGCTCAGGTAGTACACCTCAAAGAACAGGAGCATACCCTGAAAGCCCTTTTTGAGGAAGTCGAAAAACAAGCCGGTTTACTAACCTTTTTCAGTAACAACGAGTTGGATATGTACCGCAAAGTACAGATTGAAAAAGCGAATTTCACGGTAAAGGAGTTATATGACCTCATTTTAAAAGGCACTCATCTTCAAGCCGAAATCACCAGTACCTATGTCATTATCCGGCCCAGTCAAGCCAATCAGCAACAGCAGAAAAGCAATCCGGACGAACGAACAATTACCGGGAAAGTA
This sequence comes from Culturomica sp., assembly GCF_003524185.1. Taxonomy (NCBI): domain Bacteria; kingdom Pseudomonadati; phylum Bacteroidota; class Bacteroidia; order Bacteroidales; family Odoribacteraceae; genus Culturomica; species Culturomica sp. The sequence continues at coordinate 28,273 of NZ_DOED01000007.1, forward strand.
ACCGATGAGCAAGGTGAACCTCTCCCCGGCGTGACAATTATGATCATAGGCACGACCTCCGGAACGGCAACTGACGTCGAAGGGAAGTACACCCTGAAAGTCAGAGCCGGGAATACTCTGAAATTCTCGTTTGTAGGAATGAAAGACCAAACAGTTCGTATTGCCGACAAAAATGTCATTGATGTTACACTTAAACCGGATAGTGAAACACTGGAAGAAGTGGTTGTAACCGGAATGGCACAAATGGACAAGCGACTCTTTACGGGAGCCACCGACCGTTTGTCGGCCGATCAGGTCATCGTACAGGGTTTACCTGATGTAAGCCGGGCTCTCGAAGGCCGTTCAGCCGGTGTATCCGTACAAAATGTTTCAGGGACATTCGGTACGGCACCTAAAATCCGCGTACGGGGAGCTACTTCTATCTATGGAAGCAGCAAACCGTTGTGGGTTGTAGACGGTGTTGTCATGGAGGATGTTGTTGAACTGGGAGCCGACGAACTATCCTCGGGAGATGCCGTTACACTCATCAGTTCTGCAATTGCCGGTTTAAGTGCCGACGACATTGAAAATTTTCAAATTTTAAAGGACGGCTCTGCCACTTCAATCTACGGAGCCAGGGCCATGGCGGGTGTTGTCGTCATTACGACCAAACGGGGCAAAGCGGGCGTAAGCCACATCAATTACACCGGAGAATTATCCATGCGGCTGGTTCCTGACTATTCTACGTTCAACATCATGAACTCCCAGGACCAGATGAGTGTTTATAATGAAATGTATCAGAAAGGCTGGCTAAGCTTTGCCAAAACCTATCGGGCATCGGAAAGCGGCGTGTACGGGAAAATGTATAAACTGATGAACACTTATGATCCGGTATCCGGGACATGGGCACTGGCAAATACACCGGAAGCCCGGAATAAATATTTGCAGGAAGCTGAAATGCGGAATACGGACTGGTTCAATGAATTATTTCGGAATTCACTGACGCAAAATCATTCTATCAGTATCAGCTCCGGTACTGAAAAAGCCAGATATTACGCTTCAATGAGTATATATCACGATCCGGGATGGTCAAAAGCCAGTTCGGTAAACCGTTATACGGCCAATGCCAATGCTTCTTATGACATTTTACCGAATCTTACCCTCAGTCTGCTTACAAACGGCTCTTACCGGGATCAACAAGCTCCGGGAACACTTAGCCAGCAAGTCGACGTTGTCAGCGGAGAAGTAAAACGGGATTTCGATATCAACCCGTACAGTTATGCTTTGAACACCTCCAGAGCGCTGGCGGTAAAAGATGCAAAAGGGTACACTTACTATACCCGAAACTACGCTCCGTTCAACATATTACATGAATTGGAAAACAATTACATCGATCTGAACATGGTAGATCTGAAATTCCAGGGAGAGTTGAAATGGAAAATACGAACCGGCCTGGAAGTCAGCATGGTCGGAGCAGTTAAATACCAGAATTCCTCACAGGAACATCACATCAAAGATCAGTCCAACCAAGCACAAGCCTACCGTGAAATGAGCGATGCGACAATTCGCGACGCCAACCCTTTCCTGTACACCGATCCGGACATTGCCTATTCCTTACCTGTAAGCATATTACCGGAAGGCGGTATCTACAAACGTACCAATTACAAAATGTTCGGGACGGATTTTCGGGCAACATTAAGTTTTAACAAAGTTTTCAACGAAACGCATATTACCAATTTTTTCGGCGGTATGGAAACCAATTCGGTAGAACGTCAAGCCACCTGGTTTATGGGAATGGGATATCAATACGATATGGGAGGTAATCCGTTCTTTAACTACTATGCTTTCAAACAATTGGCTGAAGAGAACGGACAATATTACCAAAATACAAGCACAACTTCCCGCAATGTCGCATTTTTCGGAACAGCCACGTATTCCTACAAAGGAATCTATACCTTAAACGGAACCTTACGCTACGAAGGATCAAACAAACTGGGTAAATCAAGAAGTTCCCGCTGGCTCCCGACCTGGAATATCGCTCTCGCCTGGAATGCACATGAAGAATCATTTTTTGAAAGTTTAAAACCTGCGGTTTCACACCTTACTTTCAGAACATCCTACAGCTTGACTGCCGACCGGGGACCGGCTTCCGTATCCAATTCAAGAGCCATATATACCAGTTACACCCCCTGGCGTCCTTCCTCTACGGTAAAAGAGCCGGGATTGGAAATCAGTTCTTTGGAAAACAGCGAACTGACTTACGAAAAAAAACACGAATTGAATATTGGATTGGACTTCGGTTTTTTAGATAACCGGATCAACCTTAGTAGTGATTATTACACCCGTAATAACTACGACCTGATCGGTTTAATCAACACACAAGGTGCCGGAGGTGAAACCATCAAATACGCCAATGTCGCTTCCATGAAATCGAGTGGATTCGAATTTACCCTTTCGACAAAAAATATCAAACTCCCCAATTTTACCTGGAGTACCGATTTGATCTTTTCCAAAAATAAAAACACAGTGACGAAACTGGATGCCCGCTCCAGAGTTATCGACCTGGTATCCGGTAATGGTTTTGCACGGAAAAACTATCCGGTACGTTCTCTGTTTTCAATGCCGTTCAAAGGATTGAATAAGGACGGTTTACCGACATTCCTGAATCACAAAGGTGAAATTACGATTACGGATATCAATTTCCAGGAACGGGACATGGTTGACTTCCTAAAATACGAAGGTCCGACCGACCCGACAATTACAGGAAGTTTGGGAAATATTTTCACTTACAAAAACCTCAAATTAAACGTTTTTATAACCTACTCGTTCGGCAATGTTATCCGTCTGGATCCGGTATTCAGCAGTTCTTATTCCGATTTGGACGCCATGCCCAAAGAATTTAAAAACCGTTGGATGATGCCGGGCGATGAAGCTCACACCGATATTCCGGTCATTGCCAGTAACCGCCAGGATAAAGACATCAAAAATCTCAGGTATGCATACAATGCTTACAATTACTCGGATGCCCGAATTGCAGACGGAGGCTTTATCCGGATGAAAGAAATATCGCTTACCTACGATTTCCCTCAAAAATTCATCCGCCGGCTCAACCTGAACAACCTGTCCCTGAAAGCACAGGCAACGAACTTATTTCTGCTTTATGCGGATTCGAAACTGAACGGCCAGGACCCGGAGTTTTTCCGCTCCGGAGGGGTTTCTGCCCCGGTACCCAGGCAATTTACATTTACTCTGAGGTTTGGATTTTAATACATACAGATTATGAAAAAGAAAAATATAATTATCCCCCTGCTTTTTATAGCATCGTTGCTGGCCAGTTCCTGTAACGACTTTCTGGATAAGATGCCGGACAACCGGGCAGAACTGACAACAGAACAAAAAATTACCCGTCTGTTGGTATCGGCCTATCCAAGCGCCTCTTTCAGTATGCTGGCAGAAATGATGTCAGATAATACCCAAGACAATGGAACATTATATTCGGCCTATTCCCTGATGGACGAGGAAGCTTATCATTGGCAGGATGTGACGGAAGTAAGCCAGGATTCGCCCCAATATATCTGGGACAACTACTACCTGGCGATTGCTTCGGCAAACCATGCTATAAAGGCTATTGAGGAACTGGGCATGGACAAAAACAGTCCCCAAAAAGGCGAAGCCTTATTGTGTCGTGCCTATGCTCATTTTATCCTGGTGAATTTATTTTGCCAACATTACAATACGGCAACCAGCACCCGGGATATGGGTATTCCCTATGTAGAGGAACCGGAAACAACCGTATCCAAAAATTACGACCGCGGAACCGTTGCCGATGTCTACGCTAAAATTGCCGAAGATATCGAAGCCGGAATCCCCTTGATCGACGACCAAATCTATACCGTCCCCCGTTATCATTTCAACTACAAAGCAGCCTGTGCTTTTGCATCCCGTTTTTACTTATGGTATGAGAAATACGACAAAGTCATCCGATACGCCACATTAGCATTGGGAGAAACACCTGACGAAGTGATGCGGGATTTTAACGGCGACGCAAAAACCTCCGACTGGAACTGGCGAATCAATAATTATGTCAGTGCAGAACTCAACAGCAATCTGCTGCTATTGCCCGCCAAATCCTACTGGCCTATTATACACGGTCCTTATAGCCAGGGAGAACGGTATGGTCACGCCCGTTCCATTGCCAAAACCCAAACTTTCTGGTCACCTGGGTTATGGGGAGAAAACCTGAGTGCCTACAATACGGTTTTCGGCTCTACACCGAAAATGGTATATCCTAAATTAGGAGCTTTTGTCGAATATACGGATAAAGTTGCGGGAACGGGCTTCATTAATCTGGTGTATCCGGCATTTACAACAGATGAAGCTATTTTATGCCGGGCAGAAGCCTATGTCTACCGGCAAGAATATGCCCGGGCCCTTGCCGACATGCAAATCTGGCTGAAAGGACACACGACAACAGGCGGAAGCCTGAGCCTGGATAATATCAAAAACTATTATGCCCAGGATCTTACGACGAAGAAACCGTTGCATCCGAAATTCACCTTAGAGACAGGACTTCAGGAAAGCTTTATCCATTTCATTCTCCATTGCAGACGAATCGAAAATATACACGAAGGATTACGGTGGTTCGACATCAAACGCTACGGTATTGAAATCGCCCACAACCGCCACGGTAAAACGGACGACGTACTGACAACCGACGATCTCCGCCGGGCGATCCAGATTCCGTCATCCGTCATCAGCGCAGGCATGCCCGCCAATCCGAGATAATTACAAAACTTATAACCGAAATAATATGAAAAGAACAGTTATTTATACGCTTCTCCTTTTCTCTCTGGCCCCTCTCTTTTACGGTTGCTCAGAAGACGATCCCGGCGGAAAATCCATTTTCGAGCCTTCGGAAGTAAAACGCACCGAATTTGATCTTTGGCTATTGGACAATTACGTCAATGCCTATAACATCGACATGAAGTATCGGATGGAAGACGTTATATCGGATATGACGTTCAACCTGGTACCGGCCAGTCTGGAAAATTCCATCAAAATATCCAAGCTGATAAAGCATCTCTGGCTGGAAGTTTATGACGAAGTAGCCGGGGTCGATTTCATGCGTACCTATGTTCCTAAAGTGATTCACCTGATCGGTTCTCCGGCTATCGATGCCGAAGCACAAACCGAAGTATTGGGGACAGCCGAAGGCGGATTGATGGTCACGTTATACAAGGTCAATGAACTGAATACGGAAAACATCGACAGTCTGAATTATTTTTATTTCAAGACAATGCATCACGAATTCGCTCACATTCTCCATCAAACTAAAAATTACCCCAAAGACTTCGAGAAAATCACGACCTCCGATTACTCTCCCACAGGCTGGATGAACCGGACAGAAAAAGAAGCCTGGAAAATGGGATTTGTTTCCAAATATGCCAGCAGTGAGCCGCAGGAAGATTTTGTCGAAATCATCGCTATCTATCTAACCAGCAACAATGAAGCCTGGCAAGAAATATTAAAAGGGGCCGGCACTGACGGTAGTGAAATTATCCAGAAAAAGTTCGGTATTGTACGTAACTGGCTGAAAAACTCCTGGAATATCAATATCGACGATCTGCGGAAAGTCGTAGAACGCCGTTCTTCAGAAATCGGCAATATCGATTACGACCTCGACGAATAACGTGAAACGAAACCGATAAATGTTTGTTTACTAAAAGTACTATTATGAAAAAACTACCATACCTGCTCATCTTCGGCTTCCTGTTAGGTTTACAATCCTGTGTACAGGACGAAGAGGATATCTTTAACAAACCGGCAGCAGAACGTCTTTCTGAAGCCCTGCAAGCCTACCAAAAGATTCTGACTGCCCCTGAAAACGGCTGGGTTATGGAATATTACCCCAAAGGCGATTGTTCTTACGGGGGATATACCGTACTACTTTCCTTCACTGAAGAAGATGTAACTGTCGCCTCGGAAATCTCTTCCAGGTCCGCCAAAAGCCTGTATTCATTGAAGGAAGATATGGGACCGGTATTGAGTTTCGATACCTACAACGAGATCTTCCACTTCTTTTCCGATCCCGCTATTCCCGGACTTCCCGGATTAGGCTATGAAGGGGATTACGAATTCATATTCATGGGACAGGAAAACAATGAATTGATATTAAAAGGGAAAAAGACGGGAAATACTTTCCGTATGCATCCCCTGTCCAAAAATCAAAGCTGGGAACAAACGTTGAACGATCTCAAAAGTATCATCCGTACAATTACCCCTCCCGACTACTATGGTTATGGCCTGACAGTAGAAAATACGGAGATATTCTTGACACAGACCGGACGGGCACTGACGACAGAACCCAACGGCAGAAATTTCGAAATTGACTATATCGAAGGCAAGGATACGCTGACAATCAACGCCCCCTTTATTTATACCACCAGCGGTATCAAACTCTACCAACCGATTCAGATCGGCGGAAAAACCCTGCAATACTTTGATTGGTCCGAAATCGAACGTACTTTGGTTTGTTCGGACAACGACGTAAATGCCCGGATTACCTTTGATCCGATGCCCCTCAATAAAAGATTCTGTTACACAAAAGAAGAGTGGTACTTCCACACCGGTATCATGAGTTCTCCCTTCCGGGAAAAATGGAAAGAAGCCGGTGAATTAGTTCAATCAGGACAAGGACTCCGAATTTACCAGGCTTATCTAAGTTACAATGCAGAACTCGAAGCACAGATTCTGAACGTCGTACTCACCGATGGTTATAACCTGTATGAATGTTTGTTGTTGATTTATTGCCGGCCTGTAAAATGGACTGACGATCAACTTGAGATCGAATTCACCGGAAAAGTAGATGATAACGGAAATGCTTTCTACAACTCCGGAGGAGAAGCTATTCTTCAAATGCTAAACGGTAAATACACCATCACTTGTGATAATCCGTCCAAACCGGCCGTGATTATGTTTAAGTCAACTGACAAACAGGATGTATGGTTTCAGTTATCGCTAGAAAAAGTATATAACCTATAAAATTCACATATGAATATGGAAAAAATTAAATACCTCATCCTGATTTTCTGCCTGTTTTTGGCAGCTTGCGATTCGGATGACAACAAAACCGATTCGTCCGAACTGGAAGTTATTTCTTCCGACCTATCCATAGAGGCTGTCGGAGGAACGGGCACGATCGAAGTATTCTCCGCTGGTGCCTGGAGTGCAACATCCAATAAAACATGGTGTACCGTAACCGTTTCAGGCAAAATCGTACATGTGACCGTCCCGGAAAACCCGACTATCTCTTCCCGGATAGCCCTGATTACCATCAAAGCCCCCGAAGGAAATAAAACAATACCGGTATCCCAGCAAGGTTCCATTATTGCTCTTTCCCAACCGAAACTGACTTTAGGTGCTTCGGGTAAAACCAAAAACGTCACTGTTCAGAGCAATCTGAAATGGACTGCCAGCAGCAAAGACAGATGGTGTCATATCTATATCACAGACGATACATTAAAAGTATCCGCCGATCATTATGACAATACGGACCCCCGGACAACACAAATCACATTAAGTGCCGGAAAAAATACCAAAATACTATCGGTATCCCAGCGCAATCAAGGGGATTTCATGCTTGAAAAATGGTCGGATACCGACCTGGGCGCCACCCTTCCGGCCACGGAGGAAAATATGCAAAACCCCGATTATCAACAGACTTGGGGTGACATGTATCAATGGGGACGCAATGTGACATTTTCCAGAGATATTTTACCGTCAGTCGTTATGACAAATGCTTCAATAACTGCGCAAGCCGCCCAGACGATGACGGAATTTATAGGAAGTGAACTAACGCCTTTCGACTGGTTGAGTGACGGGAGTGCAACCACCCTCCCCGCCACCGGAAACTCGTACGTCTGGAAAGACCGTGCGGGTCAGGAACCCTGCCCGGACGGTTGGCGATTGCCTCTCGATTACGAAGCCCGGCAAATATTTCCTTACGGAGAAATAGAAGGACGGTACGTAGTCATTGACCGCTGCACAAATACGGAAGTTTTGGATGCAGCCGGTACGTCTTATACCTGTGTTTCTGTAGGCGACGGTAATTATACCAAATACGCAATTAAAAAATTCGGCACCGAGAATGCCTATGTAATGAAATACGAATGGAAGACAGGCCCCTATAACAACGGTTATCTGAAAGTGACCGAAATCCGGGGAGATGCTTACACCGATTTTACCAACTCAGAGGAAGCCGAAGCTTTATTTTCCGCCAGTGACGAACAAGCGACAAAAATATTTCCGGCCAGCGGTTATCTCTATTGCAACACAGCAACTGCGACTTCTTTAGGTGTCAGTTGTAATTACTGGACAGCTTCTCCCTATAAAGAATACGCCACTTATGTGAGCGCGACGAACTTCCAGCTTCATGTGGACGCATTGTATTGTCCCCGGTCGTTAGGATGCCAGATCCGTTGTATCAAAGCCGAATAATACCCTAAACCTATACTTTCTCACAATTAAATTATCGATTATGAAAAAAACAAATTACAACACAAAAAGTTGGTTTTGTCTGCTAAGTGCATTGACATTACTGCTGGTCATAACCGTAACCGGATGTAAAGACGACGACAAGAGTCCCGATCCTACCCTGGAAATACAAAAGAACACGATGAGCTTCCTGCAAACGGGAGGAAATGACGTTATCGAAATCACAACCAATCAGAACTGGTCATTCAATACTCCCCCGACCTGGCTGACACTATCCGAAACTTCCGGAAAAAAAGATGCTACAGTTACCGTAACTGCTACAGAAAATAAAGATTATGCTCCCCGGGAATTCACCCTTATCGTTACAGCCGGTTCATTGAGCGGACGAGTTGTCGTATCCCAGCCTGGCCTAGACCCGGTATTAAGCGTAAACCCGAAGAATATCGGTTTTGAAGTAGACGGCGGAACAGAAACCGTATCCGTTACTTCCAATGTTACCTGGACGCCCCAATTATCCGATGGTGCCGATAGCTGGCTGACAATTACCGTATCCGAAGATAAAACCGGCATAACCATTACATCGGCACCGAATACGACTGCCGAACAAAGAGAAGCCACCCTGACCCTCGAAGGCAATCAGGAAAAAAGCGATGTCGTTACCATCATTCAGGACGGTCCTGCCAATATGACGATTACGGCATTGCGGGCCCTGGCAGCCAACAGTAAAACGGACTATACATATGTTACCGGACTTGTAACTTCTGACAACACCGGCAAAAATATCGGCGACAACCAAATGATCATACAAGACGGTACCGGTAACGCGATCACCCTGCAATTTACAGAAGAACATAATATCGCACCCGGTACTCAGGTCGATGTATTATTAAACGGAGGCAGCAGAACAACAGTAAACGGCCTGACAACCATTAACAATTTGAAAACCGCTAATATTACCTCTGTACCGACAGCGACAATCACTGTAAACCCGACTGTAAAAACCATCGCAGAGATACTTGCCGGAGAAGCCGGAGACGGTTTGCTGGTAAAAATCGAAAATGTCGAATTCAAAGATATAACTCAAACATACGGCAATCAGCCTATCCTCTGGAACGGAACGGAAGAATTACCTCTCGCTGTAGCCGCGACAGCGACATTCCGGGAACAAAAAGTCGCTGCTAAAAACGGAGCGATTATCGGGCATATCACTAATGCGGAAAGCTGGAAATTAGTATTGAGAAATACAGAAGATACCGAAAACATGACGAATGACAGACTATATGACAAATCCCGGCTCAAATTAAGCATTGTCAGCTACGCGTTCGGAAACCAGGGAGGTAAACTTCCGGTCGACATTACAACAGATACCGATATCACCTGGACGGCCACGGTGTCCGCAGGTGCCGCCTGGTGTACATTACAACCGGCAACCGGTTCGGGTTCAGGTTCATTCATTGTCACTACCGAAGCCTATTCCGGTGATAACGAACGTACGGCAACCGTTACCGTAACAGCTCCCGATCTCGACCCGGTAACTCTTGAAATCATACAGACTCCGACAGCCAAAAGGGAATTTGTCCTGTCCAGGTGGTCAAACAGCAATTTAGGTGCAAAATTACCGGCAACGGAAGAAAATATGTCAGGTCCTGACTACAAAGACACCTGGGGGATGTATTACCAATGGGGGCGAAATGTCGGATTCCCTCATTCCGGAGCTGAAACCACGATTGCCGCCAATGAATCAATTACGGCAGAACAAGCACAGGAGATGACAGAATTTATTACCTCAAACGGCGACTGGCTGACCAACCCGGGATCGGAAAGCGTATGGAACGACCGGGCAGGCTCCTATCCATGTCCTTCCGGTTACCGGTTACCCAATCAAATGGATTTATTACGTATCTATCCTTCTTCGGAAGACAAAGGGACATTCAGCAATTCCCAGAGCGTCGTTGTCTATGAACGCCTGGAAGACAGACCCGGAGTACCCGACCGTACCTTATACGTTTATGAAGGAAACTCTAAAATCTACGCGATAAAGAAATTTGAAACGGCTGATGCATACATACTTCGTTTCGAAATGCTGGGAGAAGTAGGTAAAAATCTATACTTGAAAATTACTGAAATTCTAGCAGATGAAAATACCGTATTCGACAATGCAACAGATGCAGAAGCCTTATTTGCAGAAGCCACAGAATCTGAAGTCCGGATATTCCCGGCAGCCGGAATGTTGAACATGAGTGACGGAGCAACCTTACTGGCTCCGGGTGCTGCCGCCTGGTACTGGCTTGATAAAAAGATGCGTTGCATGTATATACTCAACACAACACGCATCAATGAAGCCGGGGCAATCTGCGGCTATGCAACACCGTTACGTTGCATTATGGAATAATACCGAAATATTCCGGGAACCCAAACAATGAAAACGATCAGGAGTCGGTAAAGCTTGCTTTACCACTCCTTCTCCCGGATTTTATGACACGATTTTAATTTGAAGCATATGAAACTAATAAGTTATATAATACTGTTATTCACTTTATTTCTAACAGGATGCGACTCGGATGACAATACGGGGAAATCCATTCTGGATTTAGGAATTCAGGATATTTCGTTTGAAGCGAACGGAGGAAGCCGGGAGGTTTCCATCAACCTGAACGGTAACTGGCAAGCCGTATCCGACAAAAGCTGGTGTACAGTAGGGAAAAACGCTAATAAACTAACCCTGACAGCTCCCTTAAACCTAACAATAGCCACAAGAACGGCTGTAATCACAATAACCGAAGGAAACGGTGAAGGTACATTTACCGTTATTCAAGCCGGTTCGAAATTTGATATTTTCCCGGAAAAACTTTATGTCCCTGCCTCCGGAAAAGGTGTACCCATTGCCATCAAGGGAAATGTAGAGTGGGAAGCCCAAGCGGATGAAAGCTGGTGCCACCCGGTAGCGCAGGGAGATACCCTTATGATCTCCGCCGATACTTACAAAGACGAGCAAAAAGCGCGTTATGCAACCGTTACGGTACAGGTCGACGGCCAGAATGCAAGGATCATTCCGGTCATTCAAACTCATTACAAAGATTTCAATCTTGAAAAATGGTCAGATACGAATGAAGGAGCAACTCTCCCTTCCACACCGACCAACTTATCCGGAAAACAATTTAAACAAGCCTGGGGGAATTATTACCAATGGGGCAGAAATGTGGAATTTCCTTGCGAAAATGTAACAACAGTCACAACAATAGCCGCCAATTCCGACATTACAGCAGCCCAGGCCCAGCAAATGCCGGAATTCATTACTCACGTGGATGATTGGTTGTGTGACGGTAGCCTTACCACTAAACTTCCCACTCTTGAAAATACATACGGCTGGACAGACCGGTCCGGTAGCAATCCTTGCCGGAATGGCTATCGTCTGCCTTATGATTACGAATGTTTACGGATATTCCCCGGTGATGAGATTCTATTTAAAGACAAGGAACGGAGGGAAGGTAAGGATGTTCTCGATATCATAGGCACGGAATACGACTATGTATCCATTTCTGACGGAGCATCGAAGATTTATATCATAAAAATGTTCGGGACATCCGAAGCTTATGTTATACGGTATGAATTCAAAGGCATATCTTCCTACAACAGCTGGATCAGACTTACAGAAATAAAAGGAAATGCCGACACTGATTTTCAAACCGCAGGAGAAGCGGAAAACCTGTTTACAAACGCCACAAGATCCGCCGAGCTTTGTTTTCCGATTTGCGGAGTACTTTGGGGGGAAAACGCCGAAGTTGCCAGTCCCGGTACCAGCGGTTATTGGAACAATACTCCGTCCTATGAATACAAAACGGCAGCCAATGCGTATGTGCTTTCCAACATAGCCGTCAGCTACGCCACCTCATACAGACGTTCACTGGGATGTATGATACGAGGGATCAAAGAATAACCGGCCGGACGGTTATGCCTTGGTTAAACACCGAGTTTTCTCCGGAATGTTAGACATATTTAGGCTAAAAACGAAAATACGGGATAGTAATTATCCCGTATTTTCAAACATTATACATATTTCTCAAGTACATTTTTCAACTGTACCGATTGCATAACTCCGCTTTGCCTCCAAACCATCTCCCCTTTCTTAAAGATCATCAGGGTCGGTACAGATTGAATCTGATGATTCATAACCAATGCCCGGTTTGCCTCTCCGTCTACATCTATCGTAATAATATGGATTTTATCTCCCATATCCTTTTTCAACTCTTCGAGTATCGGGTGCATGGCTTTACACGGACCGCACCAGGTAGCAAAAAAATCCACCAGCACCGGTTTATCACCTTTTATTAATTCTTCAAATTTCCCCATAGCTATTTTGATTTAGTTTTCTATTTATACTCAATAGCCCGGGGCAGGGTTACATCCGATCAAGGCAATACCGTTCCGTCCTCGCTCACTCTGACATAAATATCCCGTTCGCCTTGCTCCAGTTCAAAGAGGTAATAAGAACCGTCGGCTGCACTTTCAATAAAATCAATGTCGTCGATCCGGTAAGCGGCATACTGTGTACGAATGGTTTCGAGTACAACAGCCGGAACATCCGATTGCCGGACCTCCCATTCGGTATATAACCACTGGTTCTGACTGTCAAATTTTACTTCCTTATACCTATTGTCATGGTAAATATCGACTTCCAGTATACCTTTTTCAATTTCATATTCAACAATCCGGGCACCGGCATAATGTGTATTTAAATAATCCGTTACAGCCTGAGGCAAACCGGCAGAAGGTACATGGCTCCCGTCGTCGCCCACAACGGTTTTTACCAGAGTGCCGTTCTCCGTATAATACAAATCCACCTCTTGCTTGCCTTGTTCAACCTCGATTACATAAACCGTTTCCATTCCGGCCCGCTCGAGCATATCCACGTCGTCAACATGCCATTGTGCATATTCACCGGCAGCAAAAGCCGTTTTAATGGCCTCCGGTAAAGCGCTGAAACGGATATCACTTTCCGTCATATACCAATTACCGGTATTATCAAACCAAGCTTCTTTTTCTACTCCGTTTTCATAGAATTCTGCTACAACATAATTTCCCTTCCGCTCCCACTCTTTGGGTGTAATACCCGGATATTTCTGCTCGAAAGCGCGGGTCACCGGCTCTTCCGGTTTATAATGATCGTCATCATTACTACAAGCCACAAATGGCAAAGAAAAAATCAAACCTAAAATAAATAATACAGTTTTCATATCCTTAGCGTTTATTGGTTAATAATCAATCGTCAAACCTGACAAATACTTGCGCAAGATTAAATTTCAACTCCAATCGGTTTGCCAGTTTCACCTCGTAACCGTTTTTGTCTTTATCGATACTCCATACAGCTATACCGGAAAAGTTCTTTGACAGATAATCTGCGATTTTAGCCGGGAGAACAGACACCGGCAAAGCGGTTTTATGCCCGTCGATTTCTTTCCACTGTCCGTTTTTATCAAAATCCAGATCAAAACCGTTCGTCAGAATGACATCGTACTGATTTCCTTCCCAGAACTCCTTTTCAATCTTAATATGAGATACGCCTGTAGCCGGAAAATGTTTACGTATAAACTCCCGGGCCGTTTGAGGCAATTGAAGGGTATCGGTCGTATACACTTTCTTATCGGCAAAAACTGCCTGTACCAAAAATAAACTGACTACTATCAGAAAAAATACTCTTTTCATATCGTTTATATTTTAAATTTACGATACAAAGAAAATATAGAATTTGGGAAACATTTGGGAATAGAAATATTTTTCCGGAAAACTTAGTAAGTTGCGATTTCGGATTTACGATCGGGTTAAAATACGATTTGGCAGAGCACTTCGCTGAAATGAGAACAGATTCATTTCAAACAAATCAAAAATAATAATCCATTGAAACAGAATAGCCAAAACCCTATAAATCTGTGAAATCAGCGGGATCTATAAAAAATGCGAATCCGAAACGGACAATTTATTCCCCTATATACTTCAGTATATCCTCCGGCCGGTTCACAATATGAACGGCACCGTTATCCATCAGTTCCTTGCAAGGACGAAAGCCCCAGGTGACTCCTATAGGAGTGACTCCGCTATGGATTGCCGTTTGCATATCTACACAGGAATCTCCGACATAAAGCGTATCGTCTTGGCCGGCCCCTGTCGTTCCCAATATTTCATTTACGATAGCCGGGTCCGGCTTAGCGGGAACTCCTTCGCGTTGCCCCAATACGACCTGAAAAATTCCCTCTCCGAAATAAGTACGGATTAATTCCCGCGTAGCATCCTGATATTTATTCGATGCCACTGCCAGCATCAATCCACGGTGCTTAAGTTCTTTCAACAACTCCGGAATTCCCGGATAGGGTTTGGTTTTATCCATCATATGTCCGGAATAATAGGCAACGAACTCGGCCCGGACATGCATAATTTCGTTTTCCGTACGTGCATCTTCAGGCAATGCCCGCTCTATTAATTTCGTAATACCGTTTCCCACCATATAACGATAGTCCTCCGTTACATGTTCCTGATAACCGAATTTCCGCAAAGCATAATTGGCACTGACTGCCAAATCCTCCAGAGAATTCAATAATGTCCCGTCCAAATCAAATATTACTAATTTCATTTTCATTACCATTTAAAATCAAAAGAACCCGATTGACAAAAGTAACGATTTATTGCTGCAATTTGTTCCGCAAGCGACCGGAAAAGTTTTAATCTGCCAAAGCGTATTGCTCAATTCCGGATTCAGGTAACACGTCTTCTCCTGCTCCGGTCGACAAATCCGGTCCGGAACCGTAAAAACCGAAATAAACAAAACGATTTTATTCAGAATAAAAATACAAATCCACCGGTTGTTCCTTTTTTCTCTTTAATCTTTTTCATTTCAACTGAAAGTCTGTAATTTTGCCGATACATAAACAACCGATGAACAACCGTACCCTCCCTTCCTCCCTGGCTGAATTACAACAGCAATACCGTCTATTGGAACAGGAATACGCTTATGAAAAAGAAAGCTACCTCCAAAAATCCAGAACGGGAGGGATTTTACATAAGATACGGCAGGGGTTCTGCTGGTATCCGGTCGGAGCCGGACGTAACTATTACAATTCATTGAACCTGCCGGTCATCGAAATTACAAAAGAGAGTGATGATGACACGGAACATAATTTCGAATACGGGCGTCCGGTTTGTTTTTTTACGCCGGATGCAGCGGGAAACCAACGCTACTTCAATTTCAACGGTACAATCAGCTATGTAGACGGCAACCGCATGGTCGTGGTTTTACCCAATACCTCAGTGGCCACAACATTGCAGCAATGCACGGATTTAGGCATACAACTTTATTTCGACGAAACGACATACAAAACCATGTTTGCAGCCCTGAACGAAGTGATGCAGGCTAAAGACAACCGTTTGGCAGAGCTTCGCGAAATTATATTGGGCAAACAAACGGCTTTTTTCCGGAATATACCGCCGATGCGCTTCCCCTGGCTCAACCGGAAACAAGAAGAAGCCGTCAACCGGATTCTTTATACCAAAGACACCGGTATCGTTCACGGTCCTCCCGGAACGGGGAAAACCACTACGCTCGTCGAAGCTGTATATGAAACATTACACAAAGAAAATCAAGTTCTGGTCTGCGCCCAAAGTAATACAGCCGTCGACTGGATTGCCGAAAAACTGACAGACCGCGGAATTCCTGTTCTTCGGATCGGAAATCCGACGCGAGTCAATGACAAAATGCTTTCTTTCAGCTACGAACGTCGTTTCGAAGCACATCCCGATTACCCCGAATTATGGAAAATCAGAAAGATGATCCGGGAAGCCATCGGCATAATACGTAAAGCAGAAGGACAACATCGCAAAATACAATACGACCGTTTGCTCCAGCTACGTCACCGGGCTACCGAGCTGGAAATCGGAATCGACCGCGATTTATTTGCCGAAGCCAGAGTAATTGCCTGTACTCTGGTCGGAGCTGCCAACCGTTTACTGGCAAATAAACGTTTCAGCACCCTCTTTATCGACGAAGCATCACAAGCCCTGGAAGCAGCCTGTTGGATTGCAATAAGCAAAACCGAACGGGTCATTTTTGCCGGCGACCACTGTCAGTTACCACCGACGGTAAAATGCCCCGAAGCGGCACGAGGCGGGCTCGAACAGACATTAATGCAAAAAGTGGTCCGACGTCAGCCATCGGCCGTAACCCTCTTACAAACCCAATACCGTATGCATGAAGCCATAATGGCTTTTCCTTCCCGTTGGTTTTATCACAATCGTCTGGAAGCTGCACCGGAAGTAAAACACCGAAGCATTCTCGAGTATGATTCGCCATTGGTATGGATAGATACCGCCGAACCGGAAGCAGCGGAAGAAACTGCGGGAGACAGCATGAGCCGCATGAATAAAAATGAGGCTGCATTACTGATCGAACACCTCCGGACATATATTGAAAAAATCGGGATGAGCCGTATTCTGGAAGAACGAATCGATTTCGGATTAATTTCTCCATACAAAGCACAGGTATACTATATCCGAAGACTCCTCAAAGCCGACCGTTTTTTCAAGCCTTTCCGGTCTCTGATTACAGTAAACTCCGTAGACGGCTTTCAAGGACAGGAACGCGATGTCATTTTTGTCAGTCTTGTAAGGGCAAATGAAGCAGGAAACATCGGTTTTTTAAATGATTTGCGCCGCATGAACGTTGCCATAACCCGTGCCCGCATGAAACTCATTATTCTGGGAAATTCCACGACACTCACCCGACACCCGTTCTACCGTTCTCTTTTCGAATACATCACTACCTATTCCTTCTGATACAAAAATGATGACGCCCGTCATAACGATAATCTATCCGTAAACCATACATATCCGTTATCGATTTAACGATGGCCAAGCCTAAGCCTGTCGATTCCTTTTTACCTCCTGCATGATAAAAACGCTGAAACACCTTTTTATCGTCGAGAGGTCCGTCAACAGCATCATTAGCAAACCGGACCTCATCAACCGTAATTCCGATATTCACAGCCCCGCAATCCGGACTATGGACAATCGCATTTTTAAGTAAATTCGTCATTAAAACAACAGACAGCATTTCATTCATCTGACAGCTAAACACGCCTTCCTCCTTTATTTCGATCCGGATATTCCGGTAAGCATAAATATCTTTAAAATCATCTGCCGCTCCATGCAATATTGTATTAAATACCACATTTTTAACCTCCGTATACTGACGATTTTCAATACGGGACAACAACAACAAAGATTTATTCAAACGAATAATCCGGTCGAGAGTTTGATGTATATCTCCGATTTCATTCAGCAACTCTTCCGTACAAGCCGGACTCTCTGCCAATAACTCCAGTTTATTCCGGCAAATGGCCAAAGGTGTCTGCAATTCATGGGAAGCATTTTCAATAAATCGCTTCTGCTCATGAAATACGGTCTCATTCCGCCCGGCCATCTCTGCGATTGCCTTATTCAAACGCCTGAATTCCGTTACCCGGGTTTCGTTTACCAAAGGTGTATTGGGTTTACCCACCGTAAAATTATCCAGCCACCCCATCAAAGCATAAAATGGCCGGAAACTTTTCCGGAACATCCAATGGGAAACAAATAAAATACAGATGACCACCGCAACATACAAATAAACAATCGACCATAAAATCGATTCCAGCATATCATCTTCCTCTATAATGGAGGTCATGATCGTCAACTCGTAATACTGTCCGTTTTCCGTCTTAAAAGCAGTTCTCAACAATCGTACAGGCTCATCGTCCATTTCATACTCATTAAAAGCCTCCGTCGTCTCAAAATGCTCCCGATAATGTTTACCCACGTCAGCAGGAATCTCCGTAATATAATAACGGGTAAGAATATCCGTATGACTGCGCGGTATGTCTGCATCCCGCAACATCTGTTTGATAACGATCTTTTTATAATTTTTCAGGCTATCGTCCGTCTCGTCGTACACCTCGTCTACAATCTGAAAATAGAAAAATACCGACCAGAAAGCCATAATTATTAAAACGACAATTGCCAAACGTCCTATTGTATAGTGAATCAGTTTCATACTTAAAAATCAGTCCCCTTTTGTATTCATTTTATATCCGAAACCGTAAACGGCTTTTATTTCCGGCAAAGCTCCCGCTGTTTTCATCTTCTTTCTCAGGTTCTTTACCTGAGAATAAATAAAATCAAAACTATCCGCTTGATCTATACAATCCCCCCAGACAGCCTCGGCTAAAGCTTCCTTATGAATCAAACGATCCGGGTTCGTCACAAAATAATAAAGCAGATCAAATTCTTTTCTATTCAGCACCAATTCAGCATCATTGACAAAAACAATATGCCGGTCGGGAAAAACATGCAAATTTTCCAATACAATAGACACATCACCGTCATTTTGCTTACGCCGGATAACAGATTTCACCCGGGCATGCAGTTCCGCCAGATGGAAAGGTTTAGCCAGATAATCGTCCGCCCCCAGATCCAATCCGGTCACTTTATCTTCAATCGAATCCTTGGCTGAAATAATGATAACGCTTTCTTTCTTACGCATTTTTTTCAACTCTTCCAACAAAGCCAGACCGTTTCCATCCGGTAGCATAATATCCAACAACACACAGTCGTAATCATAATCATTCAGCTTTTCCATAGCTGTCCGGTAATCTGCCGCCCACTCCGCAATAAACCGTTCCTTCTCCAGGGAACGCACAATTGTTCCCCGCAAACTATCTTCATCTTCAATAACAAGCACTTTCATATCTTTCCTATTTTTGCAAATCTAAGCAAATATTTAGGAAAGATTCTGGAATCTTCCGATTTTAACCCCGCTTAAAAAAGAATCGATTGATTGACGATTCAGGATTGCTCCCGCCGATTCATTTTTAATTTACGATCGGAATAAACTGTGTTTATTCAAGGATGTTTTGCCGGAGTCAGAATACATCTGTTTTAAACCGGACAAAGCAAAACTAACTGTTCGGATTGAGAGACAGAATCGTAAATCGTCAATCAAAAACTCATTCATATTTCCGGACCACTTCTTCCAATTGTTCCGAAGGCATTTCGCCACTTTGCCGCCATACCTGATCCCCGTCATAAAATAACAGGAATGTCGGTACAGATTGTATTCGGTAATATTCCAACAACCTCGCATTCTGCGGGGCATCGATATCATACCTTTCTACGATCAGGTGTTCACTGTTTTCTTTTTCCAAAGCATCCAAAATCGGTCGCATTCGTTGACAATGAGGACACCAATTCGCATAGAATTGAACTAAAACCGGTTTTTTCCCCTTTAGGATTCCATTTAACCTGACCATTTCTACCTCTCTGTTAACAATCATCCTTCTCAAATTTCAACTCTCCCTTCGTCTATTATTTCCCATTTCTCTTTTATTTCTACTGATACCCGGATAGTACTCTCCGTCTCAAAAAGAATACTCATACGTACGATCTGCCCCGGACGAAAAAGCAAACGGTTATCATTAATGACGAATTGACTTACTTTCTCAGCACCTTTCAATTTCACATCAACGACAGCCGGATGATCTTTATAAGTCGGGAAGGTGTTTACGCCGACCCAATAATCACCGGGACCGATATATTTCAAATCGGTTGTTTTATATACGGATGTCGTGTCTGAAAGTTCACTTTCCAACCCGTCTAATTGCATATAATTATTTCTACGAATACGAATTTCCCGGGCAATTTGTTGCACAGAAAACTCCAAGCCGGTAACCCATTCCGGCGGATTAATAACTTTGATTTCCAAACGGGAAACAATCATCTGCAATTGTACAGGCAAATCAACCACGCCCCAAAGATTTCCCCGAAGAATATCTATCAGATAAACCGGAGGCTCCAAATGATCCTCAATCCGGAAAACGGCTTGTAATATCCCGGAATCCATAAACTGCCAGTTCATTAATTTGTGATCCAATAAATTCCCGGCAAATAAAAAATAATAGCTCCCCGGTCTCAAAAATTCCGAAATAACCGGATGTTCACGACAGTAATTATAATCATAAACAAAAGAAGTATCTATATGGTTTTCCCGGAATGCCAATAATTCCAGCCGATCGGTAAAATTATAATAAGGCTTGTAATCCGCAGCCTCATCCCCCTCGAAAGCATAAGCTACGTCCTGCATTTTAAAACGCCCCTCTGCTCCTGCCACCTCCCGGGAACATTCCTTTTCGTCCGTACAAGCTATACCCCCAAAAAGGATACACCCTATGATCCAATATCCGGTAATCTTCATCATTTTTGCGGTATTAAAGGAAAATCCGGCCATACGATATTCTGCCAATCGAAAGCGAAAAAATAAACGCAGGTAAATTCAAAACTCAACAATGCCCCGTAACTACTGTTTACGGTTGCAAACAAATTTACATACCGGTCCGGTAATAATTCTACCGGCACTAACTTTGTTCTTTCCTCCCCGTTCCGGGCATGAAACACCAGTTCAATTTCAGATGTTTCTCCGGCAGATGGAAAAATATATAAATCGAACAGAGCAGTAACCTGCTGGTGAGGTTTTTCATTTTTCACAATAAAAACCTCTGCCGGAGCATCCCCCGGTTCTGAATACTCACCTTCCAGCGTAATGCGACGGTCGATATTTTTCACCGACATACGGATCGTATCGATTTCCAGGGGGACACCGTCAATCTTTATAAACAAACGGCTGACAACATGGTGCAATTCGACCGCTACAGTCTCGATAACCTCTCCGACCGCCGTCTCCGTCTGCCCCAGAAAATAAGGCAGAGACAATCCGGTCTCCGGATAATTCAACCAGACGTCAGAAGGACGTGTGATACCCTCCTGTAATATACCCCCACTCTCAGCCCGTGCATTTCCTACAAAATAAAAACGGTACTTTCCGATCTCTAATTCCGTATCCAATAACTTTGATTCGGTATAAGTCGTTCCCGGAGATTTTCCCTCCTCCAATTCCCGGATTTCCTGCTCATTCAAATCTGCCAATTTATCGTAAAAGACATATTCCCCTTTCATATCCTGTTTGAAAGCAAATATTTGCAGATCTCTGATATAGGTCGCAAAATCATAAATTCCCCGGGTCGACATGCTCAACCTTATCATTTTTCGGTTTGCCGGCAAAGAAGAGGTATCATCGGAACAAGCCGCCAGTAATATTCCTGTCAAAAAAAAGAGTATATACCTCATATTCTTCAGATTTAAATCTTATCTCATTGCAAAAGGAAATCGGAAACAATGCTATTTTTCTTTACCGGCTTCACATCCGTACGCCCTACCGATTGAAAACGACAACTGACCTGAATATCCTCCGAACCCACCAAACGAAAAGAAACCGATTTTCCCTGATACAGTAGATTATCTGCCGCATCAAAACAACTCACATTCAGAAAAGAACTGTCCGTTGACGAGACAGACGGAAACGATTTAAAATGAATCGTCGGACTCGTTCCGGGCTGCAACTCTGTCAATTCTGTAAAAATTGGCGGTATAGCAGGCTTTTTCCGGATAACCAGATTTAAGTACACGCCCTCCGCCGTATTTTCCAAAACCGCCCGGATTCGTTTTACTTCCTGCGGCACCTGCTGTATTGTCAATGCAATCCGACAAGTAAGAATCAGAAAGGCAGAACCGATTCTTTTCTGTTCTCCGGCTTTTACATAACCCGACCCGTAATACAAATCAGGCGGCTGCACCCCTCCGGTATACTCAATCAAAGTACTGTCTTTCGTGCGTTGTCCCCCCATAAACCGGATATGTTCCGGTTCTCCGTTCCCGATTGTCACCAATTGATAATATCCTGCAGGTACACTGAAAATATGCTCGTCCGGATCCGCTTTCGGTCCTTCTATCCCTATCTGACATACCAGGGAATCTCCTTCTGCCAATTGACGAAAAAACAACACTTGCGAACTGTCTATTGTAACATCAGATGTCAACGTCAAACGGGTAAAAGGATCCGGGTCCGGTAAATTGCCGATTTCTCCGGTATTATCCGAACATCCGAAACAAAGGACACCCAAGCCGATTAACAATTTTCTCATTTATAGGGCTATAACTAGATGATTATTCCGGGTTCCTGATCTACATTCCACTCGACATCGGCTGAAATTGAAAGCGTCAAATCTACTTTCCATACCCCTCCCGACTGATTAGCATCGATGGTCGCTGTCAATTTCGTAATCGTATTACTCTTCAACGTATATTCATTCTGCAAGGGAATATCAATTACCTGTCCGTTATCGAGATAAAAAGTCAATGTAAAAGCAGACTGCTGTCCTGCAACCGTAGGCAAAGCAATCACTCCTATCGGCAACTGCGGCTGATCCTCCGTAAACATATACTCGTTCGACGAAACAACTGAAATAATCCGGTTACTCAGAAAATCTCCGGTCATATCGAATGCTCCGTATGTATTTTGAATTCCGACATCGATACGCTTCACCGCAGAAGGTACATTTTCCAGCGTCAGGTAAAACATAGCTACTTTCCGGAAAAGTGTCAATTGCGGCGTTACCGGCATAGCACTTCCCAATACGATCCGTTCCGTCTGTCCGAAAAACAGGCGTGGTGCGGTATTACCCGATACGACCGAAGCAATTACCTGATCCATCGTATTCCCGATAACAGCCCCGGTCAGATTCGCATTCTCTAACTCCATACCCGTCGAATCGAGCATATTTCCAAGCCCTACAATCATGTAATTACCGATAGGCAGATTATCGAAATCGACATCCTTCGGTTCTGTAAATCCGGCATTACTTCCGGTAGTGCTATTGGTTAATGCATCCAATTGCTCTTTATCCAGCGAAGCGGTTTCCGTCAACAAATAAATACCGTTCGTATTCTCCCGGAACAAAAACAAATCCAGAGATTTGACATAATTAATCAATTTTTCCCCCGTTACAGTTCCAACCCGTCCGGTAACCGATAACTCTATTCTCCCGGGACCTTCACCCGGTTTTCCCGATTGGTCGCTATTGTCATCATTACATGCCGCCAGTAAAACGACACCTAAAATAAATATCACTCCATAAAAACGTCTCATAATATTTAATTTTAAATCAATGTATCACAAACTTTTCCCGGTTCCTGCACCCGTGATTTATAATCCATTATAACATTCAGGCACAATATCCCCGTGTGCTATTTATACCCTAATAACGGACAGTTAGTTACACAATACCGGAAAATTATAAAACCAGCCGGATTACAGATTTTAAATAGAACTTCGAAAACAAAGTTGAGAAAGGGAAACGATCGGATTGATTATAAACCGTAAATTGTAAATCAAAAATGCAAAAATTCCGTAAAACCCGAAGAAGTTATATCTTTGTTTCACGATAAACCGATTGGAACCATGCTAATTATTCTTTCACCTGCCAAGTCAATGGATATGAATCCGGTAGCCAATGCCCCTGCCGGAACGAAACCGCAATTTCAGAGCGATGCAGAATTTATCGCATCCAAAATGCAGGAATATTCCCGTGACCAACTACAAATTCTACTTCAGATCAGTAATAAGCTTACAGATATCAATTATGAAAGATACAGGGATTTCGGCTTGAATACGACACCGGCAAAACCGGCTTTACTGGCCTATACGGGAAATGTTTTCCAACACATCAATCCGTCTACATTTACCGATAAAGATTTCCGGTATGCACAAGACCACCTGCGCATCATCTCAACCCTATACGGTCTCGTCAAACCACTCGACTTAATCAAAGCCTATCGCATTGCTTTCAAAATAAAACTGAAAGGAATAGAAGAAAAAGATTTATACGAATACTGGTTGCCCAAACTCACCACCCCCTTAATTGAAGCGACACAAAAAAGCGGGAATATTTTAATTAACCTGGCCAGCCTGGATGTTCTCGGAGCCTTGGATATGAAAATGCTGAACGAGAAAGTCAGGGTCATTACGCCGGAATTTAAAGAATTTCGGAATGGGAAATATGAAACCATCCGTACTTACGCTAAAATGGCCCGGGGTGAAATGACCCGTTACATCCTGTTAAACCGAATCGAAGAACCGGAAAAAATCAAGCAATTCGAATGGGATGCTTTCCGATTTAATGCAAAACTTTCCGATAATACGAATTACATCTTCGTAAAATCTTAATAAAATGCAAATTCGGAAAGACAATAGAATTGTTTTTAATGAGCCCCGCAGATTTCGCCGATTCTACAAATTTATTTCCGATTTCCGATATCGGATATACAATTGGAATTAACCCTTTTCCGGGAAAACGTTCTGTTGAAGCAAAAAAATCTGTTTTAAACAAAATAAAGCAAAATAACCATTGCTACTGCAAAAGAATCAAAAATCAAAATTACACAAATGAGTCCGTCCCAGCGTGTCATTTTATGCGGATCTTTCAAACTTGCAGGCTACATTTTTCTATGCTTTACGAAAATCCGTTCTTTCCATAGAAGGAAGGACAAGGAATAGCCTTGTACTTTTTCTTGGTGCTATTCCAGAAAAGAAACATAAACGACACTTCATGCGCCCCGTTACCTACGGTTTCCAGTTTAGATATCGTCCAATCGAAACTATAAGCGACCCGGAAATATTTCGTATCATAGCCAACCATAAAAAGCATGGCGCTCAACGGACGATCGAAATTCTGACGATACCAGGCCCCCGCTATAAAATCTCCATACGTACAATAAGCCCCGTAGTTCATTTGTTGGTGAACACTTTGTTTCTGATACATCAAAAGAGGATTTATTGTCAACTTCACCGGCCAATGCAAACCGAACATTTTCCCGCTTCTCACCCCGATCTCCATCCCGGCATGTACCGTATATTTCATCGGTAAATGGGCATCACTTCCAAAAGCCAGAGAAGGCTCTCCGATATGCTGTACCGAAGCGCCAAAATGATAAGGTCCGAAAAAACCGAGTACTCCCGCACTGAAATCACAGGTAACTTTTTTATATTTCTGCGGGTCATCGGCAGGATTATGCGGATAAATCGAACCGTAAATCGGATCGATCATATCAGGAAATTCCAATTTCGACATGTCCAGGGAATTCTGTATCATCGAAGCTCCTACCGCAAACCGCAAACCGGCATCTTCCGGACGAATCTTCACCAAATAAGAATACATCCCGCTTACGGTCAATGTTTTCAATGCTCCGGCACC
This sequence comes from Culturomica sp., assembly GCF_003524185.1. Lineage (NCBI taxonomy): Bacteria > Pseudomonadati > Bacteroidota > Bacteroidia > Bacteroidales > Odoribacteraceae > Culturomica > Culturomica sp. The sequence goes on from NZ_DOED01000007.1 coordinate 53,907, forward strand.
CTGACGGTCCTGTTCTATTCTCACGCCTACCCCACTATTCCATTTGTATAAATGAGTATCAAACGAAAAAGAATAAGTTACATACGGATTTCCCATCTCCGGCCACTGATTCCGGTAATTCATAATAATACGATGGTATTGTTGCGAACCAGCAAAAGCAGGATTCAGATCAAGCTGATTCGCAAAAAACTGCGAATACTGCAAATCCTGGGCACAAAGCCTACCTCCCCCGATAAACAATAATATACACAACAATCTCCACATAATATCCATATTATCTAATCAACATCAACGTACCTTTACCCAACACCTTTCCACCACTGTAAGCAACCCATACATAGGCACCGGGCAAACAATCAACACCTTCGTACACTCCGTTCCATCCCCCTTCAAAACCAATCGTTTTAGTCTTATATACCAATTCTCCCCACCGGTTATAAATATACATCTCGAAAGGCTCCGAGAAATTGACATCCTTCAGATAAAAACGGGAATTTTCCCCACTGCTATTCGGTAAAAAGGCATTCGGAGCATAATAATGTACCGGACGAATTACCTCCACCGTTTTCCGGGTAGTACAACCGACCCGGTCGGTCACCTCTACACTGTACGATCCTTCGTCGCTGATCTCACAGGACTCTCCCAATATGCCGTTGGACCACCGAATCGAATAAGGCCCGTACACTTCATCCGGATTCACTTCGAAAAGATGACGTTGCCCCGCATACAAATAGAGCGTATCCGGCAATTCGAATACCGGTCGCGGATGGACGGCAAAAACAGCCTCCGTTACACAACCGTACGGATTGGTTCCCCGCAATACATATTGTCCGACTTCGGAAATCTGGCGGTACGCCTGGTTATAACCGTCATCCCACACAAAAGGATAACCGCTGCAATCGACAGATATGGTTTCTCCCGCACACACTTCTTTTCCTTCGATAACCAAAGGCCCGATGACAGAAAAACGGATGGTGTCGGAACCTTCACATCCCCATATATCTCTGACAGTAAGCTTATATTCATATTCTCCGGGATCCCGGAAAACAACCTCTCCGGTAGCATTTCCCGTTTGCCGGACACTATTTTCGGGATACCAGAACAAGGTATCGAACGCCGCTGTTACATAGCGTCCTTCGATCCGGTAAGTAAGGTCTTCCCGACAGACATCCACCACTTTATCCTCCGGCAAATACACTTCCGGTAATGCTTTTACAGCAACACTCATCCGGCAAGTATCGGAATTCGAAGGCCCGATAACTTCACACATATATTCGGCATCCTCTGTCAGACCGGACAACTTCCAGATATTGCTTCGGGATACTTCCATAAGCTCGCCGTTTCTATACCACCTATACTCCTCTGCCTCCCCCTGTACCTTCACATCGAAATCCACACCTTCTCCAAAACAAAGAATTATTTTACGTTCCTCCGGAGAAAGAATCTTCATCCTATCCGAAACGACAACCGTGGCCACTGTAGTACATCCCAGCCGGTCGGCTACAACCACTTCATACTCTCCGGCTTCGCTAACCGTATATTCTGTATCCGTACTACCGTCCTGCCAACGGATTTGATAAGGCGCATACTTCGGATCCAGTAACGGTTGCAGCAATAACATCTCTCCTTTCAATATCAGCAACGTATCCGGCAAACTCAATTCCGGTAAAGGATGGACGGAAAAATAAGCATCGGCCTGGCATCCCAGGGTATCCTCCAGATGGACACTCACGCTTCCAGTATCCCTCAATTCCCGATAAGCCGCTCCATATCCGTCGCTCCACACAAAATCGTAATCCAGGCAATCCACATGAATGGCTTCCCCGTAACAGACGTCCCGGCTCGCTACCGTCGGTCCGTCGGATACTGTCACGTTAATCGTATCCTTACTCTCACATCCTAAAGCATCAAGAACAGTCGCTTCGAATAAATATTTCCCGGAATGTGTAAAATGCAAAACAGCCGAAGAATAACTCAAATCCGTCACATTGGTATCGGGCGACCAGCGGATGTCTTCCAACCAACCTGTATGGTATTCCACCGGAATCTCCAATATCTTTTCCGCTGCATCGCATTTACCGATAATCGTATCTGCCGGTAATGCAATCCGGGGTAACGGCACTGAAGTTACGTATTCGTAATCCTCCTCCCGGCAACCGTAACCATCTTCCAGGGAAACCTCGAAATAAAGAATTTCCGGATCCTGATCCGAAGGTACATAAACGGCATGCAAAGGATCGGTAACATCCAAATCTACATCTACATCTCCATCCCACCGGATCGTTCCGGGAGTCGCTTCCGCCACATTCAAAGGAAGCGTATGGCAACGCCCTGTCATATCCGTTCTCTTTTCCAGACGGACAATGGGTTGCGGAGCGATTTTGACGGTTCTGTCCGCATTTGCAACACAACCGGTAGTCGCATCTGTGTAAGTATATACAACCTGATAATCAATCGATTTATCGGTAAGTTGCAACACCGTTTCCGGAAAACCATTCACGATATACTGTCCTCCGGAAGGCCAAGCCTGATTCAAAGCCAGAGAATCAAAACAATATCCCACCATTTCCGGAAGCACCAGATTCACTTCCGGCAATTCCTGATATATTACCTCCTTTTCCAACGAATTCCGGCAACCGGTAAGTAAATCCGTATGTACCAGATTAATTTTTCCGCCTTCTCCTACTCCGTTCCAATTTACCTGTATTACTCTATCGGTTGAGTTTCCGATGATTTCCGCCCCTGCAAAAGTCCAGGCATAAGCCACACCGTTCGCTACGCCACTGCTATATTCCTGAAGATAAGAACCCCGGCAAACCGCTAAATTTCCATTGAACAGCACTTGCGGTAACGAATTCACCGTAAAAGAAATATAACAAGAATCCGCATCGGCAACCCCTGTAACCTCACACAGATACTCTCCTGATACGGTCTGATCTTCCGGACAATAGAAATTATCGTACGAAGCGGCAAGCAACCGCCCGTCCAGATACCAACGATACATCAGGTCTTTTCCAACAGCCTCCACCCTGAAAGTTGCCTGTTCCCCATAACATACCGCAACAGCCTGACGTTTAGGCGAAGTCACGATTGTCTTCTCATAGACCCTCAATACCGAATTCCGGGAAAAATACCCGCATTTATTAGCAACCGTAACCGTATATTTCCCACTATCTTCCACTTTTGCCGGCAAAAACTCCAGTATTGGCCTGTTTTCTCCCCTCAAAGGTACAGCATCTTTTGCCCAGCTATAAGAAAGCGAGCTTCCGGAAGCCGTCACCTCAATGGCATAATCCGTTCCTTCAATGACAATACTATCCACAGCACTGATCGAATGCACATCCGGTACATCCAACACAACCAATGTCAAGGCAAAAGTCGTATCCCCGCAATCCCGCCACACATGACAATAATAAGTACCCGCATCCCCGGGCTGTACATCCCGAAAACGTAACACCTGACCGGCACCTTTAATCGTATCGTTCACCCCGCTATCGTTCCGGTACCATGTGTACACAGCCGGCTCGTCTCCATAACAAGGAGAATCATACGGAACCACCTCCACCAAATAAGCATAACTACTTCCGGCACATATGGTATCCGGCGAAGAATTCGCCAGCCGGTAATCGCCGACATCAAGTGTCGTATATACGGTATCGGTTCCACAGGTACCTCTGACAATACACATAAAATACAATGTATCCACATAATGTAAGGCTTCCTGAACAAATGTGGCCGAATCACAAGCCTGTTTTACGCCATCTCGATACCATTCGTAAGTGAGATGATCTCCCTCCGCCCGAACAGTCAGCGTCTCCGACGTATCTTTACTGGCATGCTTATAGGTCGGAGCACCGACAATCAGAGTTGACGGCAACACGTCCAACTCGTATTCCAGACGGGCAGTCCCGCACGACGATGTAATATCACAAAAATAAGTACCGGCATCCCGGGGGCGCACATTCCGCAATTGCAGGAAAGGATCGAGCGTACCGACATAACCGGCATTTTCTTTACTCCACACATAACGCAGCGATTCACCGTCAGCAACTGCAGTAAACATGACATCCTCTCCCGGACACACGGGAGCTAAAGGTGGAGCAGGAGTCACCACCAACGGCTTATATACATCTACATGTACTGTGTCTTCCCGAACTCCGCATACTCCGGTCGTCCGGCAAATATAATCCCCCGCATCGGCAGCAGCCAAAGCCGTCAGCTCCAATGCCGCATCACTTCCTTTCACACTTCCTTTAAAGCGCCATTCATAAGCCATACCGGGAGCCCCCTTTTTCACTTCCAGACGTATGTTTTCTCCCGGACAAACAGCCGTATCCCGGCTAATTTCTATATTTTCGAGTGATCTTAAAATGGAAACGTCAGTTTTTCCGTTTTTACTCCGGTTACAGATATCTGTAACCACAATTTCATATACTCCCGCTTGCCCCGGAGTGATTCCGGCAATCGTCGCTTTATCCCCATTCACCACAAAAGCCCGGGGACCCATCCACCGGTAAGAAATGCCTTCCCCGCTGACCGAAGCACTCAGATTCACCGTTCCACCTTCGCATACTGCGGTATCAGGCGTAAAAGACAAGGCTCCCATTTCCGGATAAACGTTCAGGCTGACCTCTCCGCTATTCCGGGCACACCGGCTCTCCACTTCATATTTATATACCCCGGAGCTAACGACATCGTTCACATACAAAATCCTTTGATCGCTGACCGTCCCGTCAGGCAATATCCATTTCCAGGTTACATTCTCTTCAAAATTTGTCCGTAATTCAAGAACCTGATCCGTATGAGTACAAACCGTCCGGCTGGCAGGGACATTGACCGCCAGTTCACTTTCAACCCTCAGTGTCCGATAAACGGTAGCCGTACCGCAGATACTCGTTATATGACACCGATAGCGTCCTGCTCCATCCGCCGTAATACCGGAATTAGAATACTCCCGGCTATCTCCGCCGGTCCAATTTTCTGCCGAAGGTCCTGACCAAGCATAAGCAATATTCTCTCCACCCGCCCTGACTGACAAACGCACCGGATCTCCGATACACAGCTCCAACACAGAATCTGCCGGAGCTACCTGTAACTGCGGTTTCACAACCACGGCAACACTCTTTTCGTCATTACCGCACACATTCTCGATTTTACAGGTATAATTACCGCCATCAACCGGCAAAACATCATTCAAAATCAAAGTCTCCCCGTTCCAGGGTATTCTTTTCGAATCCTTCTGCCAGGAATAAGTCAATCCCGAAGCGACATCCGCACCCGTCAGGATACGCACATCTTCTCCTTCACAATACAACGTCTTATCCACACTCAAAGAGGCCAATACGGGTTTTCGGAGTACCGATACGGTTAATTCCAGCCGGGCCGTACCACAGGTTCCCGTTATCTCACAGATGTATGTTCCGGCATCGGCTTCCGAAAAATCCGCAAAAGAAAGCGCTTTTTTATCACTCACCTCCCGTCCGTTAAATTTCCAGGAATACTGTATATCCGAACTCGCCGTACACCCCACCGGTAACAATTCTGCCGAATAAGCATATTTTACTCCCTCGCATAAAACGACGGATTTATTTTCTGTCAAATGAATATAATCGTCTACATTCACCGGTATTGCAATCCAGGATTTTCCACATTTACCGGTAACGGTACACACATAAAGGTAAGTTCCGGCCTCTCCTATATCGGGAATATTCAACACCGGTCCCCGACCGACTTCCACATCCCCTATTGTCCACACATACTCATTAGCTTCTCCTTCTGCATTGACAAACAGGTTCACAGGCGAATGCGGCTGTACATACTGTGCCGGACTCCGGGAAACAATCCGGGTGGCATCCCATACTCCCAGGTTACAAACGATTCTTTTCTCATTTCCGGGACATCCGTTCGTATAGACACACACATAGTCACCGGCTGCCGCACTGGTAACGGAAGTCAGAATCAAATCCTGATCTGCGGTTCCAATCGGCATTCCATCGCGAAACCATTCGTAATATCCTCCCGTTCCTTCCTTTTTTACCTTAAACGCAACTGTTTCCCCGGGACAGACCTCAGCCTTATCTGCCAAAGGGGTGATGTTTCCTTCCGGCCGGATCAGCAAACTAGTCGTATAAGGCTGCGAATGACCGCAGCGATCTGTCACCCAACAGATATATATTCCGGCATCCGTCGCCTGCACATTATTTATAACCATTGGATTGGCCGGCACACGCTGTCCGGCAGGAGTCATCCATACATAGCGGAGACTGTTGCCCCCACCCGATAAGGTAAACGATACCGATTCCCCGGCACACACCTCCCGGTTTCCGGGACCGCGAAGTCCGTCCAAATCATTCATTAAACCGACATTTACAGAATCCTGTAAAGTATGACCGCATTCATCGGTTACCGTCACTTTATATTGGCCGGCATCTGCCGGAGTTACAAGATCGATAAATAAATCTGCTGTCGAAGCTGTCCGGGGGCCCGTCCATAAATACGTCACATACCTTTCGGCATCTGTATTGACCGATGCCGAAAGAGTTACATCCGTTCCGGCACATACCGTCTGATCGCCGGTCACATTCAACGTTGTTAATTCCGGCTTTACCCCGATCTCCACCAACTGCGCTTCGCTATCGTCACAAGTATTACGGGCCCATACCCTGAATTTCATAGCCTTATTTACCGTTACCTGAAACGATTCTCCCGACGTTTTGGTATACGTTATTCCGGTCTCAACGTCTTCCCACAACAACGAAGCGCCCACATTATCTGTCCAGGCATTCAATGTCACACTTGTCCCTGTACAAACCAATGTATCCGATACCAAAACATCCCGCAAATTCGGTTTTTCCGCTACTTCCAACACCCGGAATATCGTTTGAAGGCCACTGCATCCGGCCAGATCCGTCACCCGGCAAGTATATTGTCCGGCGTCCGCCAGATTTGCAGAAGACTTATAATACAAAGCCGAATCAGCCGTATAAGGCCTGAATCCCGAACCGGGACCGCTCCATTTATAACCGATGGCATACCCGGTAAAACAATCCGCATCCAATGTTGCCTTTTCCCCCACACAAACCCGGACCGTATCCCGTAATTTACCATTCAACCGCACTTTTTCCCGGATAGCCAGATCGAATTCCACCGTATCCGGTTTACAAACCCCCTGTACGACATAACGATAATGCCCGGCATCCGTCAATTGCGCACCCGGAATCAAAAGTCGCGGAGTCGTACTCTTTGTTTGATAAACCCCGCTTTCCAACTTACTCCAAAGATAGGTCAACGTACCGCTTCCATATACATCCGGCTGTATATTGACATTCGTTCCTTCACAATACTCCGGCGACCTCAACGGACCGATTTCCACCTGAGGACTGACTTTTACGACAACCGAATCGATTACAACCGACACGGGCGTAAAGGAAATATCATCCACGGCAAAGTCATTACCGTTCCTGTCCGTACATTTATTCCGTAAGGAAATAGTTATTCGCCCCGTATTGAGAGCCTGATAAGTCGTATAATATTGCAGCCACTTCCCCTGATCAAAATAACTGATCTGATTGTTCTTACCATAGCAAGGCACTTCCTGATTTCCGATTCTGAAATACAACAAGGGACTGGCATTTCCCGTTCCCCGGTTCACCCAATTCACCCATGTGGAAAAAGCATAAATTTCCCCGGCAACCACTTGTATATCCTGCGTCCATACGATGCGGTTGCGCGACGGATCTCCATTACCGATCAGCATCTCACCCCTCCCCGTCGTATGATCTCCGAGACTGATAAAATAAGGATGATAAGTCTGCGGGTTTCTACCGACCACATAGGTTCCTTCGTCCCATAATTCCGAACCGGCATTCCAAGGTGTAGTATTGACAAAGCGATATTCCGTCGTAAAACCGGTTCTCCCGGCTTCAAAATCTCCGTTGGTCACCAATTCCGGACTCCGGCTCAAATACCGGAACGATAAAACGTACTTCTTCGTTTTTTTCGGACTGACAACCAAATCCCGCATCCTCGACACCACTGCTCCCGTCTCCACATCAATCCATTCATAAGACAGGATATCCTTATCCGCATATTTCGGATCACAAGACAAACGCACACTTTCACCGACACAGATCGTATCCGCCACACGCATTCCCAGATAAAATGTATCCAGCTCAACCCGGTCTCCTATACTCTGAGAAAAAGAAGGATAAGCAAATAATAAAGCAAAAAGGCCGATGAAAAAAATATATATATGATTTGATTTATTCCTGACACTCATAACGACAAAGAAATTTGCGCGCAAATTAATTCACAAATTTAATTAATTATAGAACAATCTAGCATTTTTTTACAACAATTACACCCAAAACAGGGCTCAAAATATATTTTTTATCTTTGTTTGGAATTTCAGATAAAGATTTGAAAATTTGAAGATTCAAAAGCGGAAACTCTGAGAACAAAGAAAAAGAGAGACATTTTACAAAAACGAAATATGAAAATAGTTATATTGACCGGTGCCGGAATGAGTGCCGAAAGCGGAATCAAAACATTCCGGGACAGCGATGGATTATGGGAAAATTATCGGATCGAAGATGTCTGTACTCCCGAAGCTTTGGAACGCAACCCGGAACTCGTCAATAATTTTTACAACGAAAGACGCAAGCAACTTTATAAAGCCCAGCCCAATGCCGGACATATCGGACTGGCAGAGCTAGATCATTATTTCAATGTGCAGATCATCACCCAAAACATTGATGACTTGCATGAACGGGCAGGCAGCAAACATGTGTTGCACCTGCATGGCGAACTGAAAAAAGTAAGAAGCAGTAAAAACCCCAGTCTGATATATGACCTGGAAGACTGGGAACTAAAACCGGGAACCCGTTGTGAAGACGGATCGTTACTACGTCCTCATGTCGTATTTTTCGGAGAAGCAGTCCCCAATATAGAGCCGGCTACAGAACTTGTCCGCCAAGCCGATATTTTTGTCGTTATCGGAACCTCCTTAGCCGTATATCCTGCAGCCAGCCTACTCAGCTATGCCCCCGACGGCATTCCTGTTTTCGTCATTGATCCCAAAATTCCACAGCAAGCCCGGCAATGGGGATTTCACCTCATTGAAAAAGGAGCTTCTGCAGGGGTGGAAGAATTGAAAAAAATACTTCTGACAAGCAACCGGCATTAAAACCCGACATACATCTGCTTTCAGATAACAATAAATAACAGCATCAAAAAATCGAATGCTTTTAAATCAATCACAAATTATATATGGGAAGAGGAAAAAAACCAGTATTGGAAAATGTTGAAATAAAAAAAATAGCAGCAGAAGGTAAATCCATTGCCTACGTCGATGAAAAAGTACTATTCGTCCCCAACACCGTACCGGGAGACATCGTCGATGTGCAAGTAACACGTAAGAGAAAAAGCTTCCTGGAAGGATTTGTAATCAACATCCGCAAACTTTCCGAATGGAGAACCGAGCCGTTTTGTGCTCATTTTGGTATTTGCGGCGGTTGTAAATGGCAAAACCTCCCTTACGAGAAACAACTTGAATTCAAACAGCAGGAAGTCATCGACAACTTACAACGCATCGGAAAAATAGAATTACAAAACATTCGTCCGATCATCGGTTCCCCGAAAACCCGGGAATACCGCAATAAACTCGAATTCACATTTTGCAACAAACGTTTTTTGACACGGGAAGAAATCGGACGGGACGAATCAATCGCACGTACACCGGCTGTAGGCTTCCACGTTCCGGGATTATTCGACAAGATCGTAGATATCGAAACCTGTTACCTGCAAGGCTTTCCTTCTAATGAGATCCGTAACTTTATCAGACAATATGCTATCACCCAAGGACTCCCTTTCTTTGATATCCGGAATCAGGAAGGTTTTTTGCGTACATTAATCATCCGAACGGCATCTACCGGCGACACCATGGTCATCCTCGCCTTTTTCCATGAAGACCGGGAAGCCCGGGAAGCCCTGCTAAACACATTACTACAACAGTTCCCCCGGATTACATCCCTGATGTATGTCATCAATGAAAAGGCCAACGATACAATCACCGATCAGGAAATCATCTGCTATCACGGGCAGGATCACATCTTCGAAGCCATGGAGGACCTGAAATTCAAAATCGGTCCGAAATCCTTTTATCAAACCAATTCAGAACAGGCTTACAAGCTCTATTGCCAGACACGTGAATTAGCCGGCCTGACCGGAAAAGAAACCGTATACGACTTATATACCGGCACCGGAACCATTGCCAATTTCGTTGCCCGGAACGCAGCCCGGGTGATCGGTATCGAATATGTCCCGGAAGCCATCGAAGATGCTAAAATCAACTCTGCACTGAACAACATTACCAACACCCTCTTCTACGCAGGAGATATGAAAGATGTATTAAACGATGAATTCATCCGGGAGCACGGACATCCGGACGTAATCATTACAGATCCTCCCCGTGCCGGGATGCACCCGGATGTCGTACAAACCATACTGAACGCGGCCCCCGGGCGAATCGTCTATGTCAGTTGCAACTCTGCCACGCAAGCCAGAGACCTGCAACAGATGGATTCCCAATATAAAGTAACGGCCGTTCAGCCCGTTGACATGTTCCCCCACACACATCACGTAGAGAACATCGTACTTCTGGAAAAAAGATAATCCTTCTGCTGCAAGTGGTTTAAAAATAAAAGATAGATAAAAACTTTCGGTTCCGATTAAAAAATTCAATCTAAACCGAAAGTTTATCTTTTACCCAGCCGTTCCCGGCCGTAAAGCAAATCATCAAAAATACCTGCAAATCATTTCAATATACCTGATTTTCCGATTATTTTTCCAGATAAGCACGGATCATCCAAGCTGTCTTTTCCTTCTTTTCTATCATATCTTCCAGAAAATTAGTCGTACCGGCATCATCCGTATCTTCTTCTTTTTCCAACTGTTCGATATCTTTCCTTATCTCGCGGATTAAAGTATCGTTATCCTCACTCAGAATAGCCAACATTTTTTTGGCTTCCGGCAACGGTTCCGTTTCGCAATGTTCTTTGATACGATTGTGTTCGAGATAGCCGGCCAACGACCCGAGAGGACGTTCGTCCAAAGAGCGGATTCGTTCAGCGATAGAATCGATATCCTCTATCAGACCGTTATACAAATCTTCCATAAAAACATGGTATGAATGGAAACTTACGCCTTTTACATTCCAATGATAATTCCAAGTTTTTGCCAACAATACAAAATGATCTGCCAACAGATTATTCAATACCGTTTTACTGGCTTTCACTGTTTTGGGTTCCAACCCGATATTTGCTGCCATAATAAACTTCATTTAAAATTAAACTTCTTTTTAGTATGCCTATAAACGCAGGAAAACAACTTTTGTTACACAAATTCAGGAAGAGTTTCGCTGCTGCCTCTCCGAATTCCCCTATTCCGGTTTGTATCCGGACACCATTTTCACACGGCCAGACAATTCAGAAACAGCTCTTCCGCATTGTCCCACAGTTCATAGCTTATAGAATTAAATCATAAATAAATCTTAAATTTATTTTATTTTCCTATATTTGTAAAAATTACGTGTGTGTATTCATGAAAAACACTTTACTATTTTTGTTTTGGTTTGTCATTACTATATCTTGTTGCGGACAAGATTCAATAAGAGGGAAATATGTGCTATTACTCAATTCTGCCAGTTTCAACGACCACTGGACGCAAACTCTGCGAACAGAAATCAAGCAAAACCTTACGCGGGACTTCAAAGATATTTCCTGTTACAGTGAAGAACTATCCATACCGACCTTACAAAACGAAAAAGAAGCAGAAGCACTGCGATCAAAATTACTGTCACGCTATAAAAAGCGTCCGGAACTAGTCATTTTCATCGGAGATCCGGGATGGATCGTATGTACGCCCATTTTCAAAAAAGCCTGGAAAGGCATACCCGCTTTAGTATGTTATTCCAGAGCCCGCTTACCTCTGACCCTAAAAGCTCTTCTCAACAAAGAAATCCTGACAGACTCCAACAGCATTCTGGCCGAAGACTTCAACAAAGGATATGAAGTAACCACCTTACAGGTCCCTTTCTATGTCAAAGAAACCGTTGCTGTCATGCAACAGATTCTTCCCCACATGAAAAGCCTGGCATTCATTTCCGACGATCGTTTTATCAGTATGGAAGCAAGACAAGCCGTAAAACAGAGCATACAGGAGTATTATCCCGGATTGCAATTGATACAATTGCGGTCCGACCGGATTTCCACGGAAAAATTACTTGATACGTTACAACAATTCGACAAAACGACAGGTATTCTCTATTTTTCCTGGTTCAGGCAATTCGAAGCCCAGGACAAAACAAGCCTGGTCGACAACATACAAAACATCATTTGCAACTTTGCCAAAGTACCTGTTTTCACGTTAAAGGATCAGGAAGACAGAAATAATTGTATCGGAGGCCACTACATCCGTGCCGCCGACCTGATCAAAACGGCCTACCAACGTATCAAACTTATACTTCAAGGTACCCCAGCCTCCTCCTTACCACCCGGCAACAGTGGTGTCGCGCAAACTTATATCGACTATCCCCACCTACTGTGGTACAATATCGACCCGCACCTTCTTCCCAAAAACGCCGTATACCTCAACACCCAACCCACCCTTTACGATAGTTACAAAGCCCATATTTGGTCGGGCATCATCATGCTGCTCATTCTGATTATCTTCTATTCCCATTTTCAGCATCGTAATGTATTACAGCGCAAATTAATGCAGCGCATGACCGACGGGCTGGAAAATCCCGTCCTACTGATCAATGAGTACGGAATTATCCGTAAACTGGTCAATAAATCCAGACATACCACCCATTTTCTGGGTGAAGGACAAATAGAAGGAACCAACCTGAAAAAACTCTTCCGCAATCCCCAGGATGCGACAGCACTCCTGGAACAAATCCGACAAGTCATCGTTACCGGAGAAACCCAGCGAGCCAACCTGAACATCATAAACCTTTCCGGAGACCCGATGTTTCTGCATACATTAATCATACACTATGATTCCCGACATGTTATCTGTCTGGTTCACGATATCTCCGAATCGGAAAACCGCCGGCTGACAGATGAAGAAAATCTAAAATTTCTCGATTCCGTTCTGAACAGTATGCCTGTACCGACAAGCGTAAAACACTTGGGCAATGAGATAAAATATGTCATTTGGAACAAAAGCTCGGAACGACTATTTCAAACAAAAAACGAAACATTGATCGGAACAACGGGAAAAGACGTCCTGCCTCCGGAAGTTTTCCGGACATTTTCGGGCTTAGACCAGGAATTCATCCAAAATCCGGCTTCGTTTCCCCGGCTTTTTACCCTTAAAATAAAAGACCAGGAAGAACAGAAAATCCTGATGTATAAAAAAATCATCCGCCGCGGCTCCCAAACATGGCTGGTCAGTTCTGCTCTCGACCTGACAGAATCCGAACGCAACCGCCGTGAATTGGAAGAAGTTGCCCAAAAATATGAAATGGTCACACAGGCCGTAAACCTCCTGACCTGGACGATAGATACCAAGACTGATACTTTACACTTCGAAATGGGAGATCGCAAACTGACAAATACCATAGAACTCCCTTCGAGCATTAAGATCGATAACTACACATTTCAGTATATCACTCCGGAATACCGCGCTAAAATACGAAAAGCAATGCTCAACATTATCGCCGGCCGGACAGAAATCTACCACGAACAATACTGTTGCCAGATACAGGATTCACACAAACCGGTTTGGATGGAAAGCTATGCCATTATAGGCAAACGCGACCCAAAAACCAAACGTCCGACAACCATTGTCGGCGCATCGATGTACATCAACGAGCGCAAGCAACTCGAGCAGGAGCTAATCAGAGCCAAAGAAAAAGCAGAGGAAAGCAACCGGCTGAAATCAGCTTTCCTGGCCAATATGAGTCATGAAATCCGCACCCCGTTAAACGCAATCGTCGGCTTTTCAGGACTACTCGTCAACACCGAAGATTCCAAAGAAAAAAACGAGTATGTTAACATTATTGAGAATAACAATCAATTACTGTTGCAACTGATTAACGATATTCTCGACCTTTCCAAAATCGAAGCCGGGATACTGGAATTTTCTTATGCGCCTACGGATATCAATAAAATGTGTTATGAAATCGAACAAAGCTTTCTGCTCAAAATGCAGAACAAAAAAGTCGCACTGAAATACACGAAACACATGGATACCTGTGTTATCTCTACGGATTACAACCGGGTGGTACAGGTAATCACAAACTTCCTCACCAACGCCGTAAAATTTACCGCCACAGGCGAAATCACCTTCGGATACGAGCTAAAAGACCCGGAAACCCTTTACTTTTTTGTTTCCGATACCGGTTGTGGCATTCCAGCCGATCAACAGCAAAAAATCTTCGGCCGTTTTGTCAAGCTCAATTCTTTTAAACAAGGCACCGGCCTCGGCCTGGCGATCTGCGAAATGATTATCACCCATCTGAAAGGAAAAATCGGCGTTATTTCCCAACCAGGCAAAGGCTCGACCTTTTGGTTTACTCTCCCCTATCAACCGGCAGAGCTACCCGGCAGGAAAGAACCGGAAACCGGTATCGTTCAACAATCTTTATTAACCATAAAGCCGATCATCTTAATTGCAGAAGACAATCCCAGCAATTTCCAGCTATTCGAATCCATTCTGAAAAAAGAGTATCAGTTAGTACATGCATGGAACGGACAAGAAGCTGTCAAACTGTTCAAGACCACCCACCCGCATCTGATACTGATGGATATCAAAATGCCCGGAATGGACGGTTACGAAGCAACCCGGGAAATTCGTAAATACTCAGATACGATTCCGATTATTGCTGTAACGGCTTATGCATTTGCAACGGACGAATCTCAGATCAAACAAAACGGATTCACGGATTACACGGCTAAACCGGTAAATGCAATCGGTCTGAAAAAGCTGATTATTCAGTATCTGCAAAAATACCTCATACTATAACCGACAAAAATAATCCCAGCCGAAAAACGACTGGGATTACCTACGCCTTGCTTTTTGTTTTAATTTCTCCGCTCAAAGCCGTCAATCTGATAATAAAGATCAGCACGACTATCCCCCAAGAGGTATTTCGCAAAATGGAACCACATCTTACGAACATAAAAATCCCGTTGCACACCTCTAAATCCATGCCGCTGTCCCGGTAACACTGCTATATCGAAATTCTTCCCTGCTTTTATCAATGCATCGGCCATCCGGAGCGTATTTCCCGGATGTACATTATTATCAATGTCTCCTGTCACCAACAACAAATAGCCTTTAAAATTACGTGCCAATTCCTGATTTGTCGGCACTTTCGTTTTAAAGCTAATCTCCTCCCGGTCTCCGTTTACCGTATCTTTTATTGTCTTTTTCTCCTCTTTCACACCGTGATGTGTCTCTCCCCACCATTTATTATAGATATTATTATCATGATTCCCCGCAGACGATACTGCCGCCGTATAAAAATCAGGATAAGTACACAAAGCAGCCGTCGACATAAAGCCTCCGCCGGAATGTCCGAAAATACCGACCTTCGTGATATCGATAAACGGGAAACGATCTGCCAATTGCTCTATACCATACTTATCGTCAGCCAGTGCATAATCCCGTAAATTATCGTACCCATAGGTATGATACCATTTATCCCGCTGCGGACTTCCTCCCCGATGCCCGAAATTCACAACGATAAAGCCGACCTGAGCCAAAGCCGCATTATAAACACCCGAAACACTGAAATCCAAAACCATTGCCTCGGTCTGCGGACCGGGATATACATACGAAATTATCGGGTAGTGCTTTGTCGAATCAAAATCATAAGGTTTCCACATGACACCGTATAAATCGGTTACACCATCCCGTGCCTTTACCACAAAGCGTTCCGGCATCTTCCATCCCGTCTCATACAAACGCCGCAAATCCGGACGTGCTAATTCCATAATCTCCCGGCCGTTATTATCCCGTAAAACAGAGCGCGGCTCCAAATCCACCCGGGAATAATTATCCACCATATAACGGCAGGATTTCGGCATTACGGTCTTGTGATTTGCATCTTCCGCAGTCAATAACGTCACACCACCTCCGTCGATGGGGGCTTTGTAAACAAAAGCATAATAAGGATTGCGTCCTTTTTCCTTACCGTATCCTTCAAAATAAAGCATACGTCCTACCGTATCAATTTTTACCATCTGACCGGCGACCCAATTGCCCGCCGTAATCCGGTTTTTCAAATTACCATCTGCATCATAGTGATAAAAATGTCCCCAACCGGTACGTTCAGACCACCAGATAATATCCTTCCCTTCATTTAAAAAAGCCGCCTCATACATCTGATCGTTAAAATAGGGCTTTGCCTTTTCACTAATCAACACTTTCGATTCTCCCGTTTCCGTATTGGCTTTACAAATCTCCAACTCATCACAGGTACGACGACGGCGCTCAAAGAAAATCTGCCCGGATTCTTTTCCGGCATGTAAAACACCCAAGGATTGATCTTTCCATTTATCGGTATTGATTTTCACCTGCTTCCGACTCTGCACATCGATCACGCTAAGCTCATACTGCGGCACCTCCTTATCGCCGGCCATAGCATAACGGTATTCCTCCAATTTCGGTCTGTCGGCCAATACATCGATCACCCATAAATCCTTTACCTTCCGGTTATCCGAACGGACAACATACAATTTTTTGGAATCCTTAAACCAACGTGCACGCGCCCAGCCTCGCTCATTCGTCGTATCCCGCTCTTTATAAGCATAAGAGAAAAACGGTTCTCCGTCCGTCGTCAACTGAATTTCAACCGAATCTTTATCTCCCGTCTTCATCAAATAAAGATTATGTCTCCGGGCAAATACGATATAGGTACTATCCGGGGAAAAAGACATCCACTTATTCTCTTTTTCCTTCTTCACCGAGTCTTTCTGCACCAACTTCTTCGTGTAAATATCATACTCATAATTAAAATCTTCCACCTTAAATTTAACCGTCCGTTCATCCTTTTTAAACTCGATATCCTTGACCGGCAAATTCCTGTAATTATATGGTTTATTGGTCATCTTAGTCAACTCTCCCATCAGATACATATTCTCGAAAAGAAAATCTTTGGTCCGCCGGGCAGGGTCCACAAAATAATATTGCACACCGTCACCCGTCCGGTAAGAATACCAAAATTTATCGCTGTCTTCCAAAAAATGAGGGGATACCTGTAAAGACCCGACCTCGTCAGCCACCTTTCTGAATTTTTCCGCTGCCCGGAAATTAGCCTTCTGTGCCTGTGTCCCGCAAACAACAAAACAAACCAGCAGGATTGTCATCCATTTTTTATTCATATTTATTTTTTTTATGTTTAAAAATTCCATCCCTCACACACATACGTTCTCCATCGGCAGACAATAATAGGAAAAAAGAAATAAAAAACATTATTTTTGTGAAACAAAAACAAACAAAATCATCCAGGCAATTCATGGAATACAGTGTACTATCACCGGATACAGAGCCCCGGTTTAAAGAAATCCAAAAACGCATCAGGCGTTTGCAAAACAGAGGAAATATCGAAAGTTTGGAACACTTGGGGATAAATACCGAAAACCAGATCGGAGCCAGCTTCTTATCTTTGAAGACCTTAGCTGCCTGTTATCAACCCAATGAAAACCTGGCAATCCTTCTTTGGAATACCTGTAAAAGAGAAGAGCAAATCGTCGCCTGTCTCCTACTTCCTAAAAAAATAAATAAAGAAAAAATTACACAATTAATTCAAAGTTGCTACAATACAGAACTCGCTGAATATTTCGGCTCCCTGTATCTTTGTCATCAGGAAAATTTAAAAGAAATAGCATCGGAATGGAGTGATTCGAACATCCCTTTCCAACAAATTGCAGCATTGACTGCCTGTGCCCGCCATCTGATCTTATACAAATCAGCCCCTGTAATTTCGGCTGATTTTCTCAAATTACTGTCTCACAAAGACTATACGGACAAATATGTAAAACTGGTTGCAAGCCGTTATTCCTAAAAAAGAAAAAAGAAAGAACTGTTAATATTAATTAATGTTAAACAGGCGTTATAAATTTCTTGGGGGTAATTTTTAATGGGAAATCTTTGTTACATTTGCAACGAAATTAGAGAAAAAAAGTATTAATTAATCATTTAATATAACAAACATGTCAAAATTAGATTTAAGTAAGTATGGCATTACGGGAGTAAAAGAGATTGTTTACAATCCCTCCTATGACGAGTTGTTCAAAGCTGAAACCGATCCTACACTGACCGGATATGAAAAAGGCCAGGTAACCGAATTGGGTGCAGTAAATGTAATGACAGGTGTATATACCGGCCGTTCTCCTAAAGATAAATTCTTTGTAATGGATGAAACCAGCAAAGATACAGTATGGTGGACTTCCGAAGAGTACAAAAACGACAATAAACCGGTAGATGCAAAATGCTGGAAAGCTGTAAAAGAAATTGCCGTAAAAGAATTATCAGACAAAAAATTGTATGTTGTTGACGCATTCTGCGGGGCAAATGCAAACAGCCGTCTGAAATTGCGCTTTATCATGGAAGTTGCATGGCAGGCACACTTCGTAAAGAACATGTTCATTCGCCCGAGTGAAGAAGAACTGGCAAATTTCGGCGAACCTGATTTCGTAATCATGAACGCTTCCAAAGCTAAAGTTGAAAACTACAAAGATCTGGGCCTGAATTCAGAAACAGCGGTAGTATTCAACCTGACAGAAAAAATCCAGGTAATCATCAACACTTGGTATGGTGGTGAAATGAAGAAAGGTATGTTCTCTTATATGAACTATCTGCTTCCGTTACACGGTATGGCTTCTATGCACTGCTCTGCCAATACTGATCTGAACGGTCAAAATACGGCCATCTTCTTCGGTTTGTCGGGCACCGGAAAAACCACTTTATCAACTGACCCGAAACGTTTATTGATCGGAGACGACGAACACGGCTGGGATGACGACGGAGTATTCAACTTCGAAGGCGGTTGCTACGCTAAAGTAATCAACCTGAGCAAAGAAGCAGAGCCGGATATTTACAACGCCATCAAACGCGACGCTTTATTGGAAAACGTAACTGTCGATGCAAACGGCAAAATTGATTTCGCCGATAAGAGCGTAACCGAAAACACCCGTGTTTCTTATCCGATCTATCATATCACCAACATCGTTAAACCGGTATCCAAAGGTCCGGCTGCCAAACAAGTCATTTTCTTATCAGCCGACGCATTCGGTGTATTGCCTCCGGTATCTATTCTGAATGCAGAACAGACCAAATATTATTTCCTGTCCGGATTTACAGCTAAATTAGCCGGTACGGAACGCGGTATTACCGAACCGACGCCGACATTCTCTGCCTGCTTCGGAGCTGCTTTCTTATCATTGCACCCGACCAAGTATGCAGAAGAATTGGTGAAGAAAATGGAAAAATCAGGTGCAAAAGCTTATCTGGTAAATACCGGCTGGAACGGAAGCGGAAAACGTATTTCCATCAAAGATACCCGCGGTATCATCGATGCAATTCTGGACGGTTCTATCGACAAAGCCCCGACCAAGACCATTCCGTATTTCGATTTCGTTGTGCCGACAGCCTTACCGGGCGTTGATCCGAAGATCCTCGATCCTCGCGACACTTACGCTAATGCAAGCGAATGGGAAACCAAAGCCAAAGATTTATCTGAACGTTTTATCAAAAACTTCAAAAAATTCGAAGGCAATACAGCAGGTAAAGCATTGGTTGCTGCCGGTCCGAAATTATAATAACGGATTCTTTATTCATACAAAACTCCCGGCAAAACCGGGAGTTTTTTTATACAAGGCCTAAATAAAAAAGCAGTTCTTTCGAACTGCTTTTTCATTACTTCAATTTCTCTGTTATCCCAGATATCCTTTCATGATTCCCCGCTTACTGTTACGGACAAACATGATGATCTCATCTCTTTCCTTGGAAGCAGGCATTTCAGCTTCTATTCTCTCGATAGCATCCGAATTATTCAACCCGGATTGATAAAGAATACGATAAATATCCTGAATTTCATTGATTTTCTCATTGGTAAATTCCCGGCGGCGCAAACCGATAGAATTCACACCCGCATAAGAAAGCGGCAAACGTCCGGCTTTTACATAAGGAGGTACATCCTTACCGATCAAGGAACCGCCCTGAATCATAACATGCTTACCGATATGGACAAACTGATGCACAGCACTCATTCCGCCTAAAATAGCGTAATCATCCACCACAACCTCACCCGCTAATTGACAAGCATTCGTTATAATACAGTTATTACCGATGGTACAATCGTGAGCGATATGGGCATAAGCCATAATCAAACAATTATTTCCTATTTGTGTAACTCCTTTAGCTGCAGTCCCGCGATTAACAGTCACGCATTCGCGGATTGTCGTATTATCACCTATCTTTACAATAGATTTTTCTCCTTTGAACTTTAAGTCCTGGGGAACGGCTGCAATAACAGCTCCCGGAAAAATCTTGCAATTCTTACCGATATAAGTTCCTTCCAGAATCGTTACATTTGAACCGATACGCGTCCCTTCCTCAATTACGACATTTTTATCTATCGTTACAAACGGCTCTATCACCACGTTGTCTGCAATCTGTGCTTCGGGATGAACGTATGCCAACGGTTGTTTCATTCGTTTATTGTTTTAGTTACTAAATAAAATTCCAGCCTGCAAATATAATATTAGTTCTTGGTTTTTGCTACTTGAGCCATAAATTCTCCTTCGCAAACCAGTTTTTTACCGACGAAAGCATATCCTTTCATCGTCACAATGCCACGTTTTACAGGGGCCAGCGTGATTAATTTAAAAATCAACGTATCTCCCGGCACTACTTTTTTACGAAATTTTATTCCGTCTATTTTCATAAAATAAGTCGAGTAATTCTCCGGATCAGGCACCCCGCTCAACACCAGAATTCCTCCGCACTGTGCCATTGCTTCCACAATCAACACACCCGGCATTACCGGCTCTTCCGGAAAATGACCGACAAAGAAAGGTTCGTTCATGGTGACATTCTTACATCCGATCACCATATCATCCGTTACCTTGTAAATCTTATCCACCAGCAAGAAAGGCGGACGATGAGGCAGCAAAGCACGGATTTTATTGATATCCATCAAAGGTTCTTTCTCGAAATCGATATTTATCGGATATGCATCGTCTTTTTCCTCGTTCAATACCGCCTTGTATATTTTCTGTGCCATAGCCGTATTCGCTTTATGTCCCGGTCTCTCTGCAATCACACGTCCCTTTATAAAACGACCGCACAACGCCAGGTCTCCGATAACATCCAGCAATTTGTGACGGGCCGGCTCATTTCCAAAATAAAGCTCCAGATTATTCAAAATGCCTTGACGCACTTCGATGTCCTCATATCCGAATTGCTTGGCCAAACGGTCGATCTCCTCTGCTGAAACCTCTTTATCCACAATAACAATGGCATTCTGCAAATCTCCTCCTTTAATCAGGTTATTGGCAAAAAGAAACTCCACTTCCCGTAAAAAAACAAAAGTACGGCACGGAGCAATTTCTTTTGCAAAATCCGAATGCTGTGCAGAATAAGTGGCATATTGCATCGACAAATAAGGAGAATCATAAGCAACAACCAGATTTATACTATAATCCGTATCCGGCAGTAATGTAATCTTCGTTTGCGCATCTTCAGAAACGAACTCCATTTTCTCCTTCACCTCAAAATAGCGTCGTTCTGCCGTCTGCTCCTGAATTCCGGCCTTTTCAATAGCCTCGACATAAAAACGGGAACTACCGTCCAGGATCGGAAATTCTTCCCCTTCCAGTTCGATATCGCAATTATCGATACCGCAACCGTAAAGAGCTGCCATGGCATGTTCCATGGTATATATGCATATACCGTCTTTTTCCAGGCAACTGGCACGTTCCACAAACTTCACATATTCAGCCAAAGCCGGTACAACCGGCCTACCTTCCACATCTGTTCTTATAATTTTATAACCGGAATTTTCTTCTGCCGGTTTAAAAGTCACGCATACTTCTTTTCCCGTATGCAACCCTTTACCCTTTAGGGAAAACTCTGCTTTTAGCGTACGTTGTTTTACTGACATTATTGTTTTGACTTTAATGTTTGAATTTCTTTTTCCATTTCCCGGATACGTGTATATAATTCAGGGAATTTTCTGAATAGTACGTAACATTTCTGATATTGACCGGCATCAAATGCCGGAGCACCCATAACAACAGCCCCATCAGCAATTTTACCACCGATTCCCGCCTGCCCGGCAATCTTCACCCCGTTTCCGACCTCCAAATGCCCGGCAACTCCAGCCTGTCCTCCTAACATACAATTTGCACCGATCTTAGCCGTCCCGGCAATACCACATTGAGAAGCCATCACCGTATTCTCTCCGACAACCACATTGTGGGCAATCTGAATCAGATTATCCAATTTTACACCTTTACCGATACGGGTCGATCCCATCGTTGCCCGGTCGATACAAGTATTAGCTCCGATTTCCACATGATCTTCAATAATCACATTTCCAATCTGAGCTACTTTATTATACCCTTCGGAAGAAGGAGCAAACCCAAAACCATCCGCACCGATCACAGTTCCGGCATGAATCGTACATCCGTTACCCACAACACAACCGTGATAAATCTTCACTCCGGCAAAAATAGTCGTATTGTCTCCGATCGTCACCCCATCTCCGATATAAGCCTGGGGGTAAATCTTTACATGATTGCCAATACGCACACCTTTACCGATATAAGCAAAAGCGCCGACATAGGGTTTTTCCCCAATGACGGCGTTCTCACTAATATATGACGGTTGTTCTATTCCACTTGGCTGCGGACGCATATTCTCATACATCTGCAATAATTTTGCGATAGCTTCATAAGCAGAAGCCACACGTATCAATGTGCACGATACGGCATGAGCAGCCACAAAATCCTGATTTACCAAAACGACAGATGCCTCCGTCGTATATATATAATGCTCGTATTTCGGATTAGCTAAAAAAGCGAGCGTATTCGGCCTTCCTTCCTCAATCTTGGAAACATTATTCACACATACCTCCGGATCACCCTCTACAACTCCGTTTAATAAAGCTGCTATATCCTTTGCTTTAAATTCCATAAAATTAAAATTTCGGCAAACTTACAAATTTTATTTGTAACTCAATAAGTTTATTACAAATATGTTTCGTTTTTATCTCCCCATTTTCAATACAACACACTAAAAAACAACATATTACAACAAACCTTTAAAAAGTATGCCTGACTTCTGGCAAAACATCCCGGCAAAAACCTATAAAAGCAATAAACTTTTATCCACTTAATATTTTGTTTTTCAATAATTAGTATTACATTTGCACTGATTTTAAGCGATCACAAACACGAGGGGACGAAGTCGTCCCCTTTTGTTATAGAAAAAAATCAATATACGATACTGTAAAACGAATCTAAAGCTTGTCAGAAATCAGTAATTTGACAAAGAAACGAACGGATGAAAACTGTAGAAGAAATAAAAACGATCACAGAAGGGATCATCGGTGATTCCGAATTATTTGTAGTTGAAATCAAAGTTTTAAAAAACAACATCATCGAAATTTTCATCGACTCTCCGAAAGGTATAAATATCGACACCTGCAGCCGGATCAGTCGGCAAATAGAAGCCTGTCTGGACAGGGAAGATGAAGATTTCGAACTTACAGTCTCCAGTGCCGGTATCGGTTATCCTTTTAAAGTCGCCGGCCAATACCAAAAAAACATCGGCAACAAAGTCGTCGTGAAAACGGTAGATACCCTCCGGGCAGAAGGTATTTTAAAAGCCTATGACGGAGAAAAAATTATACTGGAATGCGAAGAGAAAAGACCGGTAGAAGGCAAAAAGAAAAAAGAAACTGTTAAAGTCGAAAAAACAATTCTTTTATCCAATATCAAAGAAATTAAGGATGTCGTCGAGATAAAATAACACGGTCGTCAAAAGGAAGGAAGAAAGAAAAATAAATAATCAAAATAAAAGCTAAAAAGCCAAATGGAAAATCTTAATTTAGTAGAATCATTTGCCGAATTTAAAGAATTCAAAAACATTGACAGAGCTACTTTAATGAGTGTATTGGAAGATATTTTCAGAAATATGCTCTTGAAAAAATATGGAACAGACGAAAATTTTGACATTATCATTAATATTGACAAAGGAGACCTGGAAATCTGGAGAAACCGGACAGTTGTTGAAGACAAAGATTTACAGAATCCGAATACGGAAATCGCTTTAAGCGAAGCCAAGAAAATTGATGAAGATTACGAAATCGGAGAAGACGTTACCGACGAAGTAAAATTGAAAGATTTCGGCCGGCGTTCCGTACTTGCTTTAAGACAAAACCTCTCTTCCAGAATCCTGGAACTGGAAAAAGACAACATTTACACCAAATACAAAGACAGAGTAGGTCAGATCATTTTAGGAGAAGTATATCAGGTGTGGAAAAAAGAAATACTTGTTCTCGATGATGAAGGCAACGAACTGATTATTCCCAAGCAAGAACAGATTCCCTCTGACTTTTTCAAAAAAGGAGATACGATTAAAGCAGTCGTTATCCGGGTAGAAATGCGGAATTCAAATCCCTATATCATCCTTTCCAGAACTTCACCTGTATTTTTGGAAAGACTTTTCGAAAATGAAGTACCGGAAATATTCGACGGACTGATCACAATTAAAAATATCGTACGGGCTCCGGGAGAACGGGCTAAAGTTGCAGTCGAATCCTATGACGATCGTATCGATCCGGTCGGAGCTTGTGTCGGTATGAAAGGTTCCCGTATACACGGTATCGTACGTGAATTGAGAAACGAGAATATCGATGTCATCAATTACACCAATAATCTCCAATTATACATTACACGTGCATTGAATCCGGCTAAGATCAACCACATTGAAATCGACGATAAAAACAAAAAAGCCAATGTTTACCTGAATCCGGAAGAAGTTTCTCTGGCAATCGGGAAAGGCGGTCTCAACATCAAATTAGCCAGTCAGCTGACCGGTTATGAAATCGACGTGTACAGAGAATTCGACGAAGCCCAGGAAGAAGAGGATGTGAACCTCGACGAATTCAAAGACGAAATCGAACCGTGGGTCATCGACGAATTGAAAAAAGTCGGATGTGATACAGCGAAGAGTGTACTGGAATTAAACGAAGATGAACTCGAAAAGAGAACAGATCTCGAAATCGAAACCATACGCGAAGTAATCAGTATATTGAAGGCAGAGTTCGAATAATTCCGCCGAAAACAATCTTGTAAAAAATTAAAATCTCTATATGCCAGTAAGATTAAGTAAAATAGCCAGAGAATTTAACGTAGGAGTCGCTACAATTGTAGAATTCCTGCATGAAAAAGGGATCAAGATATCTTCTGATCCCAACACCAAACTCTCTGACGAAAATTATGCCCTGGTGGCTAAAGAATTTTCTTCAGACAGCGAAGTGAAAAAGGAATCCACAATGGTTGACCTGAAAAATACCCGTAAGAAAAAAGAAACCGTTTCCATTGACGACATGGGTATTATCACGGAAAAGAACGATGATGAGGAAGAGTTCATTTCTGTAAAAGACGAAGTAAAACTGGAAAACAAAATCAAAGTAGTCGATCACATTGATTTAAACACACCGGCCAAAGTGCAGAAAGAACCGGAAGCAGAACCCGTTCTGCAGCAACCGGAGCCGGAACCGAAAGAAACAGAAAAGCCTGTTGCCGAAGAAAAAACGACACAGGAAGTTCCTGCTGTTAAACCGGAGGAAGAAAAAGAGAATACAGAAACCGATAA
This sequence comes from Culturomica sp., assembly GCF_003524185.1. Lineage (NCBI taxonomy): Bacteria > Pseudomonadati > Bacteroidota > Bacteroidia > Bacteroidales > Odoribacteraceae > Culturomica > Culturomica sp. The sequence goes on from NZ_DOED01000007.1 coordinate 79,803, forward strand.
CAACGAGACACCGTTTAAAATTACGCAACCGACAGTCAAAGACGTCAAAGTCGTAGGCAGCATTGATCTCGATTCCATTAATCAACGTACCCGTCCTCCGAAAAAAAGCAAACAGGAGAAAGAAAGGGATCGTAAAGAATTGAAAAAAGTAAACCGGGTCGCTGTGCCGATCAGGACAGAAACCCAAAATACCAATACGAATACCAATTCCGAAGAAAACTCGGAAGATGACGGAGACATCCGGAAAAAACGGAAAAGGATTCATCGTTCGGATGAAAAAGTAGCTGTTAATCCTTCAAACGATAAAAACAGCAAAATCGAAGAGAATAAAAAGAAACTCAAAAAACTGAAGAAAAAGAAACAGGACAAAACCGAAATTTCGGAAGAAGATGTCGACAAGCAAATTAAAGACACCTTCGCACGTCTCGGAAATAAAGGTAAATCTGCTGCTTCCAAACACCGCCGTGACAAACGGGATGCCGTGCAACAAAAATTGCAGGCAGAAATGGAACAGGAAGAAAAAGATAAAAGCGTTCTGAAACTGACGGAATTCGTTACCGTTGCTGAATTGGCAACCATGATGAGCACACCGGTAACGGATATTATATCGGCTTGCATGAGTTTAGGCTTATTTGTTTCCATCAACCAACGTCTGGATGCAGAAACCATTAACCTGGTAGCCGATGAATTCGGTTTCTCCGTTGAATTCGTCAGTATCGATATTCAGGAAGCAATTGAAGAAGAGGAAGATTCCGCTGAAAACATGCTCCCGCGTCCGCCGATCGTAACCGTTATGGGACACGTCGATCATGGTAAAACATCATTGCTCGACTACATCCGCAAAACCAATGTGATTGCAGGCGAAGCCGGAGGTATTACCCAGCATATCGGTGCCTACAACGTAAAATTGTCTGACGGTCGTGCTGTAACTTTCCTGGATACTCCGGGACACGAGGCATTTACCGCTATGCGTGCCCGCGGTGCACAGGTAACGGATATCGCCATCATCATTATTGCAGCCGATGACAATGTCATGCCGCAAACCATTGAAGCCATAAACCATGCAAGTGCAGCGGGAGTGCCCATCGTATTTGCGATCAACAAAATTGATAAACCCGGAGCTAATCCGGACAAAATCCGTGAAGAACTGGCCAATATGAATTACCTCGTCGAAGAATGGGGAGGTAAATACCAATGTCAGGAAATTGCAGCCAAAAAAGGTCTGCATATCGAGGAACTGCTGGAAAAAGTATTGCTGGAAGCCGAATTGCTCGACTTAAAAGCCAATCCGCACAAAAAGGCCGTCGGTTCTATCATCGAATCTTCTTTGGACAAAGGACGGGGATATATTGCTACCGTATTGGTACAATCCGGTACTCTAAAAGTAGGTGATGTTGTTCTTGCCGGTCAATATTTCGGCCACGTAAAGGCCATGTTCAACGAAAGAGGTATAAAGCTGGAAAAAGCTGGTCCGTCAGAACCGACATTGATCCTTGGATTAAACGGCGCACCCCAGGCAGGAGACAAATTCAACGTAATGGCCAACGAAAAAGAGGCTCGTCTCCTGGCAAACAAACGCGAGCAATTACAACGCGAACAAGGCTTGCGTACGCAAAAACATATTACATTGGATGAAATCGGCCGACGGATTGCCATCGGTAACTTCCAGGAATTGAATATCATCGTAAAAGCCGACGTGGATGGATCGATAGAAGCCCTTTCCGACTCCCTGATCAAGCTGTCTACGGATGAAATTCAGGTAAATGTAATCCACAAAGCTGTCGGGCAAATTTCCGAAGGAGACGTCATGCTGGCAGCGGCTTCCAATGCCATCATCGTCGGATTCCAGGTACGTCCTTCCATGAGTGCACGGAAGTTAGCGGAAAAAGAACAAATCGATATCCGCCTATATTCTATTATTTACACCGCCATTGAAGAAATCAAAGCTGCTATGGAGGGTATGTTATCCCCGGAAATCAAAGAAGAAGTCGTAGCGACAGTCGAAGTACTGGAAACATTCAAAATTTCAAAAGTCGGTACAATTGCCGGGTGTATCGTACGTGACGGAAAAATCGCCCGTTCTTCCAAGATTCGCATCATTCGCGACGGTATCGTAATTTATACAGGCGAACTCGGTTCTTTAAAACGTTTCAAAGACGACGTGAAAGAAGTTTCCAAAGGCTTTGAATGCGGTCTGAACATTACGAACTACAACGACTTACGTATCGGAGATATGATCGAAGCTTTTGAAGAAGTAGAAATTAAAAAGACCTTATAATCCCATTGAAGGTCATTTCCACAGAAACCTGTAAAGCTTCGGTCAATACCGGACTTTACAGGTTTTCTTTTTCCTGCGCGGCAAAAACTTTTGCTTTTGTATATTCGTAAAACTCTTAATACAACAATGTGTAAAAATTAAATCCTATGAATAACATAGCAAAAATTTTAGACGACAAACAGGAATACTACCTCGGTCACACCTGTAAAACCATAGACAAACAACTCATACATGCTCCCTCTCCCGACTTTGTAAGTGAAGTATGGAGCAATTCCGACCGGAATATTCCCGTACTGAAAAGCTTACAAACACTCTTTAGTCACGGCCGTTTAGCTGATACAGGCTATCTTTCCATTCTTCCGGTCGATCAGGGAATAGAGCACACGGCCGGAGCCTCATTCGCTCCCAATCCCCTTTACTTTGACCCGGAAAACATCATCCGTCTGGCAATAGAAGGCGGTTGTAATGCCGTAGTCTCCACATTTGGGGTACTCGGTTCTGTCGCCCGGAAATACGCACATAAAATTCCGTTTATCGTAAAAATCAACCACAATGAATTGTTGAGCTATCCCAACAGCTACGACCAGATCTTATTCGGTACTATCGATGAAGCCTGGAACATGGGAGCTGTTGCTGTCGGAGCGACCGTTTATTTCGGTTCGGTTGAAAGCCGGCGACAAATCATCGAAATAGCCCGGGCATTCGAATACGCCCATAAAAAAGGAATGGCTACCATTCTGTGGTGTTACTTGCGTAACCCTGCCTTTAAAACGGAACAAACCGACTTCCATACGGCTGCCGATCTTACCGGACAGGCCAATCACCTGGGTGTTACAATCGAAGCCGATATCATCAAGCAAAAATTACCCGAAACAAACGGTGGGTTTACCACCTTGCACTTTGCCAAATCGGATCCCCGTATGTACTCGGCATTGAGCAGTGAGCACCCGATCGACAGATGCCGTTATCAGGTGGCCAATTGCTACATGGGACGTGCCGGCCTGATCAACTCCGGAGGGGAATCACACGGAGATACGGATTTACAGGAAGCCATTATAACCGCCGTTATCAATAAACGAGCAGGAGGTATGGGCCTGATCAGCGGCCGCAAAGCCTTTCAAAAACCGTTGGCAGACGGAGTACGCCTGCTCAATGCTATTCAGGATGTATACCTGGACAAAAGCATTACGCTGGCATAATACAAATCCATACATATTTAATTTTAATCGATAAACATGAAAAAAATAGTATTACTTCGCCACGGCGAAAGTACCTGGAATAAAGAAAACCGTTTTACCGGATGGACGGATGTTGATCTAACGGAAAAAGGAATCGAAGAAGCGGTAAAAGCCGGAAATCTATTGAAAGAAAAAGGTTTTCAGTTTGAAAAAGCCTACACTTCCTTTCTGAAACGGGCAGTAAAAACCCTGAATGTCGTACTCGACCGGATGGACCTCGATTGGATTCCCGTAGAAAAAACCTGGCGGTTAAACGAAAAGCATTACGGTAACCTGCAAGGCTTGAACAAAAGCGAAACAGCCGCTAAATACGGAGAAGAACAAGTATTGATCTGGCGCCGTAGTTACGACATCGCTCCGCCGGCACTCCGGGAAAACGATCCGCGTAATCCGCGTCTGGACATCCGCTATATGGGAATTCAAAGCGATCATCTCCCGTTGACGGAATCCCTGAAAGACACGGTCGAACGTATACTTCCTTACTGGAAAGAAGTAATCGTTCCGACATTACAACATTTCGACCAGCTCCTGGTTGTAGCTCACGGCAACAGCCTGAGAGGAATTATAAAATACCTCAAAAATATTCCGGACAATGAGATTGTAAAACTAAACCTCCCGACAGCCGTTCCCTATGTATTTGAATTCGACGATACGTTAAAATTACAAAAAGATTACTTCCTCGGCGATCCCGAAGAAATCCGTAAAATGATGGAAGCTGTCGCCAAACAAGGCCAGAAAAAATAATTTATGATTTATGATTTTTGATTTACGATTCTTATCAACCGGTAAATTCCGCAAATCTCACAAACGAACTTTCAAATCAGCCATAAACGGGTTCAGGAAATAATCTGCAACCGTAAATCAAAAATCATAAATCATCTTTCCTTCCTCCCGCCACTGCTGATTCAAAGTTAAATTCAGCGTTGAATAACTTTCGGATATTTATTGTTAAAGCGGTAGCCCACTCCCAGCATCAGAAAATTAGGCGTACTGAAATCGTGAATACTATAACCGACATGAACAAATGAACTTCGGGTAACGGCAATTTTCAATGCCAAAATCTGATAAAAAGCCTTCAAATCCCCTTTTCCGTGTAAGACATTACCGCCGACACCGATTCCGATCGTAAAATAAGGCATCACATATTCCGCCCGGCCCGAAATACCCAATGCCAGTTGTTGATGGAGCGGAGGCTTATAAAACTCCTGTGTCGTACCGACAATATAATCCTCTGTAAAAACATTGGCACTTCCATCGTATACCCCATCCAACGACAATCCGATACGGAACTTATATCCGATATTATACATCGGATTAAAATTGAAGCCGAACACCGTATAGGCCTCCGGTGAAGCCACCTGCTTATCACCGAAAATAACCCCTTTCCGGCGCCACGAACCGAACAACACCAAATCGTAACTGATATGACGGGGAAACTTCGGTACAAAAGGCTTAAACAAAGACTTACCCAGTAAATCCTCTTTTCTGTTCATATTATATACCAAACCTATTTTCAAATCGACGGTATTCAAACCCGCATTCGGAATACGCGTATTACCGTTGGAAAAATGACTCAACGTCACACCGGTCATCAAATCCAAATGCCGGAAAAGACGCCAGTTTAAATAAAAATTAGTATTGATATAGGCATTTGTACTCGACCCGATCACCTTATTATAATTGTTTTTTCCGTAATCGTACGGTTTCCATCCCACTGAAAATCCGAAATTCCACTCATAATTAAGTGACAAATAAGAAGTAAAACGGGTGATACGTGCCCCCTGAAGCAAATAAAATGCAACCGGATTTCCTATTTCCTTCCGGTCCCCGAACGTATAGTAAGCCAATCCGGCCCCCTGGTATGCCCCTCCGTAAATCCGGTCGGCACAGGTATTGGGACGAAATTGAAACGAATAATTCAGATGAGAGGAAAAGGTATGTTTGATCGGTTTCCGATACATATTCTCTCCCCGCAGAAAAGAATTTGTCGTAAAAATATACCCCGGACGGGCTTCTACACTCAATCGATGAATAAAGCGACGCGAAAACGGCAGAGAAGCCGTATCGGAAGCAAAGTAATCAACCGCTTCTTTTTTTTCAGGCAACGATACGGTCGCCCCTCCCGCCCCTCCGGGAATAAGTATCCCTTCTTCTGCACAGGCTATACCGGACAAATAAAAAAGCATCACACCCAAAAGGGATATCACGTTCCACATCTGCATCTTACTTTTCATATAACTTCCCAAGCCTTATTTTACAATAGATATGCAGGAGCATTTTTTTCCAATAAGGTGCAAATATAATGATAATAAAATTGATAATACCTTACAAACAGTTAAGAAAAAAGGAGGTAAACCGCACAGATACTTAAATTTCACCCTCCACTTCTTCCTCTATAAACTCATCCCGGATCCGGGTATTTCTTGCTCACCTCCCTTAACTGCTTGAATTATGGAAAAAGGGAAAGCCTGTAAAAATACCGTAAAAATCCATTCGCTAAATCCGAGTTGCAGGTTAAAATATTTCATACTACATTGCATCCGCGAAATCAATGAACAACTTATTGGGAGCTTCAAATTTATTACATCTGAAACAGTAAACATCCTTTATTCCTCAATTATGTGGGTTACAATATTATTAGCTTCGATCGGAATATCTCTATCAGGACTTATTATTTCTGTTACATTTTACGGCGAAAATATAAAAGAATGCTGGAAAGAAACACTCATCTCATCCCTTTTAATTATTCCTGTTTTTATGTGTGTCATTTCACTATCGGTAATCGTACCGTTCGGACTGTCAGCATTGGGCATTGCTAATGAATATATACTCCTCGTGTTAATTATCAGTATGCCAATTATGACAACACCCATATTCTTATACAAGTACATTGTCATCCCGTTATATTATCTCTTATTCCGGAAAAAAGAAATGAATCCTGAATACACCAAACTTTTGACCGATAATGACTGTCATGGAAAAGTTTTTGTCATTAAAAACTCCAATATTGCATGTACTATGGGGATAACAAAGAAAAGTCAAATAATAATGATTGGTTCTAATCTTATAGAAAATCTGTCTAAAGATGAATATACAGGTATTTTACTCCACGAAATTGGACATATCAAATACAAGCATTTACGTAAACTCATACTTATCGACATTGTCGGCGTATATATTACCATGCTCACCGGTTTTCTTGCATCCTACAGCAGCAACAAGAATCCCTATGTCATCGTCGCTGCAATCGGATTAGCCGGAGGGTTAATACCATTTCTCAGAATAATAATGAAGCAATATGAGAAAAAAGCAGATAGTTACGCAGCTCAAATTATTGGTGCTGATACATATATATCGGCTCTTACAAAATTAAACGGACTCTTTGCGGGCAGAATGGATAAATACGATATTGAACATCCCAGATTAAAAGATAGAATTGAAAATATAAAAAAATGTTGCAAAAACCGACATTAACATATTCACAATGGCATTTTTCAGGTGATTCCAAACCTCTGTATGCAACACCTCCCGGCAATCCTTCCATTCGAATCCCGGTACATTAAAAAAAGAGCTAATCGATCCGATTAACTCTTTAACTTCAGCGGAGAGAAGGGGATTCGAACCCCTGATACCCTTTTGAGGTATACCCGCTTTCCAGGCGAGCCAGTTCAGCCACTCCTGCATCTCTCCAATACAGCGGGGCAAAGATAGAAAAAAAAGTAAATAATATAACAAGAACCCGAATTATTTTCAATCTAAAAAGGATAACCGATGGCCAGATTCAATACTAATCCGTCTCTGAAATCATAATTCCTGATATTAAAATATCCGGGTTTCCCCGTATTATAAGGAGCATGCAAGGCCACGCCCAAATCTGCCCGGATAACGATATAAGTAATATCGTAACGTAACCCGAAGCCGGTCCCCAAGGCAATTTCCCGCCACAAATCTTTCAAGCGGAATTCCCCGCCGGGACGTTCCTTTTCTTTCCGCAACAACCAAACATTTCCGGCATCGACAAATACAGCTCCATTCAACCGGCCGGCAATTTTAAAACGATAACCGATATTTCCTTCCAGCTTAATATCTCCGGTCTGATCCAGGTAAGCCGTCACCGACCGTTTTTCCGGATGATAGCTTCCCGGTCCGATCGATCGGATCTGAAAAGCCCGGATACTGTTGGCTCCTCCGATATAAAACTGCTCGCTGTAAGGCATCACTCTCGAATTTCCGTATGCATAGCCGATTCCTCCCATAAGCCGCATAGCCACCTGACTGTTTTCGGATACCTGACGATATTTGATAATCTCACTCGTCAATTTCAAAAATTGTGAATAGCGATTTCCCAATATCTCACGCCCTTCTCCCCTTTTCCCGGCCAGATACTGAATACCGGAAATAATATTCCCGGCCTGTGTAATGGAAGTTTGCCAGAAAAGCCGGTTGGGATTCCGGTAGGTCGCCGCCCGGTCAAAAGTATAGGTATACGACATCGACGGTATAAACTGATCTTTAAAACTCAGGGCTATCGCCGGATTTTTGTTCAGGGTAGAATCAAACTCATGTGACGTTCGCAACAAATGAGTATAATTCAATTTGAAAGGCACCACCGAATGATAATTCCGCCGGGAAGAATTAAAATCATAAGTAGCGCTTCCCCAAAACGAAATCATTCGGAAATAGCTATGCCGGTTCAGAAAATCCGTTCCGATCTGAAAATGAGTCCTCTCCTGACGATCCTTTCCCGATTTCAGAAAGCCGGGTACCAGCAAGCGGGGAACCGACAAATTCAGATTGACGCCCAACTCATAAGAGTTAATCAACCCGGAACGGCCTTTCGTCGTCTTTTCCCCTCCGACTTGCCATTCATAGGCTCCGGTCAATTTTAAAGAAAAAGTTTCCGCCCGTTTAAACATATTCTTATTATTCAAACTCAAGATCAATCCCGGCCCCAATAAATTATTCGATTTTGAGGCGATATCGACTTCCACTTCCGTTTCTATCGGCAAGGCATAATCCGCCGATATCTTATAATCCAGCTTACGTCCGTATGAAGTATCGACCGGATTGATCGTCAAATTGACGAATTTAAATACCCCCAGTTGCACGATTCCGCTTTGGGTCCGGTTTTGACGGCGGGCCGTATACAATTGTCCGGGACGCACTTTCACGGCCTGAGACAAGATTTTCGGTTTTAATGTCTGGGGAGGCGAATAATCCATTTGCAGACGATCGTATTCCAAGGTATCCCGCCGGTCCGAATCGTCGTTCCCGAATAATGAAACGTCCACATTCCGTATTGTATAGGGATGAAAAGCCACTTCCGGGATACCCTGCTTTAATCCGATACGCAAATCGACTTCCCCGTGCCGCCGGGTGGTATCCGCCAAAAATTCGATATACTGGGGCTGAAAATAATAATATCCCCGATTGCGTAATATATCCGATATGCGTTGTCGTTCCTGCTCCAGTACATTTACATCATACTGTTCGCCGGCCTTGAGCAAACTAAACCGCATCGACTGCCTGACCAAAGAATCCATCTGTCCTTTCCATCCCCATAAATCGACGGAACTATAACGGAAAGGATCGGGTAACTTCACCCAATAACTGATTTTGGCCTTTTTCGGATTACGTTTACGGGGAATAATCTCATAACGGCTTTCCAGACCGAAAAAACCGAAATCTTTCATATTGTTTTCCACCATCTTCAACCTCAATTCAGGTTGTACATCCGATATCAGTACCGGTTCTTTCGCCAACTTACGATAAAGCCACCATTTGAGCCCTTTTTCTTTCTTTATATGCCAGTTATACACCCACAAACCAATCGGGAACGGACTTCTGACATAAGGTGCAAACAAAGGATTGTTAGGCGGATAAGACATCGGTGACGTCAATGCGGATTTCTCCGGCCCTTTCAGCTTCAACTTCGGCGGAGTTTCAATTTTCATTTTCTTTACACCGGTATACAGCACCTCCCCGTCTGTCAGTTTTTTCGTTGTAGAACAAGAAAAAAACAACAGACAGAAAAAGGACAATAGGATACAGTTTCTCATCATTTCCTGGTTTCCCGTTTTGACTTTCGTATAAACAAATCCTTTACTTTCCGGAAACTCTTTCGCAACACAATACCGACACCCGTTTGGGTCACCTCTCCTTCCAGAACACTTTCATAATTGGTATGACGAAATACCTTTAAAAACCAATTCCGGTTCTTGGTAAACATATATTCAATAGCGATATCATCAACCAAATTATCTTCCATACTGCTTCCCGGATCATTATCCGCAGATATACGTCCTCCGATCTTTACATTCACCTTATCATTGAACAATTGCTTCGAAAACTGATAAGAATAATCGGTACGTTTCGTTTCCTGTCCTCCGGCCCCGATCTGATTATAAGTATCGATACCGAACGTCAACCCGGCATTCTTCAAATATTTACGACTCCACTGATTCAATTCTTTCTCCACAAAATTATTCAGCGTATTGTTGGCAGTACTTCCCGTATTGACAGTACCGGGTCCTGAATACGTCCCATATATCAGCAGATTCATAGCCTGTTTCGTCCTTTCTTCCGGAGAGAAAGCCGCCAATTGCACCTGAATAGCCTGATCATTGGGAGCCGCCAGATCAAAAGTAATCTGCGGTTGCTGCAAATTTCCCTGAATCAGAATCATAGCATCGAAATTCACCAGGCGGGAAGATTGATTATCCTCCGTTACACTGACCCTTACCGATTCGCTGGCCGTAATGTGAAATGCCGGATTATCGACAGGCCCGGTCCACTCGACATAACTGCCGCTCTGTATGGTAAACAGTTTATTCCCCACCACCGGTATGGCATAACGTACAGTACCTCCTGCCAACGTATACTTACCGCTTAAATTATTTCCTTCCTCGGGAGTAATCGAAAAAATCAAATTACCCCCTCCCTGAATAGCAATCTGGTTATCCCCCCCTTCCGACAAATCCACATTCACATTCACGGCATCTCCGATCTCGATAAACACTTTCATATTGAAACTTCCGGTATTCACCCGATTGGTCAACAAATCCTTTTCCAGCAACGTTGTATCCCGGAAAGAAACAAAACGCACCAAATCCACACTCCGGTCCTTTAATTCAGGGGAAGAATTACGTAACACATAATTGATTGCCGTATTATTCAGCAATTTGACATTCCCGGTCAACTTCAGGTGGTCGAAAGGTCCCTGGATAGAAGCCGACAAATCGGTATATGCCTTTCCATACACCATCGACTCCGGATTGGCCTTCACGTTCACAATCTGGAAATCCCTGGCAGCAAGAGTCAAATCCATCCCCATCCTCGTCAAGGGCATCACTGTAACCGAACCGTCCACTGTCAGTGCATGCCGGTTCGGTGCCCAAAAACCGAACTTCTCGAAAAGAATCTTTCCGCTTTTTACCGGAATATAAGTCGTATCCAATACAAATCCGGTCCCCAGCATCGTTATATCTGCTTTGGCATCCCGGAAAGCAATTCCTCCGTTGACCGACATATTATCCATCGTTCCCCGGAGGTCTATTTTCCCTTGTAACTCTCCCGTCAACCGTAACAAATCCGACGGTAAAAAAGCATTGACGACGGATAACGGTAAAGAAGGCAGATCTACATCCACGGTAATCTCCCTGTTCCGGTCAGAAGTCGAGAAATCACCTTTGGCCACAGCCCTCGGTTTATCATCCAGATAAAGGGTAAAATCGACGGAATGATCCGTAAACCGGTTAGCCACACTATAACTGACATCCAGATTAACATCCCCGATCCGCTGTTGTTGGTAATAAAAATTCAGAATATTAAAATCCCCTTCGGCTATCGTATGTCCATCCACCGTATAAAACAACAAATCCGTTCCTAGAATACCTTGTATATCCGGCACAAAAGGAATCATATTCGAAACCGAAGCCAGATCAATGCCATTGATTTCGACCTGAAGACGTCTTTTCTCATCTCCGTGGTCTTCCAAAGACTGCAAACTGATCAACTTCTCCTGATAAGCCATACGCAAGTCCGCAGTCATCACCCCTCCTTTATAAAAATTCAATTCATTACCGGCGTTGACCATCCATTTCGTATATCCCAGAACCGGATCATGCGGAAAAAAGTTAACCGAAAAAGAACTATCCCGGAAAGTAAACGCCGCTCCGAAATCCACACCGACCTGCCCCTCCTTATTCTTTTGCAAGGCAGCAAGCTTAAAACGGTTATCCCGAACAGAGCCGTAGAGCACGACATCATACAAATCTTTTACAATCCCTTGTGGATTGAGAACTTTAACACGATAATCCATGCCATTCTCCTGCTGATGCAAAGAGATACATACGGAATCGAATTTCACCTTATCCAAAACAGGCCCGACAATCATGGCCTCCATATTTACTCCTTCGCCTTTTTGTGAAGCAGATTTCAACGACACCTCTTTAAAACGAATGCCCCGGGCCTGCAAATAACGTCCCATGACATTATCGACACTTCCTTCTATTGTCAGTGTATAATAAGGTAACAACGCCTGTATGCTATCCATTGCCAAACGCCGCTGCCGCACCTGTCGCTGAATCTCGCCGACGGCATTTCCCAACATCGCCGAAATCTCCGTCACAGCCGTATCGCTCCTGAATGCCAGCCGGAAATCACCGGAAACCAAATCCGCTTCCGTTTCTGCCGGTTCACTGTCCAGGCGCAAAGTTAAACCGCCTAAATCATAAGAATTACGGGCATCCTCAACCTTCACCTGACGGATATCTGTATTCAACAATATTTCTCCCTGCCTCCCCAGACTTGCTTTAATATCGAAATTCATCCCGACAGAAAATTCTTCAGCCACCCAATGCAGTTCCTGCAAAGCGACTTTTTCTACCTTCCCGTTTGCATCCACAGCATACCTTTTCCCGATAGAATCGGCTTTAAAGGCTATCTCCGACAACAATGCCGGATCACCGCTCTTCAACAGCCCGTTTATACGGGACCCCTGCACATCGGTTGCCAATAAAATATCCCGGTAACGATGTCCTTTATAAACCAATTCCCGTAAATCGAGAGTCAAACGGGCATTAGCCTTTCCGAACCGATACCCGTGCCCCGTCAACTTAATATCCGTCGTTAATATTCCGAGAGAATCCGCAGGCAAAAAACGTCCGATATCAAAACGGTCCGATACCAAACGTACATCATACCCTTCATTCTTCACGTCATAACTGCCGTCTACAGTAACACAGCCGGCTTCCCGGCAAAGTTCCAGACGGGGATGTAACACCCCTGCCCCGGCACGAGCCGCCAAAGACAACCGCATCTGATCCGGTATGCGGAATCGCTTATTCTTTTCATTCAAAAAAGAAACATCCTGAATATTTCCCTCCAGATTCAAAACTCCGGCAAGATTATTCAAATCACGGAATGAAGCCACCTCCCCCGTACCCGACAAATCGAAATTACCGGGCATCACGGCCATAAACTTCCGGATACCGATACGATCCTCCCGATAAGAAATATCCATATCGAACTTTACACTTTTTCTCTCCATCCCCAACGGCATCTGCGCCCAAAACAAACGGACATCCTCCATCCCCACCGAAGCTTCCAGAACAACCCGCAAAGGCTCGGTCTTGCCTATCTCCGCCAACGGAGCATCGGACAAAGCGTTCAAACGTATGCTAGTGTATGGGGTCCGGATGCTGACATTTCCCAGCTCGGTCCGTTCCTCACCCATATCGACACTCGCCTGCATCTTTTCAATCCGTCCACCTTGGGCCCTCACAACCTGCAAACGACTCAAATCAGCCTTTACAACAGCTCCCCGATTATATACGCTATCGATCCGAAGTCCGATATCCGTCAAAGTAAGCTCAAACTTTTTATTTTCAGTTCCCGACATTGAAAAAGCCGAATTTTCCAATTCCAGATGGCCGGCTTCTACGGTCCATAAGCCGGCAGTATCCGGAGATACCGCCCCCTGTACCGGACTTACACTCTGCGTATCCATTGGAATCAAATCGCAAACACCTCCCGACAAATTCACAGAATCGACATTCACCTGCCGGTGCACCATATCGACAACACCTCCGGCAATTATTCCTTTTCCAACTCCGGCATACAAACGCGCCAAAGCCTCCGAGGTCATTGTATAATATACCCGATCGATCTCCAATTGCCGGATAACAAATGTCCAGTCGAATGAAGAAGCATTTTTTATAGTATCCCGATCTTCCCTGCTCACGCCGGTCGCAAGAAACACATCTCCTCCGGAACACAACAGACGGCTGATATCCACACGTTTCTCCCGCAAGCTAACCACATCCGCCTGCAACCCGACCCGATCGGTACGTACTTTCAAAACCATACCGGTAGTGTCGTTTCTCAAATTCAACACCACATCTTCCAGTTGTAAATCATCTACGGCAATCTGTCCCCACATTAAACGGCCTATCCCCGCATTCAAACGTAAACGTCCCAGATAAGCCAACGTATCGGTATTCGTTTTTCCCGCATATACCCTTTTCAAAGATAAATCTACCGGAAATTTCAAAGATAACTCTCCGATCCCGACCGTCATATCCCAGCGCGAGGCTGCATATTCCACCACCCTGTTCTTTATATAACGCTGTACGGCAGGTATATAAAGCAAGCTAACCAGCAGTAGAATCAACGCCACAAGAACCCCCAGCGTCCGAAAAAGATATTTAAAAAACTTCCTCATACTTCAGCCCGATACATACAGTTTAAAGATAAAAAGTCAAACATCAAAAATAAAGAAATAATATGGGAAAAAGAGGATGTGTCAAAAGTAAACTTTTGACACATCCCCTTCATGAGTGACCAGTCACAGCTCTTCTGTATTAAGAAGGCATGTTATTTTCCCAATCGGGGTTCTGAACGACTCCGAAACCGGCGTTTACTTCGGAAGCGGGTATCGGATATACAAAGGCTGCCACATTAAAATCCTTATAGCTGCCATTGGATACACTGATCAGCATTCCGGTACGCCGTGCATCATACCAGCGGAAACCTTCTTCGAAAAACTCCCGTCTCCGCTCCTGGGCGATGAAATCCAGCAAATCAGCAGTTCCCGAAGGTAAGTCCGTAACCGCAGTGATAGCCGGATTTCGCTTGGCCGTATACAGCAAAGCTTTTTGTGCTTCACCCGTATTGTTCAGATGGGCATAAGCTTCCGCCTCAATCAGCTTCATCTCTGAAATCCGGAACACCGGTATATTATTGACAGCTTGAGAAGTCGGTATACCGTCGAATTTTTTCGGATGCCGCGTTTTTACATCGATCAGCTTCAGCCGGACATCATCTGCACCGAAAATTTTGACAACCGTATCGGTAAGAGCACCCCTGTAGCTGCCATACAGCGTATTCAACGAATTAGCCGACAAATTATCGTTCTCCGATTTGGCAATTGTAAAAATATCTTCGTCACTGATGGCCGTCGACGACCACATCTTCAAATAAGCCTCATTGGAAATCTCCGTAGCATTCCGTAAAATAACGGCTGAATCGGCTGCAACGATCGCCCGGTTATAATTTTCCATATACAACGACACCCGGGCCTCCAAAGCATAAATAGCTGCACGGTTCATATAATACTGATCCGGCAAAATAACATCGTCCTCATTATTCAGATTGTAATTGTCAACATAAGTATACCATTTGGCAGATTCTGCTATGTCTGCCAATATATTGGCATAAGTTGCATCCACAGTCGCCCGTTCTACCTTTGTAAAAGAAGGAATGGGTTCTTCTCCCGGCAATACGATCCCCAATTGAGAATTGGCTTCCCCCGCTTTATAAGGCAAAGCAAATACGTTGACCAACACATGCTGAGACAAAGCTCTCAATGCATAGCACTGAGAGATGTACGAATGCAAACTGGCCACATCCTTATCCGATAAATGCAAAGCCCCGGCCTTTTCCAACACGGCTTTAGCTCCCGCAATCGTACGGGTAGCCCGGTCGAGTACCTGATAGCCTCCCAGCCAGATTTCGTCCAGATTCCCGTCGGTATCCGAAAAATTATACCGGTTGATAGACAGGAAATGACCTGTTGAAGCACTGGCAACAGCATTGTCTGCAGCCATATCTCCCAAAGCTACGACATTTCTTCCGTAAAAATAATAATAGCCGAAAGCATAGTACATACCGTTCATGCCGTTCTGTACATCCTGCACCGTTTTGTATGCATCGTCCGTAGGTACATTCTGGAAATTGTCCAAATCCAGAAAATCATTACAGGAACATAACAGCAATACGGGCAGCCCGATTAAATATTTCAATTTATTTTTCATATACTGATTTTTTAATTATAAGCCGTCGGACGGCAATTGTATTTTATCTTTTAAAAACCGATGGTTACACCGAACATGATATTCCGCGGTGTCGGATAATTCCACCATTGTATACCGTTAGCGCCGATACCTGCAGGATCGAATCCCCGGAAATTCTTGGCACAGAAAGTATACAGATTGTCAGCCGTCATAAAAACACGGGCCGATCCCAAATGAGCCATATCCGTAATACGTTTCGGCAATGTATACCCCAAAGACATCGTCCGGATCTTCAAATAACGCCCGTTCATCAAAAAGCGGGTAGAAGCGTTGTTAGCCGCAGAGCCGTCTCCGAATACAAAGCGCGGCACGTCCGTACGGTCTCCCGGTTTCTGCCAGCGATGGTCATATACATACCGGGTGGTATTATCAAATCCGGAACCTCCGATCTGTTCGTCATACGTCAGATTATCTCCGTAAATCTTACCGCCTAATGAATAATTCAACTGAAATGAAAAATCAAACCCTTTATAACTCATACGACTGATAACACTCCCCTGAAATTTAGGACTGGCAGCTCCGACATAACGTTTGCCGGCTTCGTTGTAATTCTTCGTAATTTCGCTTCCTGTCGTTCCTTTATACCATTGTGCTTCTCCGGTTTGCGGATCCACACCGGCATATTTCTTCATCTTAAACGTATAAATATCACGTCCTTTCTCGACAATTGTAATCGCACCCTCTATAGGTTCGTCCGTACTCAACTTGACAATCTTATTCTTATTGTGAGAAGCGACCAAACTCAAATCCCAATTAAAACCGTTCAAGCGCAAAACCTTGGCATTAATCGTAAACTCAATACCCTGATTTTCCAGTTTACCGATATTTTTAGGTATCGTCTCCAATCCGGTAGTCCGGGATACGGGCACCAGAAATACCATATCCTTGGTCCGGTGGTAATAATAATCGAATTCCAAAGTAATACGGTCCAGGAAAGAAACATCCAGTCCGACATTGAATTTATTCGTCTGCTCCCATTTCAACTTGGGATTCCCCTGCTGCTCGTGTGCACTTCCCGGCAAACCGTTGTAATTATAGCCGAATCCGAACAAATTCCGGGAAGCATACCAACCGTGGGCAAATGCCGAATCCCCGACATCCTGATTACCGGAAGTACCGTAACTGGCCCGTAAAGTCAGGTTGTTCATCCAGGATTTTACCGATGCCATATAATCTTCTTCCGTCAAACGGTATTTGACTCCGACAGACCAGAATCCGGCCCATCTGTGATCCTTTCCGAAACGGGAAGAACCGTCGGCCCGGGCACTGGCAGAGAAATAATATTTATTCATATAATCGTATTGGCCGTTAAAAAAGAAGGAAGCCAACGCAAAATCATTTTTACTGGTCGAGGCAGAACTGGGCACAGCAGCATTCGCCACCTGGTTCATATTGAACAACGGATAATTGGAAGCTGCCAGGTAAGAAAGATTTTCCTTCGTTTTCTGTACTTCCTGACCAACCATCAGATTGAGATTGTGCACGTCGTTTATCGACTTGATATAACTCAATGTATTGGTGATACTGAGCAATGTACGGGTTGTCGTACCCTGTTCGCCCAACCCTCTCATATCCGCACCCTGCGGCTGCAAAAACGACCAATACCCGAATTCTTTCAAATCATAAAAATCAATACCGATACGGGAGTTAAAAATCAAATCCGGCCGGAAATTTACCGTCAGATAAGGAGTAATTGTCGCACGGTACTGTTTCCCCTCACTCTTATCTCCGTATTTGCTTCGTTGAGCCACAGGATTATATCCGTTAAGGGTATTGAAATTCCAATCTCCGTTCTCATCTTTCACCGGTATCAAAGGAGATTGCATATAAGCCTGGGTAATCGGGTCGGAAAAATAACCGCCCCCAGCACCCATATTGGTTTTCGTATAAGAAAGATTCAAAGCAAATCCGTAACTGATCAGTTTACTGGGAGACTGGGAAAAATTAAAACGTCCGGAATAACGCTCCAGGTCCTTACCGATCACCAATGCTTTATTATTAAAATAGTTGAAAGACGTATAGAACTTAGGAGCCGTTTCCGTATTGCCCCCTCCCTGTAAATCGAGATTGTATTCCTGAACGAATCCGACGCGGGTCACCTCGTCAAACCAATTGGTATTCGTCTTTCCGTCGGTTTCCAGATAAGCATACATCATATCCTTCATACCTTCCGGAGTATAAGGGAAATAACCGCCGAACACCACGTTATTATAATAAGCGGCATTACCGCCCTCCCCATACAATTCGTAATCGTTCATCAACCCTTCCACCTGTAATTCGGTGTAACGTTTTGCATCCAACGGTTTATAAGCTTTAGGAATGGAAGGTTTCATCTCCATACCCAATTTAACCGTCAGGTTCACCTGCAACTTTCCGGCCCGGCCCTTCTTTGTCGTAATGACGATTACCCCGTTAGCAGCCCGGGCTCCATAAATAGAAGTTGCCGTAGCGTCTTTCAATACGGTCATCGATTCGATATCCGAAGGACTTAATGTAGAAAGCGGAGACAACGATTGCGATTCGGAAGAACGCATCCCCATTGTTTCTGCCGTAACAGGAACACCGTCAATCACATACAAAGGCTGTGTACCGGAATTCAAAGAATTACGTCCCCGGATGAAAATGGTTGCCGGAGCACCGGGTTGTCCGGAAGATACATTCATCTGTAATCCGGGCACGGTTCCCTCCAGCGCTTTGATCGGATTGGCATCCGTCTTATCGGCAATATCCTTGGAACCCACAGTAGAAGCTGCCCCCGTAAATGCTTTTTTACGGGTCACTCCATAACCGGTCACCACAACTTCTTCCAGATTCTGTGCATCACTCTCCAAAGCAACATTAATCACCTGACGATTGCCGACAGTCTCGTTCTGCGTTTTCATGCCGACAAAAGAAAAAATAAGTACATCTGAAGGCGCTGCTTCAATTGTGTAACGACCGTTCACGTCCGTAGCCGTTCCGGTCTGCGTTCCTTTTATCACAACGGAAACGCCGGGCAGCGGAAGCCCGTCACTTATATCCGTCACAATACCGCTGATTGTACGCGTCTGAGCGTAACTCACCTGTAAACCGATAAAAAACAGGAGAGACAATAAACCGATTAGTTTTCTCATAAATGTTAGTTTAGATTAGTTATAAAAACCTGCTATTGCAACTTTTTTTGATTTGTTTAACGAATTCCAACGTTATCGGTTTCAATACCTCTTAATTTTAACAAAATAAAAAAGAGGACCGTAGTCCTCTTTTACATTCGTTGGTAAATTAAAACATCAATTTACTTCGATCATCTTGTTCTTAATGGCATACATGACCAATGCCGCCGTATTGCGGCAACCGGTTTTACTCAATAAATTAGCCCGATGCTTATCTACCGTCCGCTTACTGATAAACAAAGCCTCTGCAATCTCCTGATTGGATTCCCCCTTGCAAACATGGTATAAAATCTCCATCTCCCTATCGGATAATTCATTATCAGGAACATCTGCGGTAGTTTTACTGTTATCCCGCATATTATTCAGAATATTGAACAGCAACTCTTCCGAAAAAAAATTCTCTCCGGCGGCTACCTTCTGAATTCCCTTGATGACATTTTCGATCCCGGTGTTCTTCAGCATAAAGCCCTTGGCTCCGGCATCGATCATCTGATAGTAATATTGCTCGTCCCCATACATCGACAGGACAATGATTTTCAATTCCGGATGCAAATGCAAAGCTTCCCGCGTGGCCTCGATCCCATTCATTTCAGGCATCTCAATATCCATCAGCACCACATCACATTCCGTTAATGGTAAATTTTCAATAAATTCCCGTCCGTTCGAAGCTTCGTAAATATGTTTTACGAAATCCTGTGTCGACAACAGCAGCTTCAACCCTTCCCTGAACAGCTTATGGTCATCTACCAGATAAAGTTTCAATTTCTGCATATACTTTCTATAATAAGTAATCTGTCTAAATTAATTATACGTTTCAAGGTTTCAAGGTTGCAACATTCTATAATTCAAAAAGGCTACGTAAATATTAAATAAGTCCATGAACTCATCACAACTTAATAAATGCCTTCGCCTGCATACCTTTTCCCCGTTCACTCATTATCTCAATTCCCCCGTTACCGGACTTGAGACGATATTGCATATTATCCAACCCCATACCGTATTTTGTGGCCTGACGGCTCACATCAAAACCGATACCGTTATCGGTATATGTCAAATATATAATTTCATCGGTAAGCTTCAATTCGATACGGATTTTATCCGCCTCGGCATGACGCAAAGTATTATTGATCAATTCACAAATCACCCGGTACATAATCACCTCTACATTATAACCGAACCGGCGGTTTCCGATATTGGTTGTAAAACTGATATCGAGAGCTTTTGCCGAACGCAATTTCTTAATAAAAGAATCGACGGCATCCTTCAACCCGAAATTATTCAAAATGTGGGGACTGATATTGGCAGAGATATCCCTCACACTGATAATAGCCTCATCTACGGCTTGTTTCAGATTTTGTTTTATTTTTTCATTCACTTCCGGTTTGGCATCCCCGCTTAATCCCGACAACAACATTTTTACGACACTCAACAAAGGCCCGAGCCCATCGTGCAACTCCTTGGCAAACCGTTGCCGCTCCCGCTCCTCTGTCCGGATGACAGCCGAAAGCACTTTATTTTCCGTTTCCCGGCGAATCTCATCCAGACGTCTCATAAACTGAAAAATCTTCCGGATATAAAACACGCCGATCAACAACACCAAAGAAATCACAAAAGCCAGACACTTCTGCACCACAGCCAACTCCTCTTCCCATTCCGGGTAGATTGTAGGGAAAAGTTCGAATATACGGGACACCACCATCAATATAAATCCCGTTGAAATCAATATCCAGGAAGCATTGAACTTCGTCCGTTTAAACAAGCTGATAGCAATTGCCGCTGCCAGTACCTGAAACAACAACGACATATATACCAGAATAGTAGATAGCATAAATTTGTATTATAGCATTATAAGAATTCCTTGCAGCACCCTCCGACTCTCATTCAAACGGTAAATTTATAATTTTTTACGGACAAACATCCTAACTGCTTAAAACGGATAACCGATCGCAATATTGAAAACCGTATGCTTCATCCATTTGCCGTTATCAAACAATACGAAACGGCTATTTTCAGGTTTCGCCGGATCAGACACTTTTATACCCCAATCGAAGCGCAACAAGAAAAAACTGGCATCCAGACGTAAACCCGTCCCTGTGCCGATAGCCAGTTGCCGGTAAAAATCAGCCCCCAGCGTTGCCCCTTTACGGTCTTCGTATTTAGTTATATTCCACACATTGCCGATATCCACAAACAAAGCCCCCTCCAATAACCAAAAAAGCTTAAACCGGTATTCCACATTCGCTTCCAATTTAAAATCCCCGACACTATTCGGATAATTATCCGTCGCTACATAAGCTCCGGGACCTAAAGTCCGCGCCTGCCAAGCCCTTATCCCGTTCGCACCGCCTCCGTAAAAAGCTTCTTCCACCGGCAACACCTTCATATTCCCGTAAGGATAACCGCAACCGATGAAAAAACGATACACCATGGTATTGGCCCGGTTCAGATAATGGTGAAAACGATATTCGCCATCGGCCTTTACATACTGGGCATATTGTACCCCCAAAGCTTCGTAATATGAATCGCCGCTGCTCTTGATACGCTTCACCCCGAACATATTATCGACAGCCCAAAGCAAATTACCGGAACTTTCCACACTGCTCCTGAAATAATTGTAACTTCCGGGAGTATTCAACTGCTGATCGGTAAAAATAGTCATAAAGTTAGCCGAAAAAATCAAGTGACTCCGGTAAGCACTCTTTATATAATCACTTTTCAAACCAGACAGAAAAGCAGAATCCACCTTCTGCATCATCACATAATTCAGATCGACCAAATCGAAATTATACCGCCACCTCTTATCCGCTTTACGCCACAAATAACCGAATTTCACACTCGCTACCCGACGGTCATAAAAAGGTGTATATTCATAGCTATAAGACAGGGACACCGACGTCTTAGGGGCAAAATTGCGACGGAAATCCTTCATCTTAAAAATCGGTAGCCAAAATTGAGGCGTGATAAACTTCAACTCGGCACCCAATTCCCGGGTACTGAAAATTTTATTTTCATTCAACTGCTCCTTCTTCAAAGCCCCCCATATACTAAAAGTCAGATTTTCTCCCCCTTGAAACAAATTCCGGTGATTATAAGTCAGATTACCTCCGACCCCTATATTACCCGAATTATGCGTTCCCTCCAGAAAAACATTATACGACTGACGCTTCATCGGTATCAACTGTACATCACAAACCAAAGATTTTACTCCCGTCGTATCCACCTTCTCCTTAAAAACAATATTGATAAACTTAAAGAGATTTAAAGCCTGCAAACGCGAATAAGAATCGACAACCTTTTGTACATTATAAAGCTCTCCCTCTTTGAATTGAATCGTTTCCTCAATCAACTTCGGCTTGATTTTCAACTTATCGCGGTAGATGATCCCATATCCCCCATAAGTCGTATCTACATATGAAGAATCCGCACCGGACGCCAGATACAGCGGATCATAATCGAAATTGATATTGATTTCACCTATCCTGAACTTCCGGTAGGCAGAGGAATCCGCAGGATTACCGATCACACTCAACAACAAATGGGCTTTATCAACCTCCTGTCCCTGAATAGTATCCGCATAAAACTGGATGAAATTTTTAGAGAAATTGAAATATCCTTTTTCCCGAAGCATACGCGTAACCCGTTCCCGTTCCGATTCCAACAAATCCATATCCAAGGGTTTACCCGTCTTCAACAAACTATGTACCGAATCGGCCAGGACAATTTGCATCAGCTCCGTCGAATCCTCCAGCTGATTCTGCACATAATCCTGCTTATCCCGGTATCCGAACTCCTCGATTACCGTCTGTTTTCCCGGAGATATCCGGTATTCCACATTTGCTTTCTTATTTTTATAGATAACGGTATCCGATATCGAAGCATGATAATACCCCTTATTATTCAGATACAACTTCAGTTGTGCCAGACTCCGCTGCGTATGAAAATCATTATAAACGACAGGAGCTTCTCCAATCGTACGCAACCACTTGTTAAAGCGTTTCTCTCCGTTACGGCCGCTTAAATTATACATCCCCAAATGAAAGCGCAGCACCCCTAAAATACGGGTATTGGGTTTCTGCCGAATATTTTTCTTTAAATCCGACCGGCTAACGGCTTTATCGTCCGTTTTAACAGTCACTTTATTGAGCAAATATTCATTTTCACCGATATATTTCGTCGGGGAACAAGCATAAAACAACAACAACAACAGACCGACAAATACGATCTTATATCCGGTATACCTCTCCAACTATCAAAAATGTTATTATTTTTGTAAGCGAAATACAACTCATTCGGATTTAGGTTTCAAAATAAAGAAATACCTAAATCTGAAATTCCGATTCACAGTATGCTAAGCAAACATGTAACAAAAATAATCCAAAGTCTTGAAAAAAAGAAATTCAGAGATAAATATAATCTCTTCAAGACAGAAGGTGGAAAATTGGTAAGCGAACTGCTGCAATCCGACCTGAAAATCGATATGCTGTTGGCTTATCCGCAATGGCTTGCATCACATCCGGACATACAAGGGGTACGGGAAATTGTAGAAGTAAACGAACGGGAAATGCATGCCATTTCCAATTTCCAGTCATTACCGGAAGTAATAGCATTAGCCGAAATTCCGGAATACCGGTACACAGAAACCGAGATCCGGCAATCCCTTTCCCTGGTTCTAAACGGCATTCAGGATCCGGGAAATCTGGGTACGATATTACGGGTAGCCGATTGGTTCGGAATCCGGTACGTTTTTTGCGATATGGATTGCGCCGGAGCATTCAGTCCGAAATGTGTTCAAGCCAGCATGGGAGCTGTTTTCCGGGTGAAAACGATCTATACGAACCTGGTCGGTTTGCTGAAAAAATTCAGCTCCCCGGAATTCCATTGCTATGGAACCTTTCTGAACGGAGAAAATATTTATAAAACGGAATTATCAGCCAAAGGCTTTATCATTATGGGCAACGAAGGCAGAGGTATTTGTCCGGAACTCGAATCCTGCATCGACAGTAAACTGACCATCCCGAGTTTTGCTGACAGTACTTATTCGACGGAATCGCTGAATGTAGGAGTCGCTACCGGTATTATTTTATCGGAATTCAAACGGAACAACTAATTTTAAATAACGTAAAAATAATCAAATCAATTAAAACGCTAAATATGAAAAAACTGTTTATTCTTTTGGCCGTTTGCCTGGGTACATTGACCTGTATGGCACAATCTCCGCTGAATTTCGGTATTCACGGAGGTATTTCCAACACCAAAATCAAAGTAAAAGACGTACCTACTGTGTTAAAAAACGGTTCCAATACCGGCTACATGTTCGGTGTGTTTGCCCGTGTCAACCTGGGACCGCTGTATGTAGAGCCCTCTTTAAACTACTCGCATAAAGAGGGAGAAGTGAAAGGAGACGGTTATAGCAGTTCCCTGAAATACAATTCGTTCGACATTCCGTTAATGGTAGGGCTGCATATCTTAGACTTACCGATCGTAAAACTCAGGGCTTATCTGGGACCGGTTGTGTCTTTTACAGGTAAATTAAAATGGGACAAAGGAGACTTCGGCAATGCAATCGACAACGACAAAACCATGTGGAACGGAAAAATCGGTGTCGGTGTCGACGTATGGAAATTGACCTTCGATATCGACTATGAGAAGGGACTCAAAAAATTCCAGAACGACGAAATCAAAATCAAAGCTCCCCGTTCCTTTAATTTTACCCTTGGATTCAAGATCATCTAAAAACGAATCGTAAATTACAGAATCGTAATACATAAAAAGAGTCGCAAACCATTCGGAATTTTGCGACTCTTTATTTTATATTTTCAATGAAAAAACTGCTATAACCCGGAAATAAAGTCTTTCCATTCGCCGGTCACTTCCTGTATACCGGTATTGAAGACCATAAGTTGCATTGTATCTGCCATTTGTGGCATTTCAGGGAGTAGTTCACTACATGCTTGTCTGGCATCGGGTAGTTTCATCAATTCTGAAAAGCCTTTTTGCATCCATTCTCTTTTGGGCAGATCGTTGTCCTGGAAGGTTATCGTGCAGCAACTGTTAGTAGCTGATGGATAACACAATCTGTTTGCTATCGGATTTTTACAAAAACCTTCCCATAAGCCCACTGAGCTACTTCCACTGCATTTTCTTCCGGCTCTGCTGGATAATCGTTCCGAAGCCATGTCCAGGGTTCTTCCATCGCATACCAGTCGATATCCTGGACTTGCACACCGTTCAGGCGTTGTCCCAACATGTCAAAATAGGCCTTCCAGCGGGGATAATAAAAATCTTTCAGCAAACCGGACCATTCCCGGTGGGAATAATCACGCAAACCGCCTTCATCTGCCGCTTTCCGGTTCCCCCACGTTGTAATTTGTACCCGGGCATTCCATTCATACAACCTCTTCTCATCCTCTGTCCGTCCAATTTTCCGCGCCTGTGCAATCCAGTTGCCGACTTTGAATTCCCGGCGTGTCGTCAAAAGACTGTCCTGCACCAAAATCAAATCCAGAAATTCCCGGCTCAACCTTTGGAAATCAGCCTTTTTACCCGCACGGTATGCCGCCGTAACTTCTTTTTGCAGCCGATTTCCACGATCAGCAATAGCCTGTCGTACCACATCGACCAAATCATATTCGAAATTATTATTACCGGCATAACGGTCAGCCACCGACAACATCAGCTTCGCAGCCTTCTCCGATTCCTCCGGTGGGTAATACATACGGGAACTTCCCCAACTGGAAGCACTGTGCACTTCCTCAGCCGGACGGGCACAAAATACAGACTCCACAGTTCCTTCCCGGATATCCGGACAATTGTAAACCGTCTCCGACAATATTTGCCAGACTTGCCGCAAGCGGGAATCGTCACATCCATAACGGGCCTTCACATACCCCTCCACCCACTCTTCCTTTGTAAATTTTTCCGGCCGCCAGGGCAACTCCAGCAACAGCTCGTACATCACCAGATTATTCTCAATCCCCTCCATTGTAATTCCGACTCCGCACAAAGTACCTTTCCGCAACTCCCGGGCAGCATAAAATCCGTCGATCACCCGGTCCATCCGTCCGTACATCCCGACATTACCACCGAAATTCAACAACATACAATACAACCAGTCGTGCTTTCCATAACCGTTCTCCCGGTACCAGGGCGACTCCTTATCACCCCACATCGGACGATTCTCGCTGCTAAGATCCAATACCAACATATCTCCGGCTTCAATAGCATCCAATATCTGCGGCCGGGGATTGGCCTGCCAGGCCTGAATAACCCAGACAGCCGAAGAATTAGCACGCTTCATGGCTTCCAGAATCGATTTGCCGGCAGCAGCCAGATCAACCCCCTCCGTACTTCCTCCCTCGTGAAAAGGATCCATACTGTAAAACCGGGCTTTCCCGAACAGCTTTTCCATTTCCGCATAGTACAAACCGGCAACACGCTGAAATGCCGGGTCTTCCGGTTGCAGAAAAGCAGGACGGGTAAAACCGCACCACTTACCCGGATCGGTTACATTCAGCCCCAGTTTCTCCTTCACATCATGAGGTACCATACCGGCATACCCCGGGAAAACGGGTTCTATACCGAATTCCCGCATCCGGTTTAAAATACGCTGTTGCAATTGCACCTGCTGTTTATACCAATTTTCCGGGTTAGGACCTCCCCACCCTTCCAGATTATTCATGTGCCACCAGGCTAAAAATCCCGGACCGGCAATAAACTTTCCGATCTCCTCCGCACTATACCCCAACTGCAACAACACATTGCGCCAAACCGTTTCCGTTCCGGTCAATGCCAGGGGCAGATTTATCCCATGCAATGCCATCCAGTCGAGCTCTTTCTCCCAACGCTCCCAATCCCAAAACGCCATCGAATAGGAATAAGTACAATAATTCAGGTCATACCGGTACTTCAACGATGTTTCCCGGCGTTCCCTTTTTTCGACAGGAGGTAAAACAGCAGGTAATTTTGCTTTCATACCGTTCCAGGACAAATGAATTCCGGCATAATACTTCAAATACCAGTTCACACCAGTAGCGATACTGACATAATTGTTTCCCCGCACAACCACCCGGTCCCCATCCTGATCCAGCTCAAAAAAATCCGTATTACCTTCAACCAGCTCAATCTTAAACTTCTTTGAAGCCCCCGGATCTATCCGGTCCAGCAACTCATGAACCGGTGAGGCATTCCCAAGATAGCCCGACAACAAAAAAATAAATAAACAGATACTTTTCATATTTCGTTTTATCAGATTTTAATGTAGATTTTTCTGTTATACAACACCCTGGCCACACACCAGTTCAAAAATACAAACAATACAGCATACACCAGAGAAGCAAAATAAGGATTCAGCCAGGAAGCCAAACCGACGGAATAAATGTAACCCTGCAAACTGATATATTCTCCTTGCCGGAAAAAATGAACATACCCCAAAACAATCGCCAGCACATCTGCCAATACATATATAAACAACGGATTAACCCCGAAAGCCTCAAAAAAACGACTCCAATGCTTATACCCCTTTACATCTATGACAAAAATCAGCAATGCCAACAACTGTGAAGCCAACCCACAGGTAACCAGCACATAAGTAGGACTCCATATTTTCTTATTTATCGGACAACCGTATTGCAGCAGAAAACCGGCAAATAAAATAAGAGTTCCGAAAATAAAAAGCCGTTGTATACGCAGCGTATTATCCTTAGCCTCCACCAACGCCCTGCCGATAAACATCCCCAACAACACATGCGCCACACAAGGCAAAGCACTCAACAAACCTTCCGGGTCGAAAGCAATGCGGGTCCCGTCCGGTAACCATTCGCCATACAAATGATTCACACCGAATACGGTCCGGTCTACCACGGCAATAATATTATCCGCTGACCGGGCGAACCCGTCTCCTGCCCATAAAATAAAAAAATAACCCGATAAAATGCCGAATGCAGCCCCAAGATAATACTTCGGCTTTATCCAAAGACTCAACAAAGCTCCCCCCAGATAAGCAATCGCCAATCGTTGCATAACACCCAATATCCGCAACCGGTCAAAAGGAAATAAATTCAAGGTAAGCCGTTCGCCCAAAGGCATCTCCTCCGGACTACAGACAGCCGAGAACCACAAAGCAAACCAATTGATCCCGACTCCGATCAAAAAAATAACCGTAGCCCGGCGAAAAATCTTTACGGCTGCTTCCCCGGAAAAAGTGAAATCGTATTTCCGCAAAGAAAAATACATGGATACCCCCATAATAAACATGAAAAAAGGGAACACTAAATCGGTAGGAGTCAGTCCGTTCCAGGAAGCATGGCACAAAGGCGCATATACAGCTCCCCACGAACCGGGATCATTCACCAAAATCATACCCGCTATCGTAATACCCCGCAATACATCCAGTGCCAATAAACGATTTGTCTGTTTTGTCATATCATACATCTAAAAAAAACGCAAGCTACATCTCAATACATTTTTTTACAAAGAAAAAGAAAATGTAAGAATTTATGCCGTACAAATAAATAAAAATGCATTTTTTATTCCTTTTTTTGGAATTTACAAGATTTTGACTTTTCTTTGCAACATCAATTCAATCCGTAAGAAAGATTGTTTGAATTATAAAGAGGAGTTGAGAGACGGGCTCTATGAAACTCCGACAACCTCAGAACTTTCTGAAAGGTGCCAAAACCCGTCCTGAAAATCAGGAATTATAATTTAAACCGAGAAGCAGATGAAAACAGACAGTCATTCAGTAAAAGTGTCCACAAAAGTATTTCAGGCAACCTATTCTTTTCTTAACGGTTTCTTCATGTATATGCGCTGTATGCGCTGATCTTTTATTTTTCCCCGCCAATAACGGCTTATATTATAGCCGGACGAAAAACTAAAGTACCCGGACGGAAGGGAGTTTCCGCTTGTATACGATAGATTTTTCGACCTTAAACTTATTGTATCAAATTTCAATTTTAATTCCATGGCTAAGTCATACGCTGAAATAAACGAAAAAATAAAGAAAGGAACGGCCGTCGTGTTAACGGCAGAAGAAGTAGCGGAACTATCCCGTACATTATCCCCCAAAGAAATTGCACAAAAAGTAGATGTCGTAACAACAGGTACTTTCGGAGCAATGTGCTCGTCCGGTGCATTTATCAACTTCGGACACGCCAATCCACCCATCCGGATGGAAAAAATCGAATTGAACGGTGTGAGAGTAAGCGGCGGATTGGCAGCGGTAGACACCTACATAGGAGCAACCGACTGCAACCCCGAGCGTCCCGCATACGGTGGCGCCCATATCATCGAAGACCTGATCAACGGTAAAGATATTTTACTGGAAGCTTGGGGAAAAGGCACCGACTGTTACCCGCGTAAACACATCAAAACGGTCATCAATAAAGACACTGTCAACGAAGCCATCCTTTACAATCCGAGAAACGCATATCAAAATTACAATGTAGCGACCAATACCACGGACCAGCTTAAATACACTTACATGGGAACCCTGCTTCCCCGTATGCGCAATGCGTCCTACAGTACGGCCGGAGAACTGTCTCCCCTGATCAACGATCCGGAATGCCGGACGATCGGGTTAGGCACCCGGATCTTCCTTGGCGGTACAGAAGGTTACGTCACCTGGAACGGAACACAGTTTCATTCGACAAAAGAAGTAAACGAATATGGCATACCGACAAGCAACGCCCGTACCATTGCCGTAATCGGAGATCTTAAAAATATGAGTAGCGAATACCTCCGGGCCGCTTATTATGAAAAATACGGAATAAGCCTGTTTGTCGGCATCGGTATCCCCATTCCCATACTGGACGAAGATCTGGCCCGCAGAGTCTCCATCCGTAACGAACAGATCGAAACGACGATCGTAGATTATGGAAACGGAAATCAGATACTGGGCAAAACGAACTATGCCGCATTACACAGCGGAGAAATTGAAATCAAAGGACAAAAAGTCCGGACGGCTCCGGTTTCCAGCCTGGCAAAAGCCCGGGAAATCGCTGCAATGCTAAAAAAACGGATTGCCGGAGGCCATTTCCAACTGACAGAACCCGTTCGTCCGATGCCGACGAACACCGGGCTGAAATCATTGCTCGAAACCAAACCGGAAAATTGAAACCACAAACACTGAAACACGAATCCTATGATAAAAAAAGTTGTATTATCGTTCCCGGTAGATGCTACCGACAGATCGTTGATGTACGATCTCGTAAAACGATACGATATCCGAATCAATATATTAAAAGCAGAAATTGAAGCCGGAAAATCCGGAAAATTACTCGTAGAACTGGAAGCTGACGAACTGTTACTGGAACAAGGTCTTGCCTTTCTGACCGACAACGGAGTTACCGTCAGCCCGCTGGCAAGTAAAATTTCATACGACGAAAGCCGGTGTATCAATTGCGGCAACTGTGCTTCAGCCTGCTTTTCCCATGCGCTGACAATCGGAGAACCGGATTGGAAACTCAAATTCAACCCGGAAAAATGCATCGTCTGTAAGCTTTGTCTGAAATCATGCCCGTTAAAACTTTTCCGGATCGAATTTTCGGAATAAGGCTTCAACGCGGACAAATGTCTGTACAATATCAAACTTTGCTCATTTTTCGATACCAAAGCTGGAAGAAAATTTATAATTTTATGATCGAGAATAAACCCTAAACCTTACAGATCATGGAATATAAAAACAGAACCTATCGGGAACATTTTCGGGAAGGTCGCTGGACCAGCTTTGTCGTAAAATGCAAAGAATCGGACTTGTGGATCGGTATAGATAAAACATCATACCGCCCTGAGATGCCTGAATACAGCAATACATTGATCACAGAACTGCGGGATACCATGGAAAAGTATCTGCAAAAAGATCCCTGTTATCTGACATCACTGGTACCTTACGACGCCAAACCCGATGCTCCGGCCATATTTACACAAATGTCCGAAATCTCCCACCGGACCAATATCGGACCGATGAGTGCCGTTGCCGGTGCCATTGCTCTGTATATTGCAAATGCACTGAAAAGGCATTTCGGAGTTAAAGAAGTAATCATTGAAAACGGAGGGGATATCTATGCCGATATTCTGGAAGACATTGACGTATCGGTATTCGCAGGAGCTTCTCCCCTCTCCGAGAAAGTGGGATTACACATCAACGCGTCACAAGCGCCGTTGGGTATCTGTACCTCTTCCGGTACAGTCGGACCGTCATTAAGCTTCGGAAAAGCCGACGCAGTAATGATTATTTGTAAAGATGTATTGTTAGCTGACAGCTATGCCACCGCCTTTGCTAATTTTGTCAGAAAAGCCGAGGATATAAATCCGGTACTGGAAAAAATCGGAAAAATAGAAGATATTATCTCGGCTGTTCTGATCAAAGACGATAAAATGGGGGCTGTCGGTAAATTTGAACTCAAGTTTTTTAACTAACTTCCGGACATATATACCGGCAGGTTTTACGACCTGCCGTATTTAAAGCTCCGGATCTATATTGTAGTATATATGCTGAGAAAGCTATTAAAAGAGAAAATACTCATCTTAGACGGAGCCACAGGCACGGCTATTCAGAAATTCGGACTGACTGAAAAAGATTTCAGAGGACAACGTTTTGTCACTCACCCGGTAAACCTGAAAGGTAACAACGATATATTGAACCTGACAAAACCGGAAGTCATTCAGTCCATACACCGGTCTTACATAGAAGCAGGTGCTGATATTATCGAAACCAATACGTTCAATTCCAATGCAATCTCCCAGGAAGAGTATCATTGCAGTGAACTGGTATATACGCTGAATTACGAAGGAGCCCGCCTGGCAAAACAAACCGCTTCACTGGCCAATCGTCCGGTATTTGTTGCCGGCAGTATCGGCCCGACCTCCAAAACTCTATCCCTGTCTCCGGACGTCAATCATCCGGAATTCCGTCCGGTAGATTTTGATACCCTGACAGCGGCTTACACGACCCAAATAAACGGATTGATCGACGGCGGAGCCGACTTACTGCTGATTGAAACGGTATTCGACGGACTGAATGCCAAAGCCGCACTGTACGCCATCGACCGGGTACAACAGGAGAAAGGAACGACTATACCGGTCATGGTTTCCGCTACCGTTAACGACAAAAGCGGACGTACCCTGACCGGCCAGTCCTTAGAAGCGCTGTACACAGCCCTTGCCCATTACCCGCTATTGAGCTTCGGATTGAATTGTTCGTTCGGAGCTCCCGATCTACAGCCTTTCGTCGAGCGGCTCTCTGCCGTTTTGCCCTGCTATCTGAGCTTATATCCCAACGCCGGACTACCGAACGAGATGGGTGAATACGACGAAAGTCCGGCCTTTACAGCCCAATGCCTGCAAAACATGGCCCGGGAAGGGTTACTGAACATCGCAGGCGGTTGCTGCGGTACCACCCCGGAACACATCCGGGCCATACACGATGCCATGACCGGCATCCCCCCGCGTCAGCCCCAATCCCCAACCTCACACTTGGTTGTCAGCGGTTTGGAACCGGTTGTCGTCGATAAAAACCAAAACAACTTTATCAACATCGGCGAACGTACCAATGTCGCAGGATCGGCAAAATTTGCCAGACTGATTCATGACCGGGCTTATGAAGAAGCAGCCGGCATTGCCCGGAAACAAATTGAGGACGGAGCTTCAGTCATCGATATCAATATGGACGATGCCATGCTGGACAGTGCCAAAGAAATGGCGACATTCACACGCATTATCAGCAACGACCCCGATATCGCCAAAGCCGCCCTGATGATCGATTCGTCCGACTGGAACACCATACTCGCCGGCCTGAAAAATGCACAGGGAAAATGCATCGTCAACTCCATCAGCCTGAAAGAAGGAGAAGGCGAATTTCTGCGTAAAGCATCCGAAATCAGACGTCTGGGGGCTGCCGTCGTCGTTATGGCTTTCGACGAAAAAGGACAGGCCGTAAGCTACGAGCGAAAAATCAGTATTTGCAGCCGGGCCTATCGTCTGCTCACACAGAAAGCCGGATTTCACCCCGAAAACATCATTTTCGACGTCAATATCCTGGCTATAGGCACCGGCCTGGAAGAACACAACAACTATGCTGTAGACTACATACGCGCTGTAAAATGGATCAAGGAAAATCTTCCGGGATGTAAAACCTCCGGAGGAGTCTCCAACCTCTCTTTCTCATTTCGCGGAAACAGTCCGGTAAGAGAAGCCATGCATTCGGTTTTCCTGTATCATGCCATAAACGCCGGTCTGGATATGGCAATCGTCAATCCTTCCATGCTACAGGTATACGACGAAATCGAGCCGGAACTATTGCAAGCGGTTGAAGCCGTCGTACTTAACAAATATCCGGAAGCCACCGAAAAACTGATCGAACTGGCTGAAAAAATCAAAGAAAACAAAACAACAGGAAAAAATATAAAAAACGAAGCATGGCGGGAACGCAGCCTGGAAGAACGCCTCGGTTATGCACTCGTAAAAGGTATCAAGGACTATCTTCCCGCCGACATTGAAGAAGCCCTCTCCCGATACCCCTCTCCTGTTGAAATCATCGAAGGCCCTTTGATGAAAGGCATGGATAAAGTAGGTACCCTGTTCGGAGAAGGCAAAATGTTTTTACCTCAAGTCGTTAAATCGGCCCGGATTATGAAAGAGGCTGTCGCCATATTACAACCGGAAATCGAACGCCACAACCAAAGCGGTAACCGGAATATTAAACGAAATAAAATTGTAATCGCAACAGCCAAAGGAGATGTTCACGATATCGGGAAAAACATCGTCAGTATCGTACTGACCTGTAACAATATGGAAGTTATCGATCTGGGAGTCATGGTCGACAACCAACGCATCCTGGAAGCAATACATACCTACAAGCCCGACGTTATCGGAATCAGCGGACTCATCACTCCCTCCCTGAGTGAAATGGAAGCCTTGTGTGAATTGTTACAAAAAGAAAACATCCGGATACCGTTAGTGGTAGGAGGTGCAACCACTTCGGCCGTACACACGGCCGTCAAACTGGCCCCCAAATACAACTATGGGGTGATACACGGAGGAGATGCCTCCCGGACCGCCGGAATAATCAAACGCTTTCTACAACACCCGGACGCCTACCTTCAGGAAATAAAAACCGAACAGGCTAAAATCCGCGAAGCTTACCGGCTATCACATACGGAATGTATTTCCTATCCGGAAGCGATTTCCCGAAAACCGGTATTCACCCCGGAAAGTTACAGACAACCGGAAAATTTTGGGGAACACAACTTAACCGTAAAACACTTAGACCTGGGAGAACTCGCAGAACGCATCGACTGGACGCCTTTTTTTCATTTCTGGGGATTCAAAGGTAAATTTCCGGAAATCATCTACACCCGGGAAGAAGCCGAAAAAACCTATCAGGCAGCCCTCGAAATGCTCGGCCGGATCATTGCCGGCCAGGAATTCGATGCTTCACTCGTCGTACGTTTTTTCAATGCTCATACGGAAAACGACACCATTATTCTCGATAACGGACACAGATTACCGATGCTACGGCAACAAAGCGACAGTCTGGTTTGCCTCTGCCTGTCGGATTTTATCTCTCCACAAGCTGATCAACCGAGTACGATCGGTGTTTTTTGCCTGAAAGTATCGGACCGGCACAACTGTCCGGACTGCCGGGATTTCGAGCATTTGCTTCGGGAAAGTCTCTGTGCCCGCCTGACAGAAGCTTTAGCCGTATGGATGCAGGAACAAGTAAATGACGGATTACAGATGATCCGGCCGGCCTTCGGCTATCCGGCCTGTCCCGACCACTCCCTGAAAAAAGAAGTATTCGAACTATTGGATGCCCCGGAAAAAATAGGCGTTACCCTGACCCCTTCCTATGCTATCACACCTTCGACCAGCATTTGCGGTATGCTCATCGCACACCCGGAAGCCCGGTATTTCGGTATCGGAGAAATCGGACCGGATCAGTTTGCGGCTTATTGTAAAAACAAAGGAATATCAGAAACAGAGGGGAAACGCCTATTAAGCCATATTATAAAATAGCAACTGCCCGTAAAGGCGGATATCCGTAAAACCAGAATGGAAGTATGCGAAATTAAAAAAACACCCGGACCCGTTTTTACATACAAACAATCATTTTAATAAACCGACAATGAAAATAACAGATATATTAAATCGGGAAGCAAGCCCGTTTGCTTCCTTCGAATTGGTTCCTCCCCTGCGGGGCAGCGATGTACATAAACTATATGAATCCATAGAACCGCTGATGGATTTCAATCCTCCTTTTCTCAATATCACCTTCCATCGGGATGAAATCGAATTTCGCCCAAAACCGGACGGTACATTCGAAAAAATTACGGTCACGAAACGTCCCGGATCAGTCGCTATTGCAGCCGCTATTATGAAAAAATTCAAAATAGAGGTAGTCCCCCACCTGATTTGTGGAGGTGCTTCAAAACATAAACTCGAAAACGACCTGATTGATCTCAACTTTCTGGATATCCAAAATGTCGTCGCCCTTCGCGGAGACGCAATACCCGGTCAAAAATTTTTCACCCCCGAACCGGATGGCTACCGATATAGTTGTGAACTGGTAGAGCATATCCACAACATGAACCGGGGTAAATACCTGGACACCACCTTAACCGATACCGTCCCGACCAATTTCTGCATCGGAGTAGCCGGCTATCCGGAAAAACATTACGAAGCACCGAATGCCGAAACCGACATCTGCAACCTCAAACACAAAGTACAGGCCGGAGCCGATTACATCGTTACTCAAATGTTTTTCGACAACACCAGATTTTTCAGCTTCGTTGAAAAATGCAGGGCTGCAGGGATTACGGTCCCCATCATACCCGGATTAAAACCGATTTCCACTCAAAAACATATCGAAATGCTTCCACGCACATTCAGCATCGATATCCCGGAAGAACTGATGAAAGAAATCCGGAAATGCAAAGACAATAAAGAAATCTATCAAGTCGGTATCGAATGGTGTACCATGCAAAGTAAAGAACTATTGTCCCGGGGCGCTCCGGCAATCCATTACTACACCATGGGCAAAGCCGACAATATCCGTAAAATCCTGACTGCCGTATTCTAAACTCATAATAAGTGATAGGAACAATATTATTTGTTCCTATCGACTTCTGCTAAGGCAACACAATCCGGTCTATCACATAAGGATTATACCCCAATTTCAAAATATTTTTTGCCTCCCTTTGCCGGATTGAGTTCGAAATATCAAAATGCAAAGCCTGCAAAATATAATAAATCCGATTCATCAAATCCCGGGAAAAAGGACAACATCCATTGTTGATAAAATAGGTATGAAGAGAATCTCTAAACCAACCGGATGTACTGCCCGAACTCAAAATATTAGCATCTTCAAAGACAATCTTACACAACAATTCCAAAGGAATAATTTCTTTTCCGTTTACCCACATAGGCAAAGTAAGGGCTGCAAACGGATAAAGAGCCGGCTGATACAACCGGGAACCGTAATCGATTTCTATGGGTTTCTTCTCTTCCCAACAAGAAACGACAATATACGTTTTCTCTTTCAGATCTACAACCCGGAAAGACTCTTTATAATAAGGTCCGGCAACCACTCTTACTCCGTAAGGATAATAAAGCATCAATGTCTTCTTATTCATAACTTTTTTCTTTATAGCATACACATACTTGAACATTCTTTTTACCCCAGAACGCACAGAAGTCCTATAAAGCTAGAAGTTATATTTCGTTAAAAATTTGTTTTCACTTTATATAAAACACACAGTTTAAGTTAAATAACACACATATTTGTAAAAATAATTTTAATTATCATATAAAGTGTAAAAATAAAATCCGTACGAATCATTCATAGACAACATTAATAATTATATGAAACTAAATATATTAGAGAAAAAGAGGATTTTTTTTATTATTTACCGATTTACAGAAAACAATATTGATAAAAAACGGCATCATTATACATCTGCATAATTATCATAAACTTACAAATAAAACATACTTTATCTTTACATATAATTGTTTTTAACTTCGTTTTTTACTCATTTTTCTGCAACTTTTAAAAAATATTTAAAACAAACTTCATTTTATCACACCTACCGACGGCACCTTTGAAAACATACCATATTTTAAAACCATACAACAATTTTATTTCTGTACTCTTTCTGTGCAGCACACTTTTCCGTCGATAGCATCTCCGGAATCTTACAAATTTACTTTTGTATAAAATTAATCATATTTTAAATCTTTGATTGTAAATTTTAAATTATCTTTAATCTAAAATCCACAATTTCCGAATCCCGGGTTTTCATCCGCCTTCCCATTAAAAATACAATACAAAACATTAGCAATAAGCCCATTACCGGCCCCGTCTTTCA
Organism: Culturomica sp.; assembly: GCF_003524185.1. Lineage (NCBI taxonomy): Bacteria > Pseudomonadati > Bacteroidota > Bacteroidia > Bacteroidales > Odoribacteraceae > Culturomica > Culturomica sp. The sequence goes on from NZ_DOED01000007.1 coordinate 117,189, forward strand.
TGTAACATTATTGTAACAAAAGCGTAACATCAGCTTCACAATGCCTTTGTAATATTGCAACAGGAAAACAGAGATCAATTAAACGACAATAAAATGAACAAATTCTTAATTATTATTCTGGCTTTAGCCTTAACGGCATGCGGTAATTCGAAAAAATCGGGGAAAAATACGGCTTCAGACATCACCCTTACGGGAGCCGGCGCAACATTCCCTTTGCCTTACTACAATCTGGCCTTCAAAACGTATAAAGATTCGACCGGAGTTAGCATAACCTACGGAGGAATCGGCAGTGGCGGAGGAATCAGAAGCTTAAAAGACAAAATTGTCGACTTTGCCGGAAGCGATGCTTTTCTATCTGCAAAAGAAATGGAAGAAATGCCGGCTCCCACCATTCATATCCCGACTTGCATGGGAGCTGTCGTACTGGCCTATAATCTCCCCGAAGTAAAAGACCTGCGGTTGAACGGCAAAATTATCGCCGATATATACCTGGGAAAAATCAACCGTTGGAACGATTCTCAAATACAGGCGGTCAATCCCGGCATTACACTTCCGGATAAAGCCATCAATGCCGTATATCGGTCGGACGGCAGTGGAACCACCTATGTTTTCAGCGATTATCTGTCAAAAGTGAGTCAGGATTGGAATACCCAGGTCGGTACCGGAAAAGCGTTAAAATGGCCGGCAGGTATTGCAGCTAAAGGTAATCCCGGAGTTGCAGGAACCATCAGCCAAACAGAAGGTGCCATCGGTTACATCGGCTCCGAATATGCATTTGCCTTAAAAATACCCGTTGCCCTCTTACAGAACAAAGCAGGTAATTTCATTACTCCAAGCACTGAAAGCATATCCGCAGCAGCTCAGACGGAACTACCGGCAGACACGCGTACGATGATAACCGATTCTCCGGCGGCCGATGCTTATCCGATCAGTTGCTTTACCTGGATCCTCATCTATAAAGAGCAAAACTATAACAACCGGAAAAAAGAACAAGCTGAAGCTACGGTAAAACTGTTGAACTGGATGCTGGGAGACGAAGCACAAAGCCTGACCACAAAAGTACACTACTCTCCGCTACCGGTCAGTGCCAAAGATAATGCAAAACTTTTGCTGCAATCGGTAACTTATAATGGAATTCCCCTTTCTGAATAATATTTCATACTCAACATCATTGTAAATGCGGGATTATATTTTTAAACGGCTCCTATTTGTCTGCGCCCTGATTATCATACTGATATGCGGAGGAATGTTCTACTCCTTAATCAGCGGAGCGACTCCGGCCTTCGAGCATTTCGGATTCTTCCGGTTCATCGGTTCCACCGAATGGGACCCGCATCCGGATGCAGAACAATACGGAGCCTTATCTTTCATCACCGGTACGGTACTTACTTCGTTTCTGGCATTGCTGTTTTGTATCCCTTTCTCCCTGCCGGTAGCTTTATTCACCGGAGAGTATTTCAAAGGTAAAAAAATCGCTTCTGTCATCAGTGCCGTCATAGATCTGTTAGCCGGTATTCCTTCTATCGTTTACGGCTTATGGGGATTTTACACCTTACGTCCGCTGATCACCGACCTCGGTTTATCTTCACAAGGCTTCGGAATACTCACGGCCTCCCTCGTTCTGGCCATCATGATTATTCCCTACGCAGCCTCACTGAGTTCCGAATTTATCTCCATGGTGCCCAAAGAACTGAAAGAAGGTGCTTACAGTCTGGGAGCAACCCGCCTGGATGTCATCCGTAACGTTATTTTTCCGGTTTCCGGATCAGGTATCTTCGCCAGCTATATACTGGCATTGGGAAGAGCCTTGGGAGAAACAATGGCAGTCACCATGCTGATCGGGAATACAAACAACCTTCCCGACTCACTGACAGCTACCGGTAACACCATGGCCAGTGTCATCGCCAACCAATTCGGAGAAGCGGATGGTCTGAAACTGAGTTCTCTGATTGGAATCGGCTTACTCCTATTCCTGATTACCGCTATAATCAACTTTATCGGTAAAATGATTATGAAAGTATATAGCTGATGATTTCCCCGATGTATTTGGATATGAACAGACAAAACCGACAGATAACCGCTTAAAAAAGAACATATGTCAGCATTAGGTTACCGAACATTTAAAGACCGGCTCTTTTTCTGGAGTGTCTGCTTTTTCGCTTCTCTTACGGCTATTCCCCTATTCTTAATCATTTGGGAAGTTGTTAAAAAGGGATACAAACAAATCAACCTCCGTTTTTTCGTAGAAACAGCTCCGAGTACATTGGACGCCATGCTTGCCCGCAATAGCGGTGAACTGATCCCGGGCGGTATTGCCAACGGCATCACCGGTACATTGATGATGGTAGCCATGGCCTCTGCTATCGCTATCCCGGTTGGTATTTTGGGAGGTGTATACCTGGCCGAAAAGCCGAAAGCCGTCTTTACTTCCGTTATCCGTTTTCTGACAGACCTGGTGCAAGGAAGTCCGTCGATAGTGATCGGTATCATTGCTTACAGTTGGGTTGTAAAACCCTTGGGCAGTTATTCCGCCATTGCCGGAAGTACAGCATTGGCCATTATGATGCTCCCCCTGATCATCCGCTCCACGGAAGAGACATTGAAAATGCTGCCCGGAAGCTTAAAGGAAGCCGGACTGGCACTAGGTTGTTCGTACACCAGTGTTGTAATAAAAGTATTGATTCCTTCGGCATTCGGAGGCTTGTTTACCGGCATACTACTGGCCATCTCCCGGGTTATGGGAGAAACAGCTCCTCTGATGCTGACGGCCTTGGGCAGTTCCGCCATCAACTGGGATGTACTCCAACCGACAAGTGCAGTACCGCTGCTGATCTGGGAGTTTTACAACGATCCCAACCTGATTGATATGATCTGGAGCTCATCATTATTCTTACTTTTATTGATACTGGTACTGAATATCATTGCCAAACAGGTAGCTAAAAAATGGAAAACGGCTTAATAATTAAAATGAAAATCATCTATGATTCCTATTGAAGATCCTATATTACAACTGAAACACGTCTCCATATCTTACACTCCCGGTAAAAATGCCGTGAATGACGTAAATGCCGACATAAAAAAGAAGCGGATTACGGCTATCATGGGCCCTTCCGGATGCGGTAAGAGCACCCTTCTCCGGGCCATCAACCGGATGCACGAACTATACCCGGATATCCGGATATCGGGAGAAATTCTGATGGACAACCGGAACATTTTAAAAATGAACCCCATGGAAGTAAGACGGATTGCCGGCATGGTATTCCAACGTCCCAACCCGTTTCCGACCATGAGCATTTACGATAATGTACTCGCCGGTTATAAACTGAACGGAATCCGTCTTTCCAAACGTGAAAAAGACGAACTGGTAGAAAACTGCCTGACAAACGTCGGACTTTGGAACGAAGTAAAAGATTCCCTGCTCAAAAAAGGCACTTTCCTCTCCGGCGGACAGCAACAACGGCTTTGCATCGCAAGGGCTCTGGCTCTGAAACCAGAAGTCTTACTGATGGACGAACCGACCTCAGCCCTGGACCCGATTGCCACCAATCGCATAGAAGAACTATTATTGCAATTAAAAGAAGAGGTTACCATCATCATTGTAACCCACAATATGTCCCAGGCAGCACGGATTTCCGACTATTCGATGTTTATGTACCTCGGAGAACTGATCGAATATGACAAAACCAAAAACATGTTCACCAATCCGAAAGACAAAAGGACAGAAGAATACCTCAACGGACAATTCGGCTAATCCCCGGACAACAGACATTTTAGCTATGAACATAAGAGAAAAATTTTTTGAAAGAATCAACCAGGACTTTGAAGTCTTGTCGAAAATAGTCATCCAGCAAATCAATCAAACGGCCAGATTATTGGATGATAACTCCGATCCGGAGTTATATACCGAAATAGACAACACAGAACGCATCATCGACAGCCTGGATGTCAAACTGCGCAACGAAGTGATAAACGTCATCGTCCTCTATAGTCCGCGAGCAACAGACCTGCGCAAAATCATGTCCTACTACGATATGACGGCTTACCTCGAACGTATCGGCGACCTGCTGATGAACATAAGGAGATTCATGCAGCAAATCGATTTGAAAGGAGCTGTCTTCCCTCATTTTCACGCAGATTTATCAAAATTACTGTCATCAGCCGAAAACATGACACAAAATGCTATATTTGCTTTTACATGCCAGGATAATAAATTGGCTAAAGATACGATTGATTTGGACGATATGGTCGACACCTTACACCACGACATCATCCGGCGGCTGCGCGGCTACGGCAATCAGACACTGAAAGAGCAGCATCTGACCGATATTCTTTGCCTCAGCGGAATCTCCTACAACATTGAACGTATCGGAGACAATGCGACAAATATTGCAGAAGCTGCCATATACCTGATGGAAGGAAAAAATATCAAACACCGGGAAAATGAAGGAAAAGACATTCTGATGGCCGGAAGCGAAGGGGAAATGAGAGACCAATAACTTCAATCTTTTAACTTTGGATTATACAGTATTATGGAACGTAAAAAAATTTTAGTCGTCGACGATGAAGAGGATTTATGCGAAATCCTGCAGTTCAATCTCGAAAGCGAAGGCTTTGCCGTAGATATCGCCAATTCTGCCGAAGAAGCACTTAAAATCATTTCTGCCGACTATCAGCTTGTCCTGTTGGATGTCATGATGGAAGGCATGTCCGGATTCAAAATGGCAGAAAAAGTACGTAAAGAATTGCATCTGAATGTACCGATAATCTTCCTGACAGCCAAAGATACGGAAAACGATATGCTCACCGGATTCAGCCTGGGAGCGGACGACTATATTCCCAAACCGTTTTCCATCAAAGAAGTCAGCGCCAGAGTGAAAGCCGTCTTAAAAAGAAGCGGAAACGCCGATATACCGGAAATAAAACGTATTGTGGAAGCGGGCGACCTATTGATCGACCTGACAACCAAAAATGTAACGTTAAACGGAAAATCCATACTGTTGACGAAAAAAGAATTCGAAATACTCAGTACAATGGCACAATCTCCGGGACGCATATTCTCCAGAGAGGATTTTCTGAGCAAAGTCTGGAATGATGACGGTTATGTACTGGAAAGAACCGTCGATGTACACATCACCCGATTGCGTAAAAAACTCGGCGATTTCGGAAAACACATCATCAATCGTTCCGGCTACGGCTATTGCTTTGAACTTTAAAATTAACAACATCGTATCACCCGGTGAGTCCTGCAAGGACCGGCCGGAATAAACCATAAACCGTATTCTCCATGCGTTTATCTTATAAAAAGAAACTGTTCCTCTATTTCTTCCTGGTATTCACCGTATTTACAGCGGTTATCGTTCTCGTTCAAAGAAACCGGGAAAAAATATACAAAACGGAAAACCTGCGTACCAACTTGAATGCTTACGCAGAAGTCATCGCCAATTATATCCAAAAGAAAAATCTGCATTCTGTAACAGAGATGGATTCTGTTAATCAGATACTCTCCCTGCTCCCTCCTGATTTACGAGTCACCATTGTCGATCAGAAAGGAGAAGTACTATTCGATAACACCGTTATCGATGACCGGGAATTGGAAAATCACCTGAGCCGGCCCGAAATATCTTCGGCACTCATCCACGGCAACGGCTCAACCATCCGTTTCTCGGCCACCAACGACATGGACTACTACTACTACGCACGCTTCACCGCACCCTACTTTACCCGCGTAGCCCTTCCTTATAACATCACTCTCAAAGATTTCCTGGAAGGCGACAACATCTTCATGTACTTTATCGTATTGCTTTTCTTCATTGCCCTGATATCCCTATTGTATCTGGCCGACCGTTTCGGGAGGGCAATTACAGGACTTAACGAATTTATCACGTCTGCTGAAAACGACCAGCCCGATTACGATAAAATCAGCTTCCCGGATACAGAATTAGGAGAAATCGGAAATAAAATCATTGCAAACTATAAATTGTTGCAGGAAAGCAAAAATCAGCTCAATCAGGAAAAAGAAAAATTACTCCGCCATTTTCATTACTCGGAAGAAGGAATTTGTATTTTCACCGCCGACCAGAAAAAAATTTATGCCAACACCCACTTTATCCAATACGTCAATACCATATTGGACGAACCGACATTCGACGTTGATATGATCCTCGAAGAACCGGATTTCAAAGACCTGCGGATATTCCTGAAAAAACATACCCCTGTCAATCCGCAAGCCAACACCCTTCCCATCTATCAAAGCAAAATATCGAAAAACGGTAAACACTTCGCCGTCAAATTACTGATATTCACAGACAATTGTTTCGAAATTACCCTGAACAATATTTCCTCCTCAGAAAAAAACCGGCTGTTGAAACAGGAAATGACCAATAACATTGCCCATGAATTAAAAACACCGGTAAGCAGCATACGGGGATACATCGAAACACTACTGGAACAGCAAAATATCGATCCGGCCAAACAAAAATTTTTCCTGGAACGTACCTATACCCAGGTCATTCGTCTCTCCGAACTGATACGGGACGTTGCTCTGATTACCAAAACCGAAGAAGCGGCGGATCTCTTTGAAAAAGAAGACGTAAACATCAGAGACACGATCAACGAAGTCACCAACGACCTGCAAAATCAAATTCAGAACAACCGCATCACAGTACAGAATCACGTTGAAGAAGCAGTCGAAATTGAAGGAAATCATACCTTGTTATATTCCATTTTCCAAAACCTGATCGATAATGCGATCAACTACGCCGGAGAAGGCATCACCATCAGTATCGACAAATATGCAGAAGACAATGAATTCTACTATTTCTCCCTGTACGACACAGGACGTGGGGTAGACGAAGCTCATCTCGAACGGATATTCGATCGCTTCTATCGCATAAACGAAGGCCGGAGCCGGAAAAATGGAGGTTCGGGATTAGGCCTGTCCATCGTAAAAAATGCCGTATTATTCCATAAAGGACAGATTTCCGCCAAAAACCGGAAAAGCGGCGGACTGGAATTTGTATTCTCCTTACGCAAAAGATTATTTTAAATAAATTTAAACCAAAGGTAAAACAGCAGAAAAGCGACTCCCCTTTCCGGCCTGAGAAACAACTTCAATACGGCCGGAAAGTCTCTCCATAATCACTTTACTGATAGCAAGCCCCAAGCCCGTACCTTGGGCAAATTCATCTGTCTTATAAAAACGATCGAAAATCAGCATCAGATGTCCCTCATCTATTCCCCGTCCGGAATCTTCTACATACACAACCACTTCCTGTTCCTCCCGCCGGATCTCACAGCCCAAAGTTATATAGCCTTCTGACGTAAATTTATTCGCATTACTTAAAAAATTGGAAATCACCTGGTTAAAACGAAGCTTGTCGATATTCACCCGAACCGGCAACTCCTCTTCCATCACCAGATTAAATTGTAAATGAGAATGGAGTACGACCTGATGAGTACGGTATATTTCCTTCAACACCTTCGTAAGATCGTACTCCTCGATATGAAACTCCATATTCCCGGAATCCAGACGGGATATTTCCAACACATCCCCGATCAGCTTAAGTAAGGAATCTGAACTCTGATTAATAATCGAGAGAATTTCCTTTCTTTCATCCTCGCCGACAGCAGAATCTTCACTAAGCAACAAATTGGTAAAACCGACAATCGCATTCAAAGGTGTGCGGATTTCATGACTCATATTCGCCAGAAACGATTGCTTCAACTCCGCTTGTTCGGCCAATTCTTTCGCTTTGATCAATTCCTGCTCACGCTCCACCACCCCCTGGATGCTCTGGATAATACCGGCTATAATTAATTGTCCCGCATTATCCGTCATACTATTGCAACGGATCTCATACCACCGGTATGCCTGACTATCGTCAAAGCACAATCGCAAACGCTGAATAACAATACGCCGCCCGTGAATTTCCCCAAATACCCGATGAATAAAAATCAAATCCTCAGGATGAACGAATTTCAAAAAATCCGTTAAGACATAAACCAGTTGCGATATCCCCGTCAATGCTATAATATTCCGGTCGAAATGCAACTCCTTTCCCCTGATATTCCACAACGAAATATGACCGCCGTGGATCGAAAGCGATAAATGCTCCTGAATTTTTTTCAAAGCTTTCATATCCATTCGCTCCATCCGCGACTTATAACGCACCTGAACTAAACTGACGACCAAAACGATAAACACAACCACAAACAACCCAAAACCGATATACAAATCCTTGCGATAACGGACATAAAACGGATAATTGATAACTTTTGTCCCCAACGGAATATATTTCGCATCAAATACATCGAAAACAGAGAAATAAGTCCAATCAATAACATACTCCTTTTTCAAGGGTTGTATTTTAGGCTCTTCTATATTTTTTCCCAACAATAACGGCAATGCCAACTGCGCAGCGGCAGCGGCCGAATTCTCGTCTGTCGCCATATATCCCCCGATAATCTTCAGTTGTTCGTTAAAGCCCTCCCGAATACAACTGAAAGCCGGGATATTCAAAATATAAGGCACCAAAACAATATCCGAACGGTCCATTAAAAACGTCTGATAATACTGGGTATCTTTCAATTGACTCATAGCGGTTATCATGGAAAATCCCTGCATATAACGAAACGGAAAAAGATCGATGGTAGGAGCAATCTTCTCTCTTAGTTTGAAATTCGGATATTCCGGAATCGAATCCCATTCCAGCAGCTTTTTTATCTTCTCATAAATCACTTCATTACCGATTCCCCATTCCCTGCCCCAAAAATGAATACTGTTTCTGTCTACCTGTTCTTTCAGAACCTTGTACGACTGACGCCCCAGATAGGTCAGTTCCAGATTGTAAATGATATTGATATTGTCCCGGTTATACAACCTCCGGATGAAATCTATATTTTTTTGAAAATCAGGCACATCACTAAGCATATAAACCCGGTCGTCCTTATAATTTTCAAGTACCGGCCCGTTGGGATAATGCACATTACAAAGAATCACCGGAAGCTCTTTCAGGATAGGATGCTCCGTCATCAGTAAAGCATACGAAGACTGATCGCCCACTGCCAGTAATAAATCAGGCATATCATCCGCCAATGTATTCAGAAAGCTCCTTGTCTTCTCAATTTCCTGCTGCTCATTCAATGGCCCGCAATCCAGATAAAACACCTGTGTTTCTACCTCCACACCGTCCTGACTCAATTGTTTCTCCAGCAATTCCTGAAATTTTCCGTACACACCGGTATCCTCCGTAAAAGAATGCAACAAAACAATCCGCCTCTTTACCTCCTCTTTATTTTGAATTCCCCAATACCATATCCCCCCAAATAAAAGACAGAAAAGAACCGCACAAAAAAAATAACTGTATCTCCTTCTTACCGAAATCATCTATTGTATCAGCGAATTAAAATAATATGGCACAGTAACCGTCACCCCGGACGGCAATTTCCCTACTCCTGCCGGATGATGAAATCATATCAACTACCGGTAATAGCGATTGCGAATATAAAAATTATTCCCCGAATCTAAGCTTTTCTAAAACAGGAAAATAACGGAATTAACTCAATACCCGTAAAACAACAGATCATATCGGACCGGATCCGTTTTTTCGGATGGTATCGTTTAAAACGACAAAGTCCGGATGGTTTACCGGCACACCGGAAACAAAAAGCAGGAAAATGAATCGGAAAGGAGCTGACAAAAGTAAAACGAATCGTACCGAACTGAGATACAAAATAAATCAGGGGAATAGTACTGCAAATGCCTACGTACATTTGCAGCACTATTTTCCCCTTCCTATCGGTAATTATTTATTTTTAACGTATTTTTCCAACCACCGGTAAGTTTCCCACGCTTGATGCAATATGGATTCTTTGGCTACATAACCGTGACTTTCATAAGGCAGCAACACCAAACGCACCGTACCGCCGTTCCCCCGGAGAGCCGTATACAAACGCTCGCTTTGCATCGTGAAAGTACCCGTATTATTGTCGGCTTGTCCGTGAATCAGTAAAATCGGAGTCTTCAATTTATCCGCTTTTACAAAAGGCGACATTTTCAGATAAACCTCCGGAGCTTCCCAAAAAGTACGCATTTCATTTTGGAAACCAAAAGGAGTCAGTGTCCGGTTATAGGCTCCGCTGCGAGCTATGCCGGCCGCAAACAGATCACAATTGGCCAATAGATTGGCTGTCATAAAAGCACCGTAGGAATGACCGCCCACAGCCATTCGTTTCGGATCACCTACTCCCATCTCCACCAGCTTATCGACAGCCGCTTTGGCATTGGCAACCAGTTGTTCGACATAAGTATCGTTAGGCTCTTTTTCACCTTCTCCGATAATGGGGAACGAAGCATTGTTCAATACGGCATAACCTTCCGCCACCCAAAGGATAGGGGACGTCCGGGTATAACGGATAAATTGATTCGGGGCATCCCTTCGCTGGCCGGCATTGGCACTGCTTTTATACTCCGAAGGATAAGCCCAGATCAAAACCGGCAAAGGTCCGTTCTCCTTCTTATACCCGGCAGGTAAAAACAACGTTCCGCTCAACTTCACGCCATCGTTCCGGGTATACTCGACCACCTGTTTGGTTACCCCCTTCATTCCCGGATAAGGATCGGGAAAATCAGTCAAAGCCACCTGTTTTTTCTTTTTGAAATTCACCAGATAATAATTCGGTGCTTCTGTATTGGATTCCCTGGAAGTAATGATTTCCCCTTTGAGCAAATCCGGATAAGCCACCGGATACTCGTACCAGGGATCCTCCGATTGCCACAAACGAGTGGTTCGGTTCGTCCCCAACCGACGGGCATCAATAAACGGATAAGCACCCCGGGGCGAGTATCCGCGCCCACTGAAATACACCGTCTTATATTTATCACCGCTAAACACCACATATTGTCCGAAAGCATTTTTAGTCGTAACCAACCTACCGCAATCCGCATACAAATCCTCTGCACTCTGATCGTAAACGACCTGCATTTTTCCCGGTTCGGAAGGATCGAACAGACAACATTTTTTCTGACGGGTATCGTAATCATACGTCATCAGAAAAGCATGCCGGGCATCCCCCCAAAGAATATCGTCATATCGTTTCTCCGTTTTTACCAGCTCCCGGGCCTGACCTTCAAAAGGAGCTTCCAGAAACATCACCCGGTCCCGGAATTCCGCCTTAACCTTACCGTTTCCGCCATCCAAAGGCTCTACCCAATACAGGGTTGCCGGTTGATCGGCCCGCCAATCGTATCCGCGAGGCTCGGGAGAAGCCGAATTATTACTGATATACTCATATTCTACCAAAGGTTTCTGATAAACCTGCTTCACCGACTTCCCTTCCGGATCCCGGATCTCAATTGTAGACGGGAAAAAAGTATACGGAACAACATACGAATAAGGACGGTTCAGATACCGTACCAAAAGATATTTTCCATCCGGAGAATAAGTTGCCGGCAGATACACCGCTGCTTTTCCGTTCGGCATAAACTCTCCGTTATCGGCAGATACGATACCCAGCTCCGAGGTAGCGTAATAATCGAACACCGATTCACTGTACGCATCAGTCAGTAAATCCTGATATGTCGGCGCCTGATTGCTCTTTCCTTCGCTCGTCTGAATGACGGGAACGATATTCTGCATCTTATCCGCAGGCATTGCTCCCCGGTTCGCAGGAATCAAAGCTACCACAAGGTGTTTACTGTCGGGTGACCAACTATACATCCCCGGCCCGAAAAAGAAATTCAGCTTTCGCCCGGTCAGCAACCGGGCCCTCAAGTCGGCAACATCCACCACCCATAAATAAATACCGTCCGGCCGCTCTTCACAAACAGCGACACGGCTGCCATCCGGCGACCACTTATAACTAATCAGGTTGACATCCGCCGGAAAACCGGTAATCACGCCCTCCTTCACTTTCTTTCCCGGTAAAGATTTGATTTCCAGTTCTTTTATTTTTGTCCTCATCTTCGGACAATTCGTTGCAGCCAACACACGCCGGCCGGCCAGTTTCAACTCGGCTTGAGCCTGCTCCCGGATCGCAGGAATATCCGTTTGCCGGATAATCAGATAACAATCCATACGCGGACTGAGAGAGAAAGCCGGAGTAGCCGGAGCAAGAACCAAATCTTCCACGGCTTTCGGCGGATGCTGATAACCGCTCTGTCCCAGCGTCGGAAGAGCCGGCAAAGCAAATAACAGACCTAAAAAAACAGAAAAAAATGTATTTCGCATAATCGTATCAATTATATGGTTCAATATTAAAATCTCATTCAGAAAGCCGGATGTGAGGATCACATGCCAATTTACACAAAACCGTATACAATAGCTTGGAAACATCCTCCATAATTTCAGGCGTCAGCGTTTCAGGCACATCCTGGGGTACATGATAATACGTTCTTCCCACCTTATTCCGGGTACCCAGCGAAAAAGCCGGTACACCGTTAAAATTGAAAATCTCACCGTCCGTATACATCCTGCCCGAAGCTTTGCTGTAATCCGAAGTATGTAAAATCCGGCGGAGATACTGTTCATTTGCTTCCGTAAAATATTTTTTCAATTCAGGAAAAGTATTCACCCCTCCTACCCGCAACTCCGTTCCATTCCCCACCATATCCAGATTGAACATACATAATGTTTTCTCCAAAGGGAAAAGCGGATGTTTGACATAGAACTTAGACCCCAGCATTCCCGGCTCCTCTGCCCCGAACAGAATAAACACCACCGGACGCAAAGGTTTAACCCCGCTCTGTGCAAAAGCCTTAGCCGTCTCCATCACAATAGCACTACCCGAAGCATTGTCCAAAGCCCCGGGGAAGAGAATACCCGGACACCCCAGATGATCCAGGTGAGCACCTATGATAATCGGTGCATCCTTCAACCGCTTGTCTGTCCCCGGAATATAACCGATCACATTCTGAGTCTGGCTCGGCGCATGAAAAGACCGGAACATCATCTCCACTTCTTTCCCCGTCAATACCATGGAATGAGGACGCTTATCGCCTCTGATCTTATCCTTCAGAGTCCGCGCTGTCCAGGATGTCCCGGTCAATAAATCGTTCACCACCTTATCGCTGACATGGCAATAAATAAAACCGTCATTATAGAGAATTCCGGGATGGGAAAATTTTCCGGTAAACAAAGCCCCTGCGGCACCATGACCAACCGCATTTTTAATCTTATAAACAGAGCCCGAATAAAATTCATCCCAACGGGCATACGCCTGATTCTCACGCTCACAAGGCACTCCCGGTTCGATGACCACAATCTTTCCCCGCACATCAATCCCGGCATAATCGTCATACCCCAAATCCGGTGCCGTAATACCGAAGCCCACATAAACGGGTTCACCTTTCAATACGCCGGAAGCCGTATGTGTACCCGGATAATAATCGTCCGGCATCCGGTAAGTTACATCCATATCCTCTCCTTTCACCTTCAGCACTCCGGCATCCTTGACATCGGTATATTGTACGGGAAAATTCTGAAAATAAAACCCGTTATCCCCTCCCGGTGTCAGTCCCCAGGCGGAGAAATAATTCGCAGCCCAATGAGCACAACGGGTATATTCCGGTGATCCGGCCAAGCGTCCCTTATGTTCCGGTTTACACATTTCATAAACGAACTCCATGATTTCATTGCTGGAAACAGAGTGGAACGCTTTATCGAAAGCCGTATATTCACGCTGGGCCTGGGACATAAACATACCGATACACAAACCCAGACAAAGTATATATTTTTTTATCATATCTTTCTTTTTTAGGAAAGAACTGCCCCGAAAGACAGCTCCTTCGATCATCTGTAAACTAACCCTATTGCAATATAATGTATCAATAACCGGGATTTTGTTGCGACTCCCGGTCTTTTAACGGCAACAACTCCAATTCCCGTTCATTGATCGGATAAATGGTCTGGAAAAAATCAAAAGGAATCACTCCACTCTCCAGATTATCCGTATGTCCTTTTTCATCCTTTTCCTGTGGAGTACGCCAGCGGATCACCGGTTTACGGTTTCTCCACAAATCCCAGGCCCTGCTGCCCTCGCCGTACAACTCGACAGCACGTTCGTAAAGGACATCCTCCAATGTCACCCTTGTATTGTACTTATCCGGCTCGGTCGTCGTCCTCTCCCTGCGCAAATCTCCCAAATAATCCCTTGCCTTTTTCATATCATTTACCTTCAACGCCGCTTCGGCTGCTATCAGATACACCTCGCTCAACCGCAACACCTTCGGGTTATTGATTTTGATATTTCCTTCCCGGCCCGGATATTTACCGGAGATATAATAACACTTATCCTTACTTGAATACCGGAGTAACTTAAAACGTACATCTTCAGGATCGGCTTCTGCCAAATCCAGAAAATCCCGGGTAGGCACCACCGTCTTATAGCCCGCCTCCGAACAAATCCATCCCAACGAAGTATAACCGGCATTGTCCTCCAGGGAAGTAGGCAACTCCAACAAAGACTCCGAGCCGTATTCCTTACCCCAGGAAGCGACATATTCGTCACGCGAATAAAGTTCACAACCGCTGTTTTTAATGACATCTTCGGCTGCCGCAAGAGCCAGTGCGTCCTTTTCCATATACAGGTACACCTTAGCCTGCAAAGCGCGCCCTCCCCAATAATCGAAATAACCGTTTCGCTTCTTTACTGACAACAAAGGCACGGCTTCCTCCAACTCCGTACAGATAAAACCATACACGTCGGACACCTTACTCCTGTAAAACACCTCCCTTACATCCTTGTAAGCTTTCCCGGCAACACGAATACCCAACGCATCGGATTTGATTGTGCCTTTACCGAGATTACCGTACATCGGACCGTACATACGAACCAGATCAAAATGCAGCAAAGCCCGCAACGTCCTCAATTCGGCAATCAACGCTTTCTTTTCAGGCGTATTCTCCAGTTTATCCGCCTTCTCGATAATCAGATTGATATCCTGTACTCCCAGATATATCAACCGGTAAAAACCGGTGCCGGCAGATACTTTAGTTAAACCGTAAGCATAAAAATACTTCAAATGCTGGCTTCCCCAGGACGGTTCCATCATATGATCCCCCATCAGATCGGCCACAAATGTATATTCTCCCGCATAATAGGAAGAACTGGTCAACACCTCATAAACACCTTCCGTAGCAATCCTGAGATCGGAAACGGAATTGATCAGATTAGCGTCTCCGGCAGAATTCGAGGGTGAAATATCTAAAAAATCATTGCCGCAGGAACAACACAGCAAGCTGAACAACACGGCTATATATAATTTCATTTTCATAATTCGTCGATTTTAAAATTGAACCTGAATACCGAAACGGTAAGACTTAATCGCCGGATAACTGGAGCCTGAATTCGTATTACCCGTATAACTCACTTCCGGATTGATGTAATTATATTTATAGAAAGTCAGTACATCTGTGGCATTAAAATAAACCTTGGTATTGGCAATCCCCCATCTCTCCATCCACCTTTTCGGCAAATTATAAGAAAGAGAAATATTCTTTACCCGCAAATGGTCGGTAGAATGAATATAGCGGCTGGAATATTCCTGGGACTGGTAAGGATTATTGTAAATAATCAAAGGCTTTGAAGCCTTGTCGCCGGGCTTTCTCCATACCCCTTCAGCGGCATTCTTGGACGGATTGTAAGTACCGATATAACGACCGTCGGCACTCAAACGGTCCAGATTGTGAAACATATTTCCTCCCAAAGTAAACGTCAGCAAAAACGACAATTCGATTCCCTGGTAAGAAAAACGGTTGGTCATACCCCCGTAAAAATCCGGATATGCCTTACAAAGCACCACCCGGTTCGATTCTGCCACCTTACTGGTGGTACTTCCATCCTTCACCGGAGTCTTACCGTCAGGGCCGTAAACATTCTTATGCCACAAAGGACGTCCGGTTTGTCCGTCAACACCGGCCCATTCCCGCATATAGAATGAATAAAGCTTTTCTCCCTCCCGGAAAATACGCTGGGCACTGATCACATCGTCTTTCAGAGACTCCACTTTGGCCGTCATCCAGGAAATATTGAAATCGGTGCTCCAGTTAAACCCCTCCCCGACAACATTCTGGCTGCTTAAAGTCAGTTCCACGCCGGAATTTCTCAACCGGCCTTCGTTAACCAATATACTGGAAAAACCCGTATTGACAGAAACCGAAGCATTGTTCAGCAAATTATCCGTCATCTTGTTATAATACTCTATACCGCCGGACAAACGGGAACCGAACAAGCGAAAATCGATCCCGGCATTCCAGGTATAGGAATGTTCCCAGGTCAGCTTCGGATTTCCTACCGTTTTCAGGAAAAAAACAGGATTCCCGTTGTATTTGTTCTCCAGAGAAAATAAAGACTGGGATCCGAAATAAGTGGAAGGTAAATTTCCGGTCGTTCCGAAAGAAACCTTCAACCGCAGATTATCTATCCACGTTACCGGCTTCATAAACTTTTCCTGCGACATCGTCCAGGCTGCCGAGGCTGCAAAGAAATTTCCCCAACGCTCTTTCAGCGCCAAACGGGAAGATCCGTCACGACGCACACTACCGGAAAGATAATATTTATTCTTGTAATTGTAATCGGCTTTCAGCAACCAGGAAACCAACCGGTCGTCACTGTATGCCCCGCCGACCTCTGCAGCGTTGGCCGCATTGTCCAATTGCAGAAACTTATCGGAAATAAAACCCGTTCCATAGGCGCCGAAATATTTATTTTTATACTTCTTGGCCTCATATCCTCCCAATACTGTCAGATTATGCTGCCCGAAAGATTTGGTAAAATTCAGGGTATTGGACGTCGTCAAATCGTATACCTTCGTCAGATACTCCCCCAGATTTCCTTTTTCGTTCCGGCCGTCATGACTGTCGATCCCCGAAAAGGAAGACTCCGTCAGATGCAGATAGTCGATGCCGTTCACCGTACGGAAAGTCAGCCAGTCGGTAAAGTCAATCGTCAGAGAAACCGTCGTCATACTCCGGAAGTTCGAGGATTCCCTCACCTGCTCCCGTACATTCTTCTTATAATTCGGAATTTTGGTAACGAAACCGGGATACCGGTAATATTCCCCGTTCGGCATATAAACCGGTGCCGTCGGATTGGTATTCTTCACTCCCCAGATCGGATTCGAATAATAACCTCCGGAAGCCGTACCCGACTGATCCGTTTGGGCTAAAGTCTGGTTGATGGCATACTTGATTTGTTTATTTACCCGGCTTTCCACATTGATTTTCCCGGTCACCCGCTGAAACTTGCTGGTAGGCAGCAAACCGACTTGTTTCATATACCCAAAAGAAGAGAAAAATTTCAGCTTATCGTTTCCTCCCCGGGCCGAAAAATTGAAACGGTCCTCCTTTCCGGTACTGAATAAAGCTTTTGCCCAATCGGTATTGCGAGCGTGGGACAAATATTTTTTAGGGTCTGCCTGCTTATAATCAAAAGACCCGTCCAACGGATCGTCCGGATGAATCACCTTGGCCCGGCTATTCAGGTTACTGTAAGCATAGGCCATCGCATCCTCCACAATCCCGGCATTTCCGGCATCGTAAGCGGCTTGCCCCGGCAAAGCGTTCCGGTCATAGAGATAACGGTTTTTCAAGCCTTCCAAAGCATATTCCGTATACTCCTTCCCGGTCATATACAAACCGAACAACTCATGCGGCATAGCCGTTGTCGTCCAACCGTGCTCATAATCGGCATTAAAAACGGTTTTACCCGCACGCCCCTGCTTCGTGGTAATAATAATGACCCCGTTTGCAGCCCGGGAGCCGTAAAGGGAAGTAGCGGCAGCGTCCTTCAAAACGGTCATCGATTCGATATCATTCGGATTCAGAGCCGTCATCACATTGGAAGAAGACATCACCTGCGACATATCCCCGGAAATCACCGGTACCCCGTCGATCACATACAACGGCTCTATATTACCGTTGATCGATCCGATACCGCGAATCTGCACCGTAGCCTTGGCGCCCGGTTGCCCGTCGGTCTGGGTAATACGCACCCCCGCCACATACCCCTGCAAAGCCTTCTCTGCCGAAACAGGTGCCGATTCCCTCATAATCTGATCTCCTTTCACCACAGCGGCAGACCCCGTAAACGACTCCTTCTTTACCGTCCCATAAGCCACCACCATAACCTCCTCCATCGTCTCCACCATTTCTTCCATAACGATATGCAATTCGGTCCGGTCGCCCAACACGATCTTTTGGGGCACCATGCCCACATAACTGACACTCAGCTCGGTTTCCGGTTTATCGGGTACCTGAAAGGAAAATTTTCCGTTTATATCCGTAGTCCCTCCGTAAGTCGTTCCCTTCACCATAATAGTAACCCCGGGAAGCAACTCCTTCCTTTTATCCATCACCGTTCCCTGAATCGTCCGCATTTTTTGCTGTGCAGCAGCAAATTTCACCCGGTTGTCGGGCATCTTTTTCCGGATCACGATAGCATCGTTCGTCACACTGTATTCCAGATTTGTATTTTTCAGCACCTCCTTCATCACCACCTCCATATTCTCATTTTCCACCGATACATTCAATCCCTTAAAAGGCGCCACATCCTGATTGCTGTACAAAAATACGAACTTGGTTTGCTTTCGTAAGTTCCATAAAATTTCTTCCAAAGAAGCGTTCTCCATCTTTACCGTCAGCTTCTGTGCCTCCAACTCGATAAAAGATTGCATTGCAAGGCAAAACAAGATCAAAAAAGAAAATTTCATGGTCAACCACAATTTTTTTATTTTCCCGGACGGAGGGAAAACGTTTTCACTTACTTTTTTCATAACTTTGTAATGTTTATTAAGATTAAACAACCAGTAAGGGCGAGACCGGTGCTGCAACATCGGCTCGTCCTGTTTTTATTTAGCACGTACCACATATTTTCCGTCCCGTTGCACGATCTCCACCTTCCTCAACCCCGTAATCATATCCAACACCGCAGTCAAATCCCTGGAACGTTCGATATTCCCTGAAATCCTCATATCTGCGGCAACTTCATCGGCAAAGACAAACTCCACATCATACCATTTGGTCAGATCCTTCATCACATCTTCCAGACGCTGATTCCAAAAAACAAACATCCGGTCCATCCAGGCCACATACAACGAAGGATCGACTTCTTCCACCTTCTGCTGTCTGGATTTCCGGTCCAGGCTATATTGCTGAGCGGGTTTCAACTCCACATTCCGGTCACGCACCCCGTCTGCAACAATCCGCACCGATCCGGTCAGCAAAGTCGTATATACGGTTTCCTCATCAGAATAGGCCTTGACATCGAAACGAGTACCCAACACTTCCACATCGATCCGGTCGGTTTCCACGATAAAAGGACAATCTTTTGCTTTCTTCACATCGAAATAAGCCTCTCCTTCCAGAAATACACGCCGTTCCTTCTCCCCGAAAGCCAACGGGAAACGCAACCGGCTGTCTGCATTCAGCCACACCCGGGTGCTGTCCGGCAAAATAACCTGATACTCCTTTCCCCTCGGTACCTTCAACACATTATACTTCTCGCCCGTACCCCCTTTCGGACAGGCAGTTCCGAAACTCAACACACCGTTCTGATTATAAACCGCCCCGTACTCATCCGGCAAAGACAGTTTATCGTCCTCCTCCAACAAAATCTGTTGTCCGCTGGCTAATTGCAAAACCACCTCCATCGGATCGGACACGGTGAAATCGTTTCCGGCCACCTCCAAAACCTCAGGCCGGAATGCACCTGTACGCAATAAAACTGTCGCCGTAACGATGCCGAGCATCACAATCGAAGCCACCGCACCCCACCACCGGATCACCCCCAAACGCCTTCCTCGTTTCTCCTCCCGTATCTTTCCGAACACCGAATGATAAGCCCTCTCCTCGTCTATTCCTTGCCGAACCGATTGTTCCTTATAATAACGCTCCAACTGTCTCAATTCACGGCGGTGATCCCCGGTTTCCAGCCACTGCTGCAACCGTTCCATATCGGCAGCCTCCACCGCTTCTCCACACAAATAGGCTGCAATAATTTCCCACATCCTGTCGTTTCTAAAATCCATCTTTACCAATTTTATAATCTTTCCCTTAAACACACATTTCTCCACTTTATACCCAAAAGACACACAAACTTTCCGATCGTATGACAAAAAGTGTAATTATTTTTTAATTTTTTTCTTATCCGGTATCTATCCGATCACAGCATTACCCCAAAACAACAACCACCGGAAAAATACACCCGAAACGGCAACCGCCATTGCCTCGCACACGACCGCATTTACCCGGTCTTTTCCGCAATACAAGCCCCTCTGTAAAGACGGTATCAGGCATAAACTCAAAAACAGGCTTAAGGACATCCGGATATGAAATTTTCGGGGACACAGCTACCGGAATAACTGCATCCGGGAAACGGATACCTTCAAATGACTCACCGGGAAACAGTTTTAACGACACTCCGGACATTACATTCCGCTATCTTCCGGAACAAATTTCCACCCTCCGGTAAAAAAATGCAAAAGCAACATAGAATAAGTTTTTCCGGCCAGCTTTTCCCGCAACGTCTTAAAAGCTCTCCCCATCTGCGTACGGACGGTATTTACGGAAATATTCAAAGCATCGGCAGCCTCCTGGTACTTTTTCCCCTCCACGCAACACATCATAAAAATACGCCGGCATTGCTCCGGCAATTCGGCAATAGCCTTATACACCGCCTCCTTTTCCTCTGTCTCCTCCTCCTTGTCTGTCTCCTCCTCTTCCCGGTTCTTCCATACCTCCTCCAGCTTCCTAACGCGGTACCGCTCATCGCGGATATGGTTGAGGCACGCATTCTTCACCGCCCGGAACAGATAACTGTCCAGAGAAGAATGTACATTCTTATATTTTTTTTCGCACCAGAAATTGACAAAAAACTCCTGCACCACATCTTCCGCCTTCCCCAAATCCTTCAACAAACTATAGGCAAAAGCCACCAGATCCGCATAATACATCCTGAACAAACCCTGATAGGCCCGCTCATCCCCGCAACAGACTTTTTCCAATAATTTATCTTTTTCCACCATAATCGATCAGATACACAGGCAAAAATATAAAAAATGCAATATATCGTTTTTATTAACCCCAATATTACACAAAAAAAACACCTGGGGAGACTGTCCAAAAAGTAAAAACATCCCCATGTAGAACTGGATATTTGATTTCAGTCTCCGATAGGGATACGAATAAATTGAGGGTGCCAAATACCTTTGGACACCCTCTATATGTTTACAAAAATCAAAAAACTCAACTCAACTGACTCTTATATTCCGTATTAAATTCCTCCTGCGTTAAAATTTCGTAAGAACCAGGTACAGGCTGCATCTGAGAGATATGAGTTATACCTACTTTCCAGATACCGGCTATATTGGCATTAGAGATTGCAACTTGGTTCATATGGGTAGACCTGTCAGAATTAATTTCGGTAGAATTCCGCCCCCCTAGATGCTTTTCTACCTCTTGAATCGCTCTCGGAAAATTCACATACGAAGGAATATTCCTGGCATTCTGTATATCTTCGATGATAGCCCAAAGTCTTACCATATCGTCTACAAGTGCATTTTTTCTCTTTGCAGGATCTGTTATACGGGCATTATGCGCGACAGCATCAACAGGAAAACGGAACATTTTTTTAAAATCATCATTCATGTTCTTTTTTTCACCCTCGGTCAATGCTGCATAACGGCCTACCTCTCCGACGTAAATTTTAGTTAAATTAACTAAATATCCAGCATTCATCTCAACAGCCAGCTCCGACGAATCTCCATATACCCCATCTCGACCTCTAAACTCACCCTCCCTCCAATATCCTCCATGCACGACACTTCTTGCTAATGCTTCTTCTTTATCACGACGCTTATTCGATTCCGAATGTTCTTCCCCCACCACATTCAACTTATTTTCAGCCAAAGCCTTCAATTGCAAACATACCCCCATCCCCGACAAACGGGATAAACTACTCTTCGCCGTATATTGACAAACACCCGGCAACCCCAAAATCGGTCTATGATCGGAAAAACGGTCGGTCCTAACCATTCCCGTACGATTATCAACAAAACAGATAACAGATTTCCGGCCAGCCTTAGTTTGTGAAACATTATTTTCCACCGAAAAACTTTTACCTTCCCGCATCTGAGTCATATAGTTCTTCATTCCTTTAAATTTATTACTCCACACAAATTTTGCACAATAATAAGTAAACGATTAAAAAAAACATCATTTTTCTTTTCAGTATCTTTATCTGTTTGTAAACAGTAGCACACAGGTAGCACCCGGGGACGGGGCTAGT
>NZ_DOED01000001.1:0-23215 GCF_003524185.1 Culturomica sp.
TAGAAGAGGTAGTTTATGATTTTCGGTTGGGGTTAATGCGTTTTATCTTTATTTACTTATCGGGTATTGTCAATTTAAATTTAATCGTGTCCTATTTGGGGAATTGCCGGTTGCTGTAAACCGGGTTAATGGCCGGCATGTTTGCGAATAAAATGACTAATGGGAGAGGTTACGTTTGGATCAGGGACGATTAAAATTGAAAATATTTAATTTAAAAACCCACTCATCCCATTTTCAATTTTATGAATTTAATGGGGTGGGTGGGTTCAGTTTATAAAATCTGGAGTCGATTATCTCATTTTATTATTTGTATATTTGGTAATAAGGGTGTTCCGCAGCCGGACATAGGTATCCATTACTGCGTCGGCACATTCCTGGGTATATTTGTTCAATAGTTCGGCAGCTTTTTTAGGATTTTTCTGATATAATTCCGCATACTCTTTTTCAATTTCAGTATTGCGTTTAAAGAAATTACTTTCCAAAGGGGTACGGGCATCGTTTAAATCCTTTTTACCGTCCTGCCAGTTCAGATAAAGTAAGTTATCTACAAAGTCAATGGCCCATCTGACTGAATTGTCTGTGTATTGTTTGGGATCATAGGTAGAATATATTTCGGGGATATGCGTTACTCCGGTAAATATCGGTAAATAAGGTGAAGTATAAGCATTGTCCTGGAATACCCAGTAAATACCTCCGATACCTTTCGGCATGCCGGCACGAAGTTGTGCAACCATACCGTATTCTCCGTCTACTCTGGCAACTGCACGGCGGCGGGTCGTTTTCATGAGTTTCTGCGTCTCCCCCGAAGGGAACGGAGTCGCTAATTTGCTTTTTACCAACTTGTTGTCTTTGCCGGGATAATACCAGGCGGCATCATTCTCTTTGTCATAAATGGTTCCGCTGAAGGTAGAGCGTTGGAAATCCATGAAATCTTTTACCGATACGGGTTTTTCCGGTTTAAAGGAGAAGGGATATACACTCAGAGGCTCGACGAACTGTATGTATTGGTTCAAATTGTCGAAGGGATTTTGAGTTTTCCGGCTTTTCATCGGTGCTGTTGAAGGAGCAAATGTTGTTGCGAAAAGCCAGAAGCGATTGGTAGCCCATTCCCGCGGAGTGGGGGCATATATATCCTGCCAGATGAATGGTTGGCCGCTTTCAGGAGCATACCAGCCGCTGTCGATGGCTACCTGCATATAATTGGCAGAGGCTTTGAAATAGTCCGGTTTCGAGAGATCGATTTCTTTGATAATACTCCAGTTCGGAATGATAGCTACATGGTCGTCCGGAACGCGTTGTGCAGCCCAGATTACACCAGGTTTACCACTTCCGGCTTTCCAGCCTTTTCCGACACTGAAAAGTTCGAGTACCCAGATTTTTTCCGGATCTGCAATTGTCAGGCATTCGGATTCCGGTCCGCAAGAGGGCAGAAAACCGTATTGCTCCATTAATGAGGTGATGAGTTCAAGGGCTGCATCGGCGGTTTTACAACGTTGCAATGCAAAAATCATAGCTTGTTCTACGGTCATGATTTGTTCACCTTCTTCGAGGTCTACCTGTAATTCCGGTCGTTGGCTGAGGGTGCTTTCCCCGATACACAGCTCATACTCGTTGATATGAGAATAAGCCGATTGAAAATAGGTGAAGGTTTGTTCTACCTGCGGGATGTAGCCTAAAATTTTTCCGTTATCGTTCAAGGGTAAGTCTACCCGTTGTATTCCGTAATATACCGGAGCTTTGGCGTCTTTGGCAAATTTTTGGCCGGGGACAACCCGGATACGGCAATCGGCCCCCGCATCCGTATGGGAATTGAGTACACTTCCGTCTACGGTTGCCTTTTTACCTGCTACGATTACTGTACAAGCTTGTCCCTGAAAGAATGCAAAGAGTAGGACAAATAGGATAAATGTCTTCATTTTTATTTTTTTAATTGATGAATTGCTGTTATTGTCTCATGGCTTCGACTTCCTCTATGGTGGTCGGTACATATTTACCTAATCTTCTCTTGCCTTCCGGAGTAATCAGATAGTCTTCTTCGTTGCGCAGTCCTCCGAAATCTTTGTATTTTTCAACTTTATCATAGTTGATGAAATCGGTAAAGCGTTTTTCAGCTTTCCAACGGTCGATCAATTCCGGAATGAAATAAATTCCGGGTTCTATGGTCAGGACAAAACCCGGCTCCAACTTCCGCGCCAGTCGTAATGATTTGATACCGAACAAGGTGCTTTTCGGCTGACCGTCGTAACCGACCCATACCTCACCCAGATTTTCCATGTCGTGTACATCCAGCCCCATCATATGTCCCAGGCCGCAAGGGAAGAAAAGTGCGTGAGCTCCGGCTTCCGCAGCTTCCGCAGCATCGCCTTTCATCAATCCGATGGATTTCATTCCTTCAACAATGGTGGCAGCAGCTTTCAAGTGTATATCCCTGAAAGGAATTCCCGGTCGTAGTTCCGCCACAGCTGTTTGGTGAGCATGTAAAGCGATGTTATAGATTTCTTTCTGACGTTCGCTGAAATGTTTACCGACAGGGAAGGTCGAAGACAGGTCGCCGGCATAATGCATCCGGTTTTCAGCACCGGCATCCAACAGGAACATATCTCCTTCCCGGACAATATTGCCGTGGTGATGGTTGTGCAAGGTTTGTCCGTTGACAGTTGCAATTACCGGAAAAGAAAGATACCCTTCATCGCGTAAAGCAATTTCCGTAACTGCAGCAGCAATTTCGGATTCTTTCATGCCAGGACGGATCATTTGCATGGCTTTGATGTGCATGTTTGCCGAGATGGTAACAGCTTCTTCGATTTGCTCGATCTCTTCAGCCGATTTATAATTCCGCTGATTGACAACGGCTTTTATAAAATCAATGGAAACACCTTCCTGTTGACGGCTGGGCGGGATATTGAGCAATTCCTGTAAAGCGATATAATGTCCTCCGCGATAAGGGGGGAGGTAGTGGATACGGCGTCCCTGGGCCTGTGCTTTTTGAAGGTAGGTCTGTAATTCTTTCGCCGGACGGGTATCTGAAATCCCGACACGCTCGCTTTTCTCCCGTATCGTCGGTTGAGTTCCCATCCAAACGATATCGTCTATCGTCAGCTCATCGCCGAAAATGATTTCCCGGTTATCGTCGATGTCGATAACCGCTGTCAAGCCGGCATAGTCAGAACCGAAATAATATAGAAATGTCGAATCCTGCCGGTAAAAATAGGTGTTATCGGCATAGTTCATACTACTTTCATTATTTCCCAAGAAAAGCAATATCCCATTGCCTATTGCTTTTTTCAAACGTGTGCGTCTGTTGATATAAGTTTCTTTTGAAAACATATTAATAAATTTAGGTTTGATAAATATACAAGATTGAATTTCGGTACAGAAAAGTATACTTCGGTGCAGGGTTAACAAATCCAGCACTCATAGAGGCCCATATAAGCCGCATTGTATTTTACAAGAAAACGGTTAAAAAGCTCCATTTTTCATTTTTAGGATTTTCAAAGATATAAATTTTTCGGAAAAATATATTTTTTATTCCTAATTTTGCGGCACAAAAGAAATGAATGCATGGAATGGATAAATAATTTATTGTTCGGAGCGGGAATCGGACATTCGATACTGTTGTTGGCTGTGGTTATATTTGTCGGAATATGGTTGGGGAAAATAAAAATTGCCGGCATATCCCTGGGTATTACCTGGATACTTTTTGTCGGGATTATTTTCAGTCATTTCGGAATGCGGATGGATACCCATGCGCTCCATTTCCTGCAAGAATTCGGATTGATTCTCTTCGTTTATTCTATTGGTTTACAGGTAGGACCGGGGTTCTTTTCTTCTTTCAGAAAAGGAGGCGTAACGTTAAATCTTTTGGCAATGGGCATTGTGTTTCTGGGAGTTACGATCACCTGTATCATTCATTTTATAACGGGTATTCCGATAACTACGATGGTTGGAATTCTTTCCGGTGCAGTGACCAATACTCCCGGTTTGGGGGCTGCCCAGCAGGCTTATTACGATATGATGGGCACAGAGCAACCGGCTATTGCGATGGGATATGCTGTCGCTTATCCTTTGGGGGTCGTGGGGATTATATCGGCAATTATTTTGATTCGTTATATGTTCCGGATCAATTTTGAAAAAGAGTTGGCTTCAGCGCAAAGCGTGGCTGATGCTAAAACGGATCGGGCGACACATATATCTGTCAGGGTAAAAAATCCGGCTTTGTTCGGAAAAGAGATTGTAGAGGTGGCGGCTTTAATGGATAAAAAGTTTGTGATTTCCCGTATCATTCATGGAGATGCCGAGCTGAAAGTTGCCCAGCCGCATACCCGGTTGGAGCAAGGAGATCGGTTGTTTATCATTGCAGCTTCCCAGGATATAGGAGTTATAACGGCATTTATCGGAGAAAGGATTGAAATGCACCGGGCAGACTGGGAAAAAATGGATGTTAATTTAGTATCCAGACGAATCGTTATCACCCGGGAAGAGGTGAATGGAAAAACTCTGGGGCAAATACATCTGCGCAACGGGTACGGTGTGAATGTTACCCGGATAAATCGTGCCGGGTTTGATCTGGTAGCACATAACGGTTTACAGTTACAGATCGGCGACCGGTTGACGGTTGTTGGCTCGGAAACAGCTATTGCACAAGTGGAGAAAGTTTTGGGTAATTCTTTACGTCGTTTACGGGAGCCGAATTTAGTACCTATATTTATGGGAATAGCTTTGGGGATTTTACTGGGAAGTATTCCTTTTGCTTTTCCGGGTATACCGCAACCCGTAAAGCTGGGATTGGCGGGTGGGCCGCTTATCGTTGCGATTTTGATCAGTCGGTTCGGTCCTCATTATAAATTGGTAACTTATACGACAATGAGTGCTAATTTGATGATGAGAGAGATCGGGATTTCGTTGTTTCTTGCCTGTGTCGGTTTGAATGCGGGGGCCGGTTTTGTCGACACGGTTGTTAACGGAGGAGGTTTTGTCTGGATTGGCTATGGCTTTATCATTACCTTTTTACCGCTGATCATTATCGGTATTATTGCCAGAGCTGTATATAAAATCAATTATTTTACGATTATGGGATTGATAGCAGGAAGTACAACCGATCCGCCTGCTTTGGCTTATTCCAATACAACAGCGGGTAACGATATGCCTTCGGTCGGTTATGCCACGGTGTATCCGCTTACGATGTTTTTACGGGTATTGACGGCGCAGATACTGGTATTGTCTCTCGTATAGGTTGCAGTTTTATAAAATTCTTTTGCAAATTCTTGAAGCCGATTTGTTTTAAAAGTCGAAACTTCTTTTTAGCTTTGTAGAAATAAGGAGACGATTATGAAGTTATTTTTACTTTGTATAACAAGCATTTTTTTCTTACTGACTTTTCAGGGTGTTGAAAAGCAATCAGAAAATGTGCCGGTACAGAGTGAAAATGAGGTGGTTCGGATAGGAAACAAGCAAGGTATTCTCCAGTTGAAGCTGGCCACGATTTACCATCATTTAAAAAATGCATTTTCGCCGGTGACCGATGATAATTTATCACAGGGTAATCAGGGAAAAGGAGGTTCTTTTTTGTATCGCTTAAAAAATAATGTATTTTATGATCTCACGGTTTGCCTTTCTTTTTATAGGGGTAACAGGCAATTTCGGGATTTTTTGTCTACACGCCATCTTCACGGTTTTTATATCTTCTTTTTGGCTAAGTTAATCGTTTAATAGCCTCATATAACAGAAAACTTCAGTGCCGTCGTGTTCCTGGAGTTTTTGCTCTATTGCTTCTTGAAATATATACTTGTCGGAGAGAGTATGTTATCATAGTATAAATTTCGTTATGTATGATTACATATTGTGTGAATGGTATAATTTTTGAGGTATACCGTTCGTAACTTTTGATATGTTTTTACGTTTTAGGATTTGTGGGTAGTTGCATTTGCCGGAATGGAGAAAATTGAAGGTGAAGCGGATTTTTCAGTATCTGCAACCGGAAGCTGGATTAGGAATTGAAATTATGGTGAAAGTAAATAAAGATATGACAGAGAAATTCGGATACGTTACACAAGTGATCGGACCTGTTGTCGACGTGATATTTGAAGAAGGTGGAGATAGTCTGCCACCTATTTATGAAGCCCTTCGGATCGAACGGGACAATGGAGAGAAATTGATCGTAGAAGTGGAGCAACATATAGGGGAGGATACCGTCCGTTGCGTGGCAATGGATACGACCGATGGATTGCATCGTGGAATGAAGGCCTGGGATTTGGGACGTCCCCTTACTATGCCTACGGGAAGACAGATTAAAGGCCGGTTGATGAATGTTACCGGGGATGCGATCGATCATCTGGCACCCCTGGATTATAGCGATACCCGCTCGATTCATCAGGAAGCGCCTAAGTTTAAAGATTTATCTATTTCTGAGGAATTCCTTTATACGGGGATTAAGGTTATCGATTTACTGGAGCCTTATTCAAAGGGGGGGAAGATCGGTCTTTTCGGTGGTGCCGGTGTCGGTAAGACTGTGCTGATTATGGAATTGATCAATAATATTGCCAAAGGACATAATGGTTACTCTGTATTTACCGGTGTCGGGGAGCGGACCCGGGAAGGAAACGATTTGTTAAGGGAAATGATCGAGTCGAATGTCATCAATTACGGAGAGACTTTTCTGAAAGAGATGGAAAAGGGAAACTGGGATGTCAAGACTGTTGATATGGAGAAAGTAAATCAATCCCAGGCAACCTTGGTGTTCGGGCAGATGAACGAACCCCCCGGAGCCCGTTTGAGGGTCGCTTTGTCTGGTTTGACGGTAGCGGAGTCTTTCCGGGATTCGAATGAAGGCGGTAATGAGATATTGCTTTTTATCGATAATATATTCAGATACACGCAAGCCGGTTCGGAGGTTTCGGCTTTGTTGGGACGTATGCCTTCGGCTGTCGGGTACCAGCCTACACTGGCTTCGGAAATGGGTAAGTTGCAGGAACGTATTGCTTCTACAAAGTACGGTTCTATTACTTCGGTACAGGCTATCTACGTGCCTGCAGACGACTTGACGGACCCCGCTCCGGCAACGACGTTTAATTTTTTGGATGCAACGACGGTTTTGAGTCGTAAGATTACGGAGTTGGGAATTTATCCGGCAGTCGATCCGTTGGAATCTTCTTCCCGTATTCTTGACCCGAATATTGTCGGGGAAGAGCATTATAATGTAGCTCAGCAGGTTATCGGTTTGTTGCAGCATTATAATGAGTTACAGGATATTATAGCTATTCTGGGGGTAGATGAATTGTCGGATGAAGATAAGATGGTGGTTGCCCGGGCAAGACGGGCACAGCGTTTCTTGTCCCAGCCTTTCCATGTGGCCGAGCAATATACCGGTATACCCGGTGTAATGGTTCCTTTGGAAGAAACGATCCGGGGCTTTAAGATGATTCTGGACGGAGAGATGGATGAATATCCGGAACAGGCGTTTATGAATGTCGGAACGATAGACGAGGCGATTCAAAAAGGAAAAGAGATGCTGGAAAAAGCCGGGAAGAATTGAAAATAAATCTGGTCAATAAATCGAGAGTATGATATTACGCATTATATCCACGGAAAAGATTCTTTTCGACGGTCCGGTTGACCGGGTAACATTGCCGGGAAGTTGTGGCCCTTTTACTGTGCTGGACCGACATGCTCCTTTGATTTCAACATTGGCGGAAGGTGAAATCGTATATGTTGTGAATGGGGTGGAAAAACGGGTTGTTGTAGAGGGGGGTATTGTGGAGGTGCGGGATAACTGGGTCGCTGTATGTGTAAATTAATATCGGGATGACTGTAAAAAAATGAAAAAGAGGATAATACTATATCTGGTATTTTTCGGATTGCTGCTGATTACACCGGAAATTCTTCGGGCCGAAGAGTCCGGCGGACAGAAATCTTTTGATTTGGAAAGTACTATTTTCGGGCATTTGGGCGATGAATACGGGTGGAGTATTAAGCTACCTCACGACAGGCAACTGATCATTCCTTTACCGATTATCTTATATGGTAAGGAAGGTTGGCATTGTTTCAGTTCGAGCCGTATACAGGACGGTCAGGAATATAAAGGATTCCGGATTGCTACAGAAGGCCGGTATGCCGGAAAAATAATAGAGATGGCAGGCGGAGAACAGTATCGACCCTGGGATTTGTCTGTGACAAAGAATGTACTGGCTTTATGGATTACGGCGTTTGTCGTGATGCTTTGCATTTTTCCCTTGGTTCGTTGGTATAGGAGAAATCCGCTGACAGCACCCCGGCGTGGAGTCGGATTGATGGAATTGATTATCGGAATGGTGTATGATGAGGTTATTGCACCAGTGTTGGGAAAAGATGCCAGGCGTTTTGCTCCTTATTTGCTTACATTGTTCTTTTTTATCCTCTTTTCCAACGTTTTGGGATTAATGGTTGTATTTCCGGGAGGTGCCAATGTGATGGGAAATATTTCGGTCGCTTTGGTATTGGCTGTATGTACCTTTTTGGTTGTCAATCTATCGGGAACGAGGAAATATTGGCGGGAAACGTTGTGGCCGGATGTACCGGGGTGGTTGAAATTGCCTTTGCCGATTATGCCGGTTATCGAGATTTTCGGTGTTTTTACAAAGCCGATCGCTTTGATGATCCGGTTGTTTGCCAATATGCTGGCCGGACATTTGATTACTTTGGTATTGATTTCCCTTATCTTTGTTTTCGGGGCGTGGGGAGCTGCTGTGACGGCCGGTTCTACGGTTATAGCCGTATTGTTTGCCGTATTTATGAATCTGGTTGATTTTTTGATTTGTTTTATACAGGCTTATGTATTTATGATGTTATCGACGATTTTTATCAGTCTTGCGCGTCCTGAAACTCATGAGCATGTAAAGAAAAGTGTAAATATAGAAAGCTGACCCGAATTATCAGAAGCTGTTTTTACAGCGCTGGGTTGACTTTTGACAATAGGAAAAATTTGTAACAATTAAAAACAAGAATGTATGTTAAGTATTATTGCATTACAGGTGGCAGCCGGCGTAAGTCTGGCTAAAATCGGAGCTTGTATCGGAGCTGGTTTGGCAGCTATCGGAGCCGGAATCGGAATTGGTAAAATCGGAGCTAACGCGATGGATGCTATTGCCCGTCAGCCGGAAGAGGCAAACAATATCCGGACGAATATGATTGTGATTGCAGCTTTGATCGAAGGAGTGGCACTTTTTGCAATCATCGTGTGTGTGTTGGCTTTGTTTATTCAATAACATGCGATAAGGTCCGCAGAGCGATCAGGCTTTATGTTTTCTGTTGTCTTTTCGGAGAAAGAAGACATGTAATATATCAATTGGTAGATGACGGGTATTTATTCC
This sequence comes from Culturomica sp., assembly GCF_003524185.1. Classification (NCBI taxonomy): domain Bacteria; kingdom Pseudomonadati; phylum Bacteroidota; class Bacteroidia; order Bacteroidales; family Odoribacteraceae; genus Culturomica; species Culturomica sp. The sequence goes on from NZ_DOED01000001.1 coordinate 9,345, forward strand.
CGTATAAAAAAGAAAAAATATGGCACTATTCGAACCGGAATTCGGGTTGATTTTCTGGATGCTGGTTGTTTTTCTGGCTTTGTTCGGTATTTTAGCTAAATATGCCTGGCCGGTTATTATCCGGAGTGTAGAAGAAAGGGCCGCTTATATCGATAAGGGGGTTGCTTCGGCACGAGAGGCTATCGAGTTGAAAAAGCAAGCCGAATATGATGCGCAAACTCTTTTGACAGATGCTCAGCGCAAACAATTGGAAATCCTTCAGGAAGCGCAACGCTTGAAGGATGATATTGTCGGGCAGGCTAAAAAATCTGCAACTACCGAGGCGCAGAAAATTCTGGACGCTGCCCGTCTGGTTGCCGAGCAAACGAAAAAAGAGGCTGAAATACAGATGCGCCGGCAGGTCGGGAAATTATCGCTGGAAATCGCCGGGAAAGTGATCCGTCAGAATCTGGACGGGAATAAAGCTCAGGAGGAAATGGTCGAAAAATACCTGGATGAACTGGAGAATAAAAATTGAGTAAATAGATGAACGAGGGATTGATTTCACAGCGTTATGCCAAAGCGTTGTTCCGGTATGCCAAGGAATTGGGGGTAGATGGGATGGTCTATGAAAAGATGCAACTGTTCCTGGAAAATTATACGGCCTATCCGGATTTACAGAAAGCTTTGCTCAACCCGGTTCTTTCACCGAAGGATAAGGAATTGCTGCTTTCAACGGCTATCGGTATTGAACCCGGAGAGGCTTATATCCGGGCAATTCGTTTGTTGATCCGGAACCACCGGGAAAGCTATATGCGGACAATTGCTCTGATATACGAGGATATGTATCGTAAAGCACATGGAATTATCCTGGTGAATATAACGACAGCCAAAGAACTTTCGGCGGCAGTTATCGATAAAATCAAGGCTATGGTAACCGAACGGACGAAATTTACGGTTGAGTTTACGACAACTGTCAATCCGGAGATTATAGGCGGATTTATACTCAGGATCGGCTCGGAACAGTTAGACGTTTCCGTGCGGAGAGAGTTGAAACAGATACGGAAAGGTTTACTGGGCTAGAGGATATAAACAGTTAATAAGTTGAAGTTATGAGTAAATTGGATGAGGTTTCGGATATATTGGAAATGCAGCTCAAGGGCGTAGATACGAAAACCGCTTTTGAGGAGGTGGGTACGGTGTTGGAGGTCGGTGACGGTGTAGCCCATGTTTTCGGATTGGACAATGTGCGTTCCAGTGAGTTGGTTGAATTTGAGAATGGAGTGCGGGGAGTGGCGATGAACCTGGAACAGGATAATGTCGGGGTTATCCTGATGAATGCAGGAGACAGGGTGAAAGAGAATTTTACGGTGAAACGTACAGGGCATATTGCTTCAATACGTGTCGGAGATGGGTTGTTGGGACGGGTTGTGAATACTTTGGGAGATCCGATTGACGGTGCCGGCCCTGTTGCCGGGGATACAATCGAGTTGCCTTTGGACCGGAAAGCGCCGGGGGTGATTTTCCGTCAACCTGTAAAAGAACCTTTGCAAACGGGTATTAAAGCTGTCGATTCGATGGTTCCGATCGGAAGAGGACAACGGGAATTGATTATCGGAGACCGGCAAACGGGAAAGACAGCCATTGCCATAGATACGATTCTCAATCAGAAAGCGAATTTTACGAATGGGGATCCTGTGTACTGCATTTATGTCGCTATCGGACAGAAAGCTTCTTCGGTGGCTACTTTGGTGAATACCTTGCGTGAAAAAGGTGCCTTGGAATATTGTATCATCGTTGCTGCCAATGCTTCGGATTCTGCCGCCATGCGTTACTACGCCCCATTCGCCGGAGCTGCTATCGGAGAGTATTTCCGGGATAGCGGACGACATGCTTTGGTCGTATACGATGATCTTTCGAAACAGGCCGTAGCTTACCGGGAGATCTCCCTGATATTGAGGCGTCCGTCCGGACGGGAAGCCTATCCGGGAGATATTTTTTATTTGCATTCCCGTTTATTGGAACGGGCAGCCCGTATTATTTCCAATGACGATGTTGCTGCTCAGATGAACGATTTACCCGAATCGTTGAAACCTATGATTAAAGGGGGTGGGTCGTTGACGGCTTTGCCGATTATTGAAACGCAGGCCGGGGACGTTTCTGCCTATATTCCGACCAATGTGATTTCAATTACAGACGGACAGATATTCCTGGATACGACCTTATTTAATGAAGGGATGCGCCCCGCTATTAATGTCGGCATATCGGTGTCACGTGTGGGAGGTAATGCCCAGTTGAAATCGATGAAAAAAATTGCCGGAACATTGAAGATCGATCAGGCTCAGTACCGGGAATTGGAGGCCTTCTCTAAATTCGGTGGGGATATGGACCCTGTAACGGCAATGGTGATCGATAAGGGACGTAAAAATGCCCGTTTGTTAGTGCAACCGCAGTATGCTCCAATGCCGGTAGAGGAAGAAGTAGCCGTGATCTATTGCGGAACGCAGGGTTTGTTGAAAGATGTCCCTTTGCATCATGTATCGGATTTTGAAAAGTTATATCTGGAATTGTTGAATGCCCGTTATCGGAAAGAGGTACTCGATCGTTTGAAAGAAGGTATCCTGGACGATAAGGTAGAAGAGTTGATGACAGCCGTTGCTAAGGAAGTCAGCGAACGTTTTAAGATGTAATATATACGATTGGATCCGGTGATCTCTGGGAACAGACTGGGATTACCGTGAATATATCATTCATATAGAGTATTTAAAAGAGAAGTTATGGCCACAATGCGTGAACTGAAGCGAAGGATCAATTCGGTGCAATCGTCTCAAAAAATTACTGCGGCGATGAAGATGATTTCTTCTGCCCGGATGCGTAAAGCAGAGATTGCCTTAAACCGCACTCTGCCTTATGAGGAGCAATTGCAATCCATATTGGCGCACGTCAACGAAAAGGATTGTGATTACGAATCGCCTTTGCGGAAAATACGTCCTGTGCGGCAGGTGGCTTTGATATGTCTTGGCTCTGATGAGGGAATGTGCGGGGCTTTTAATATCAATTTATACAAGGAACTTCTTGGAACGATCCGGGAATATGCTTCACTGGGTATTCAGCATCCGGAAGTATATCCGATCGGAAAAAAGATGGTCGGATATGTCAAGCGAATGCAAAATATCGACTATAAGAAGAGTACGGATTTATTTATAGAGAAGAAGTATCCGGAAGCAGTCAAAGTTTTGACGGATGAGTTGATCGCCCGTTTTCTACAAGGAGATGTCGATAAGGTGGAAGTCATATATACTCATTATAAGAGCCGTGGGACTCAAATTGTTACCCGTTTGCAATTGTTGCCATTGCTCGGTCGTAAGCAGGAAGAACAGTCAGGCCCCGACCGTCCGAATCTTCCCAGGGTTTATATTTATGAACCGGATTGCCGGGAAATTTTTGAGATACTCTATCCGCTGATTATACGAACTATGTTTTATAAGGCATTTTTGGAAAATCAGACCTCCGAGCAAGCCACTCGTATTATAGCCATGCAAATGGCCAGTGATAATGCTTATAAATTATTGGGAAGTTTACAATTGGAATATAATAAACTGCGGCAGCAGGGTATTACGACCGAATTGCTGGATATGGCAGGCGGTAATGTCGAAGAATAAGAGAGTTTTGGATTGGAGTTTTTGATTTACAATTGAGGACAGAAAGAGATAGATTTTGATCGTTTAACCGGAAGTTGTCTGATTTTGGATTAATCACATAAAGCTAATCTGAAGTTTTTCGATTTTGTGTGGGATGAATTTGCTAAAGTGTTGATAATCAAAAATCATTAGTCATCAATCAAAGCCGGAATGGCTTTCTCTGATTCACTTCCTGTTTTTAGTTTACAAGCTTTCTTTTATCTTTTCCAAAACGCTTTGCTGAATAATACCAATACGGTGAATACTTCGAGGCGGCCGATCAGCATCAGGGCTGCGCAGAATAGTTTGGCGGCATCGCTTAAGTGTGAGAAATTGTCCATCGGGCCGATAGAACCGAATCCGGGACCGATATTGCTCATACAACTGATGACAGCACTACAGGCCGTAGCAATGTCGTCGGTAAATATAGCCATAATGATACTTCCGATGCTGAATACAATCATAAAAAGAATGAAGAAGGCCATTACTCCGGTCATAACTGTAGGGTGTACGCTTTTACCGTCGTATTTGACGTTAATGACAGCATTGGGGTGGATGATCCGCTTCATTTCGGTGAAAGAATTCTTGAATAACAGAACGACACGGACGACCTTAATACCTCCGGCAGTCGAGCCGGCACAGGAGCCGATAAACATCAATACGAAAATAAGTAAGCCTAACAAGGTCGGCCATAACAAGTAATCGGCCGTTGCAAAACCGGTTGTCGTCATGATTGTTACGACCTGGAAGGCTGCATCCCGGAAACATTTTTCCGCACCGGCCCATCCGTTGAAATAAAGGCCGCAAGCAATGACGATACTGCATACGGCAATAATAATGGTATACCACCTGAGTTCTTCATCATGAAATATTCTTTTGAAATCTCCTTTTAAAGCTGTCAGGTAGAGGCCGAAATTGATGGCTGCGATAAACATAAACAACATGATTACATATTGGATGTACGGGGAGTTCCAATAAGCAATACTATCTTGTTTGGTCGAGAATCCTCCTGTTGCCATAGTGCTGAAAGAATGACATATCGCGTCGAAAAGAGACATGCCGCCGAACATGAGCAGAATCGTTTCCAAAGCGGTGAAGGATAAATAGAACAGCCATAGTTTCCGGGCAGAAGAATAAAAGGTTGCGGCCATTTTATTGTGTGTGGGGCCGGGTACTTCCGCTACGTATAGATCCCGTCCTTCGATACCGAGGCTCGGCAGGATGGCTAAAAAGAGTACGGCAATCCCCAAACCTCCCAGCCATTGGGTCATCGACCGCCAGAAAAGTGTAGCATGGGGCAAGGACTCTATGTTGTTAAGTATAGAGGAACCGGTTGTTGTAAAACCGGACATGGTTTCAAAAAAGGCATCGGTGAAAGAGGGAATGGTGTTGCCGATAATAAAAGGCAAACAGCCGAAAAGGGAGAAAAAAAGCCAGATACAGGTGACGGTAAAATAACCGTCTTTTTTGGCCAGTATCTGATCGGGAGCCTTTACAATATAGGCCATACACATTCCTGTAATACCCGTAATGATAGCGGAATACAGAAATGCCAAGGTGTCACTTTCCCCATACAAAAGGGAAATCAATACGCACAATAGAAAACAGACGCATTCGATGAGCAATAGCTTGCCGATGATGTTTGTGATAAATCGTATATTTATCATTATTTCTGGAAATACTTAATGACTTTTTTAATGGCACTTTGAAGCGCAAACACGACAACGTTATCACCGGCCTGGATTTGTACGTCTCCTTTGGCTATGATAGTCGTGTTCCCCCGGATAATGCCGCCGATTGTTGCATCTTCCGGAAAATTCATGTCTTTCAACTGGTGCCGGGTGATTTTTGAACCGGCTTCAGCTTGCAATTCGAATACTTCGGCTTCGGAAAAGGTCAGGAATTTCAAATGCTTGACATCGACATTCATCGTATAGCGGTAAATGTGTGAGGCCGCAATCAATTTTGTATTGATCAGTGTTCCGATACCGATGTTTTCTGCCAGGTCGATATAATCGATGTTTTCCACCTCGGCGACACTTTTCTTTACTCCCATTTTTTTGGCCAGTAAACAGGAGAGAATATTGGTTTCCGAAGATTTTGTGACACTGATAAAAGCGTCTATGTTTTTGATGCCCTCTTCACGCAACAGGGTGAGGTCACGACCGTCCCCGTTAATAATGAGTGTATATTTCAGTTTATCGGCCAGTTGGATACATTTTTCCCGGTCTTTCTCGATGATTTTGACGTTGTAATGTTTTTCCAGCAATGAGGCTGTTTTGATACCGATGCGGGAAGCCCCGACAATAACGATATTTTTTATTTCGAATTGTTCTTTACCGCAAAGGGCAAAAACGTTTTGGATGAACGAAGGTTTGGTAACGACAAAAATAAGGTCTCCGTATTTCAGAACATCGTTTCCCCGGGGAATCAATGTTTTGTTATCGCGTTTTATGGCTACCAGCCGAAACTGATCTGCCCCGTATATTTCGCCCATCTTGGCCAGTGTATGATTTAGAATAAGCGCTTTATCCCACAGTTTTATACCGATCAATTGCAGACGGCCGTCAGAGAATTCGTGCAGTTGACGTGAACCGATTTGTTTGAGGGAGGCTACAATTTCTTCCGCAGCCAGACGCTCGGGGTATATCAGGGTATCGATGCCGATGGATTTCAGGTATTCTGCATTTTCGCTCTCCAGGTATTCGCTGTTGTTGACACGGGCGATGGTGCGTTTCGCTCCCAGCTTTTTAGCCAGGATAGCGGAATTAATATTTTGGTCTTCCAGAGGATTTACTGCAATGTAGAGATCGCATTTACCGACTTCAGCATCTTTCAGTGCACCGATAGAAGTACATGAGCCGACAACCGACATTATGTCCAGTTGACTTTCGAGGGCTTCGACCTTTTCCTGGTCTGAGTCGATGAGTAATATATTATGTTCCTGCCTGCTGAGCATCTTTGCCAGATGCGTTCCGACAGCTCCTGCTCCTGCGATGACGATATTCATGAATATGTTTTTTATAGTGTGTTCAAGGTCGCAAATTTAAACTAATTGCCTTTGATTTCGATGATAAAAGATTATTTATTTATTTTTTGTATAAAAAACTTCATTTTTGTGTGATGACTGTATATTTACAAGTATAAAAAGTTTATTTTAAAGGAATTCGTATGGATCCATATTCTTCGGTCTTTAAAAGTGCGATGGAGTGGTTTCGGCAAAAAGATTCCCATTTCCGGATACAGGTGGAACGGTTGGATGCGTCCACGATGATTTGTCGGGGAAGCAGGGACGTGTCTCTGATCTGATCAGGGAAAATATTATCGCTGACAATCCATGAGCTTGTATTGGGATACGGAAAATCCTTATCCGATGTTATTAAACCGATGTCGTATTTTTTGTTTATAAATTGCGGAAACAGGTGTAAAAAATCTGTTCCTGTAAACTCCCGTTTGGAGGAAAGAAGCCGGTTGTAATGGATATAAGGGTATATCGTTTCCCGGTCGGATGAATCGGAGGTATTGTGAAGGAAGGTGTAATAACCGTTGTGATTCAATAAAATACAACTTTTCCCATACAGGTGGTAAGTAATAATTTCCCGGCGATTCCGGATATGTATATTAAAAAAGCAAATGTATATCAGCCAGCAACAGCAGTTTAGAAGGAGCAACCGGAATACCGCTTTTTTACGTTCTGACAAATAAAAAACAAGCAGAAATAACTGAAAGTAAAAGAATAGAATATGTCCTATTGTGGGATAAAGATTGTTCATATTCAGATAGGAAATGCCGGACTTATCGAGGCAGAAGAATAATGTACTGCACAGGTATTCGGTGATGAAATTTATTTTTAGTCCGATACATAAAGGTAGTAACAGTGTGAGTAAAGCAATGTAAAAAAGCAGGGTTGTGAGCGGTACGGCTATGAGATTGATCAGGGGACTGCTCGGATTGAAAGTATGGAAATAGTAAATGCTTAGGGGGGCTGTTGCCAGTTGAGCCGATAAAGTGACACTAAGCAGGGCATATACCGGTTTCAGGAATGCCGGTATATGAGAAGAAAATTTTTTGGAAAGCGGATATAAAAGAACGATACCAGTATAAGCGGCGTATGACATTTGCATACTGATGGAATAAAGGGCTTCCGGTTGAAATATCAGTGTGAAAAAAGCTGAGGCTGCTATAGAATTAAGCGGGGTATAATCTTGGGCAAAAGCCTTGCCGATGATGATAAACGAGAGGATGTTAGCGGCCCGGATAACGGAAGGTGACAGACCTGTAAGACAGGCATAGCACCAAAGTAAGGGGATGATGACTAAATGACTTTTGGGGTGTTTCAATCCCAAAAATCTGAAAAAATAGCAAAGTAACAGGTAGACAGCTCCGGTATGCAGTCCGGATACTGCCAAAAGATGAATGGTTCCGGTGGAAGAAAAGAGGGTACGGGTATCTTTATCCAATTCATTTTTGTATCCCAGACATAGTGCTTTGACGACAGCTTGTTGCCGGGGAAGGGAAATCAGACGGTCAATCTTTGAGATTAATTTTTGCCGGATGTCTTGAAAAAAAGTATACAGATTTGTCGAATGTCCGGTTTTAATAACCGGAGCGACGGGATATATACGAAAATGAATGTTTTTTTGCTTTAGGTGGCGATTGTAGTTGAAAGCATCAATATTGGCTGTTATTTTAAGCCGGATCAGCCGTCCCTGTACCGTTAACGAGTCTCCTGCCCGGTAATTGTAAGCTGTGTCCGGCAACCGGAGATACAAAAGCCGGTCTGCTACTGATAGAATATAGCTATTGGAAGAAAGGACTTCTTTGCACCGGCAATGTAAAGTAGAAATGTCAGACGTATCCGGATGGAAGGGAGGAGGTATCGTTAAATGCTGTCCGCAAAGGAGAATGGAAATGTGTAGGAGTATACCGGAAAAGGAGTGTTTAAAAAAGAATATACCGCATAAAAAGGCTGTACTCAGAAAGGGATAGAATACGATGGCCGGTATACGGAAAACAGGAGCAAGTGCTATACCTCCGGCTAGCAGCATCAGAGGTATTAGGAAAGGCGTGCGATGACGAAAATTGTTTACACCATAAAAAATCCGGATTTGAAACTTAAGGTATACAAGTTACAAAAAATCCGGGAAAAACGGATGGGAAAATTCCGCAGATAAATTACAAATTTTAGATTAAGCACATAATCCTGTTTGTAAAAGCAAGAATTGTAAATTCTGCAAATTTTAAATTACATTTTTATTGGACGCCTAATTATAAATCTATCTGCGAAATCCCAGGGATTCAACCCGAAGCCGTCGATCCAAAATTACACAATGAGTCCGTCCCGGTGTGTAATTTTTTACTTGGGTAAAATAACCCGGTATGTGGCTTTAAATTTGCCGAGACTGATGTTGTTGAGTTTATTTTTCAACAGTCTCTTTTTTAAGCCGGACAGGTGGTCGGTAAAGAGTATTCCTTCGAGGTGGTCGTATTCGTGTTGTATGATCCAGGCTTTAATACCTTCGTATTCTTCTTCTCTTTCCACTCCGTCTTCGTCCCGGTATGCAATCCGGATTTTATCTTTTCGTCTTACATCCTCATGAATACCCGGAACGCTTAAGCAACCTTCGTTCCGGCTTATTTCTTCTCCCGTACGTTCCAGGATATGGGCATTGATGAAAGCCTTCCGGAATCCCGTGCAATCCGGGTCGATATCGGCAAAGGCGTCGGCATTGACTACGAAGATACGGATATTTTTACCGACTTGAGGAGCGGCCAGCCCTACTCCGTCCGATTCCTCCATGGTTTGCCACATGTCTTTGAGGAATTTGTCTAAGTCCGGATAGTCGGTCGGAATGTCTTCGGACACCTTTCTTAAGGTCGGATGACCGTATATGAGTATGGGTAATAACATAATTAATTTGTATTTATCGGTTGTTTTTTATTCTTATACTTTCCATATAGGATGTAAGGATCAAGGTGGCGCTCATTGTATCTATGAGAGCTTTATCCTGGCGTTTCTTTTTAGAAGCTCCTCCTTCGATCAGGGCTTTGTGGGCGATAACCGAAGTAAAGCGTTCATCGAACATTTCTATCGGAATTGTGGGAAATTTACGTTTCAAGGCTGTGAGAAACGGTTTTACATAGATCATGCTTTCCGAGTCGGTGTTATCCATTTGCTTGGGATAGCCGACTACAAAAAGATCGATTGTTTCTTTGGCCGTGTAATCCTGGAGAAATTTTAAGACTTCATGCGAAAGGACCGTTTGAAGACCAGTGGCGATAATACGTCCGGGATCGGAAACTGCAATGCCTACTCTTTTTTTCCCGTAATCAATGGCTAAAATTCTACCCACGTCCTTATTTGTCTATGATGATAAAAATGTCTTCGTTGCTGTTTTTCATCAGATATTGTTCCCGGGCAAATTTTTCGAGATTATCGCGGTTACTCAATAGTTCTTTCATTTTGCGGTTGTCTTCTTCTATTTTTTTCTGGTAGTATTCTTTTTCTTTTGTCAGTGTCGTGATTTTACTGCGTAGTTGTGCCTTTTCGACGAAACTGTTTCTGTCGAAGAAGGCAATCCATACCAGAAAGAGAAGTCCGACAAATGTATATTTGTTTGTAAACTTCCGGAATATTTGCCTCAAAGGATGTTCTGATTCTTTCAGCATGCTGCAAATTTATAAAAAAGGAATCATAGAAACAAATGCGAAAAGATTTAATGACTTGATTTTTACATAAAAACATCTAACGGAAGTATACGGAAAGAGCAACTTTTGAAATAATCACAGCGTATATGAGGTGAAATTGGTAAGTAAATAACTTTAATTTTAAGATGATGAATTACGGTATCAGTGTTTTGTTCAGGGCCATTCCGGTATTTATGGCTTTTATTTGCTTTTTTCTGGGAGGTTTCATATTTCTTTACGGACCGGATCCGGCGAAATATGTGGCGGGCCCTGTCGTATTCTTTTTAGGGGCGATTTGTTTGGCTTTGTTTGCTACAGCCGGAACAATAATACGGCAATTGATTCACACTTATCGTCCCGTGTTTAAATATCTGCTTCCCGGATTCGGATATCTGGTGGCTATTGTAACCTTTATTTCAGGGATATGGATATTTGGGCTGGGGACGACTAATTACCTCGTTTCCGGACATGTGATATGCGGCGTTGCTCTGATCACGGCTTGTGTATCTACAGCGGCGACCTCTTCGACGAAATTCTATCTGATTCCGCAAAATTCCCATTCAGGAAGCACGGAGATCAATAAAGAAGGATTTACGGCTGTGACGGAAAAAATTTTGATTGTTTTAACGGTTTTGTTTGCCTTGACAGCCTGGGTATGGTGTATCGTTTTACTTTCCCGGACGAGTTTGGGTTCGGCTTATCTGGTTGCCGGCACGGTGATGGGAGGTTTGGCTTGTATCGCGTCCAGTTTAGTGGCTTTGGTGGCCAGTATTGCCCGCCAGATCCGGAACGATTATGCGGAACAGGATCGTAAATTCTGGCCTAAGCTGGTCTTTTTTTTCGGAACGATCAGTGTCATTTGGGGGATTGTCCTGATCTTGGCTATGATCGGAAATGCGGCTAATACCACCGGATTTATTATGATCGGTTTGGGATTGGTATGTTTCAGTATTTCCAGTAAAGTTTTGTTGTTAGCTAAGGTATGGCGGCAAGAGTATGCATTAGCCAATCGAATTCCTTTAATTCCGGTCATTACGGCCCTTTTGTGTTTGTTTTTAGCAGCCTTTCTTTTTGAAGAAGGACTATATGATAATGCTTTTTTCGTACCGGCAAGGGTACTGACCGGTTTAGGAGCTATTTGTTTTTGTCTGTTTTCTATCGTCAGTATTCTGGAAAGCGGAACATCGAAAAAATAAGCGGAAGGGGTACCTTCCTTTTATCCTTAAATCCTTATCTTTGCAAAAAGATAAGGATTTTGGGTTATGGAAAATAAACCTTTGGCAGAACGGATGCGTCCGAAGACATTGGATGATTATATCGGACAGAAGCATTTGGTAGGAGAGGGGAAAGTATTGCGCAAGATGATAGAATCGGGCGTGGTGTCGTCGTTTATTTTGTGGGGACCTCCGGGGGTAGGGAAAACAACCCTGGCGATGATTATTGCCGAGCAATTGAAAAGGCCCTTTTATGTATTGAGTGCTGTGAGCTCCGGGGTGAAAGATGTGCGGGAGGTGATTCAGAAAGCTGAAAGCCAGCGTTTTTTCAATACGCCTAATCCGATTTTGTTTATCGATGAAATCCATCGTTTTTCGAAAGCACAGCAAGACTCTTTGTTGGCTGCCGTCGAAAAAGGAACAGTTACCTTGATCGGGGCAACGACGGAAAATCCTTCTTTTGAAGTGATTTCACCGCTTTTATCCCGTTGTCAGGTATATGTTCTGAAAGCGCAGGAAAAAGCCGATCTGGAAGAATTGGTCGATAAGGCGATTACGAAAGATTTTTACCTGAAAGAGAAAAATATACAGGTCAGGGAGAAGGAGGCTTTGATTTCTTTTAGTGGCGGAGATGCCCGGAAATTGCTGAATATTCTGGAATTGGTGGTAAATGCCCAGACAGGAAAGGAGATCATTGTTGATAATGAGATTGTCCGTAAAGAGTTACAGGAAAATCCCTTGATGTATGACAAGGACGGTGAGCAGCATTATGATATCATCTCGGCTATGATAAAATCGATCCGGGGGAGTGATCCGAATGCGGCTTTGTATTATATGGCCCGGATGTTGGAGGGAGGAGAAGATCCGAAATTCATTGCCCGGCGACTGATTATTTCCGCTTCGGAAGATATTGGCTTGGCGAATCCCAATGCCATGCTGATTGCAAATGTATGTTTTGAGGCCGTACATAAAATCGGAATGCCGGAAGCCCGTATTCCCCTGTCGGAATGTCTGATTTATCTGGCAACATCTCCGAAAAGCAATTCGGCATATCTGGCGATTGACGAAGCCATCCGGTTGGTAAGGCAGACGGGAAATGTACCGGTACCTTTGCATTTGAGAAATGCTCCGACAAAACTGATGAAGGAATTGAATTATGGGAGAGATTACAAATATGCCCATGATTTTCCAGGGAATTTCGTCGATCAGGAATACATGCCTGAGGAGGTGAAGACGGCTGTTTTTTATAAACCTCAAAACAATACGCAAGAGGTGAAAATACTGGAACGATTGAAAAATTGGTGGAAAAGGAAATATAAATAGATTTTGAATAGATTTTTGTCAGGTAGCAGGGTATGGCCTTAGAACTGATGATCGGTATAGGTGCGGCATGATGGCTGATCTGCAATCTACAGTTAGAATCGTTTTATAACTCTTTGTTTAGTTTGGAATCTAAAGTTTACAATTAAAATATATGGAAGTATTGGAAAAATTTAAGCAGTCGGACATGTTTTTTCTTTTGGCCGGGCCGTGTGTGATTGAGGGAGAGGAAATGGCCATGCAGATTGCAGAGCATGTCGTAAAAATTACCGAACGTCTGGATATACCCTATGTGTTTAAAGGTTCGTTTAAAAAAGCCAACCGTTCCCGGATTGATTCTTTCACCGGTATCGGAGATGAAAAAGCATTGAAGATACTGGCAAAGGTGAAGGAAACATTCGGAATTCCTGTGGTAACAGATATTCATTCCCCGGAAGATGCAGAGCTGGCAGCTCCTTATGTAGATGTATTGCAGATCCCGGCTTTTTTGTGCCGGCAAACCGATTTATTGGTTGCTGCTGCCAAAACCGGAAAATTGGTTAATATAAAAAAAGGACAGTTCCTTTCACCGGATGCGATGCGTTTTGCTGTGCAGAAAGTAAGGGATTCCCACAATCAGAATGTTATGGTGACGGAGAGGGGTACGACATTCGGCTATCAGGACCTGATCGTCGATTACCGGGGAATACGGATTATGCAGGACAGTTGTCATTGTCCGGTTGTGGTTGATGTGACACACTCCTTGCAACAACCCAATCAGGGAAGCGGAGTGACCGGCGGACAACCGGAACTGATAGAGACCATCGCTAAAGCAGGAATTGCTGTCGGTGCCGATGGTTTGTTTATCGAAACCCATAGTAATCCTTCTTGTGCCAAGTCTGACGGAGCAAATATGTTGCGTCTGGATTTGATGGAAGGATTGTTGGAAAAATTAGTGCGTATACGAAAAGCTGTGATATAGGGGACGCTTACGATTTACGATTTTTGATTT
>NZ_DOED01000001.1:23446-100382 GCF_003524185.1 Culturomica sp.
GGAGATTGCTGATTTGTAGAGGGTTTTCGAGGAGGTTGTTTATGATTTTAAATTTTAGATTTTAGATTTAAAATTGAGAACAGGGAGGTGAAAGTTACACAATGAGTCCGTCCCAGCGTGTAATTTTTGATTTACGATTCTTTTAATAAGGGGGATTGTATGCTTGATTTAAAGTTTGCAAGCTGTCTCCGGGAGTTGTGAGTGTCGTATTTATCGGGTTTGAGTGATGAAAATCTGAATAAAAGGAGGAGATGTCTTCCTCCTTTATTTTTTATTCCGAATAACAACTAAATTATTTAGTTGAAAAACTATTCCATGTAGTTGTATAATTAAAAAATATAGTTATATTTGTAATGTTCTTATTAAATAATTGGGTAATGGAAAGATTAACGGCTAAAGAAGAAGAAATTATGGGGTTCTTTTGGGATAAGGGACCTTTATTTGTAAAACAATTGCTGGAATTTTACAAAGAGCCGAAACCGCATTATAATACGCTGTCGACCATCGTACGGGGATTGGAGGAAAAAGGTTTTATTGCTTATACGGTTTATGGTAATACCTATCAGTATTATGCAGCCGTATCCCGCGAAGAGTACCGGCGTGGCACGCTTAAGAATGTGGTATCGAAATATTTCAATAACTCTTATACGCGGGTTGTATCGGCCTTGATTGAGGAAGAAAATATTTCTGTAAATGAACTGAAGGACCTGATCCGTCAGATCGAGAATAAAAGAAAACGGTAGTTATGGAAGCTTTTTTACTTTATATTTTTCGTTCGACGATTTGCCTGACTTTGTTTTTGATATTTTTTAAGGTATTGTTGTGCCGGGATACTTTTTTCAGATGGAATCGCTTTATTTTGCTGGGAGGGATACTGTTTTGTCTGGTATGGCCTTTTGTTGAGTTTGAAGCTGAACCGTCGCCTTTCCGCCAGCATCTGAATGAATTGGAAAAAGTCATAACGGGTTATGTACCGGAAGAAGAACAGACTGCCATGATTTATGCGCTGCCAACAACCGATACAGAAGTCCTGACAGAAAGCAAAGGAAATATTCCTTATACCGGATGGATTTATGTAGGGGGAATGGGTATCTGTCTTTTATTTTGGCTACTTGCTTATCGGAGAATGTTCGGTATTCTTCGCAGCGGGGAATCTATACCTAGAGAAGGGTATACATTAGTCGTTGTTTCCGGGAAAATTTGTCCTTTCAGTTGGCGGAATTATATTGTATTATCCCGCCAGGATTATGAAGGGTATAAGGAAATCATTGCACACGAATGTATCCATATTCGTAAGAAACACACTTGGGATTTATATCTGATTCAGTTGTTACTCGTGTTTCATTGGTTCAATCCGGCCGTGTGGCTGTTAAGGCGGGAATTGCAGGATATTCATGAGTATGAGGCTGACGAAGGCGTTATCAAACAAGGCATCGATGCAACTAAATATCAATTATTATTGGTGAAAAAAGCTGTCGGCTCCAGGGTCGAATCTATTGCCAACAGCTTTAATCACAGTAAACTAAAAAATCGAATTACTATGATGTTAAAAGAAAAATCAAATCGTTGGGCACGGTTGAAAATTTTATTTTTCTTACCGTTAGCAGTGCTGATAGCGCAGGCTTTTGCTCGTCCGGAAGTAGCTTCTTCCATGGAGAAACTGGCTTCCTTTGACAAAGTTAATCAAATTCCGGATAAGCCCGAAAAATGGACGGAAGATTTTTTTCAGCAGACCTGGAAGGAATATTTCGGTGACCGTGTTGAAAACGTGAAATTGGAGAAAGAGCGTGTTCTTAATTTATACATCAATCGCAAAAACATCCTTTTAATTGTCAATAATTTATTAGCCGATAATGTTACCTGGGATCAGTTAGCGGATAAATTGGCGGCACAACTCAAAGGGATGCATACCCGTTTTTCTCCGGTATATATTGTGATGATGAGGGATAAGGAAACTTCCGATAAGAAATGGCAGGATCTGTTAAATATTGTCGGTGAAGTGTGTGATAGATTTACAACGGAGGTGCGGCAGCAGCTTCCGGAGTCCGACCGGGATAAAATGGATAAAAAATTTCCTGTATTGGTGAATATTGCAAAGCCGCATATTACAGAGCCGTACCTCGATCCTTCTCTGGTTCAGGCTCCTCCACCTCCACCTGCTTATCCGATCAATCTGATCTATAAGACGGCTGAAGGCAAGGCGGTACATCTTAGGGCTGTAAATATCGAACAACTTGGAGAAAAGTTGGAAAAAGAGGGCTGGCCGATATCACAAGGAGATATCGAACTGCAGATAAAAGGTCGGTTATCAAAGGATAAAATCGTTTCTTTTTTGAAGGATAAAGGCATTCAGCCTACCTTGATATCACAGGAAACAGGGGCACTTCCCCAGTTGACGATGGTATTTACCTATAATTCCGGGTTACAGGCCAGGCGGGATGTATGGAAATATGAAAATGCAGTTTCTTTTATCGATCAGATTCGTACGGACAAGGTGAAAAATGTGGAACTTGAAATTTTTGAAAAGATCCGGCCGGAAACTATTGCCAAAGTAAGAGCCTATTTGCAGTCGAAAGGCATAACGAATATATCGGAAAAGAAAATATTATTTAAATAATGAGGCAGAGATAATATTAAGTGGCCCACAGATTCGGGAGATATATTGATTTTAAATTAATTATCTGCGAGAACACCGAAATCTGCGGGCTTCCTTTATAATCTGATTTTTTTCAGTATTTTTTGGAGGTATTCCAGTGGGGGGATATCTGTTTTGTCCGGGAGATACACGTAGAGTTGCCGGACTGTCGTATAATTTCGGTCGACCAAAATGTCGGATGTCAGATATCCAGTTTGACGACTGTAATGCCTGCCCCTCCTAGTTGTACTTGTTCGTCGGAGTAAGAACCGACGACGGGATTGGTACTAAGGTATTCGCGGATGATTTGCCGCAAGGCCCCGGTGCCTGTGCCGTGGAGGATGCGCAGGTTTTTGGAATCGAGCATTACGGCTTCATCGATGAATTCGGTGACCTTTTGCAGGGCTTCGTCTCCCCGAAGGCCACGAACATCGATTTCCGGTTTGAACATCAGGCGTTTCTGACTCATATTTTCCCGGAAATCCGGATAGGCAGACCTGTTTGCCGGGCGGGTTTGCTTTTTGATCTGGTTGGCAGAGGCTTTACGGAGTTGTTCTACTGCAATCTGGGTACGAATGTTACCGAGTGCTATCAGTGCTTTTCCGGCTTTGATGTCCAGAATTTCTCCGATGGCCTGGTTGGGTAGCTTGACATAATCTCCTTTTTGCAGGAGGAGGGATGTTTCTTTCTTGTCATATTCAGAAACGGTTTCTTTTTCGGTTTTTTTCTTTTTCCGGTTTTCCCGGTTTTTTATTTTTTCGATTTTCCGTTTCAGGCGTTCTTCTTCCTCTTCTTCAGAGAGCAATTTTTGTTTTTCTGCTTCCAGTTGTGCACGTACAATCCGGGTTTTTTCTTTCTCGGCCTGGCTTTCCCGGATTTCCCGGATGGTAGTTTCTATTGTTTTGTTGGCATTAGCAATAATTTCCTGTGCTTTAAGCTGGGCTTCCCGGATGATTTCTTTTCGTAGCCGGGAGGCTTCCTGGAGTTCGTTACTGTATTTTGCGACGACATCATCCAGGCGTTTTTCATTTTCGTGGATTTTCCTTCGCTTTTCTTCCCAATAGCGTTTATCCCGGGCAATGTCTTTCAGGTGTTTATCATAATTGATATGGTCTTCGCCTATTTTTCCGGCAGCTTCGTCCAGAATTTCTTTTGGCAAGCCGATTTTATTGGCAATCTCGAAAGCAAAGGATGAACCCGGTTTGCCGATTTGCAGTTCGAAAAGGGGCATCATCCGGTGGTTGTCGTATAGCATGGCTCCGTTTTCAATACCGGGAGTGGCTGAAGCAAAATGTTTGAGGTTGGTATAGTGTGTGGTGATAACTCCTTTTACTTCTTTGTTGTTTAAAGCATGCAGAATTGCTTCGGCAATGGCTCCACCCAGCATGGGCTCTGTACCGGTGCCGAATTCGTCGATCAATATCAAGGTGTCTTTGTCGCCGTAACGGACAAAGTTTTTCATGTTGATCAGGTGTGAACTGTAAGTACTCAAATCGTTTTCGATGGATTGCTCGTCACCGATATCGATCAGAATTTTTTTAAAGATACCGAAACGACTCGCCTCGCTTACCGGTACCGGTAAACCGCACTGAAACATGTATTGCAGAAGTCCGGCTGTTTGCAGACACACGGATTTTCCTCCTGCATTCGGTCCGGAAATCAGTATGATTCGTTGTTCGTCGTTGACTTCCAGTTTTAAGGGAATCAGTTTTTTTTCCGTATTTTTAAAAGCCAGGTACAACAAGGGATGTCTGGCTTCATACCACCACATTTCGGGAAGATTTTGAAATACCGGAACAATGGCTTCGATTTCAATGGAAAATAGTGCTTTGGCCTTGACGAAATCGACATGGGCCAAAAAATTGTAGGCCGGAATCAGGTGGTCGATGTAAGGACGTATATCGTCAGAGAACTTACGCAATATCCGGATGATCTCCCGTTTTTCTTCCAGTTGAAGTTCCCGTATCTCGTTGTTCGTTTCGATGATTTCTGCCGGTTCGATATAGGAGGTTTTTCCGGTCGTCGATTCGTCATGTACGATACCGTTGATGCGGCGTTTGTAGGCCGAGGGAACAGGAATAACCATGCGTCCGTCACGGATGGCGATAGAAGAGTCCTTTTCTGCCCATCCTTCAGATTGGGCCTGCTGTAATAAGGATTGCATGCGCCGGGATATACCTGACTGTTTTTTCAGGATATTGCGGCGTATGTCGTTCAGTTCGGAAGAGGCGTTATCCTTAATCGTACCGTGTTTGGAAACAATCGAGTCCAGGCGTTGTAAAACATAAGGAAACAACTGTATCTGTCCGGCTTTTTGAGTCAGGTGGGGATACTGTTCATTTTTACCGTTGAAAAAACGGACAATGGCGGTCAGACTTTCCAATGAGTTTTTTAATGCAACCAATTCGGGGATATCCAGATAAAGTCCTTCGATGCGGATCTTATTCAGAAAAGGACGGGCATCGGCATAGTAGTCTCCCGGAAACTCTTCTTCCCGCACAATACGCATAAATTCGGCCGTTTCTTCCAGATTTTCCCGGATAAAAATGTCCTCCTCTGAAAAGGTCATGGCTTTTACCAGTTCCCGTCCCATATCACTTCGGCATCTGCCGGTAAGCATTTCCCGGATTCTGTCGAACTTTATCTTACTCTCAAAATTTTCCGGATATATCACTTCGTTTTCCTGTTTTGTTTAGTATTGCAAAATTAAAGAGAAAACCGGGAATACGGAAGGATGAGGGAAAAATACTCGAATTTTATTAATTTTGCCGTGAAAACTTGATTTTTGATTTGCGATTTTTGATTGAATTCTGCAGATTTTGCAGACAGATTGTAAATCGTTCGACAAACTGATCCGTTGCGGGATTCATTTAATCTGAAATCGTAAATTTACAATTATTTTTGTGTTTGATTTTAAGCAATACAATGTCAAAAGTAATACTGAATACGGCTTATTTTCCTCCGGTACAATATCTCGCCTGTGTGAATCGATACGATGAGGTTGGTATAGAGCAATGGGAAAGCTACGGGAAGCAAAGTTACCGTAACCGCTGTGAGATTTTGTCCGCCAATGGTATTCTGTCTCTTACCGTGCCCGTGAAAAAGACGAACGAAGTTAAATTTCTGACAAAGGAGGCATGTATCGATTATTCGACCCGTTGGCAAAAATTGCATTTCAAGGGAATCGAGTCTGCCTATAAGAATTCTCCGTATTACGATTATTACATGGAAGATTTTATTCCGTTTTTTGAGAAAAAAGAAAAATATCTGCTCGATTTAAATTCGGCGATTCTGGAAACGGTACTCGGTATTTTACAGATTCGGCGATCCCTTGTTTTTACAACGGATTATCAAACTTACCCCGAAGAAGTATGTGATATGCGTGGTGTGATCCATCCGAAACCGGCCCGCCAGGAAAAGGAGGACATTCTGTTTAAAGCAAAACCCTATACCCAGACGTTTGCCGACCGTTTCCCGTTTACGCCGGATTTAAGTATATTGGATTTACTTTTTAATACAGGTCCGGAAGCTGTCGATTATCTTTAAATCATCATAAATTGGGGGTGTTTTTACAGTTCAGTTCGATTATTTTGCTTGCAATTGAGGACGTGGACTTATTTACGCCGTTTCAGAGAGATAAGTAATTCCGGATTTTGATTTTAAATTTAAATTAAATGAATCCGACGACGAATCAGTCGGCCAACGCTTTTATATTTGTAATCCATCTGCAAAATCCCTTAAATCTGCGGGATTCAATCAAAAATCGTAAACCCAAAATTACACAATGAGTCCGTCCCAGTGTGTAATTTTTTCCCAATCGTAAATCAAAGATAAAGACAGATTCTGAATGAATCCGGCAACAGATCCGTTTGTCAAATAATTCCATGTTTATAGTCTATAATGTACTATTTACAATCCATTGGTTGCTGTGTCAAATATTCTGTTTTTGTTTGTAGATTTGGAATTATTTTGCATATTTGTCCGCGTATGTGCAGGGTTTTAAGCGTTGTTTTTTTTCTTGATATTAGGTTTGAAATTGAGCTTTTTAACCTCATTTGCCGATAATTATTCCCGGATTTTTGTTTACTACGAAGCCGTATGTTCATATGAAGTGTTTTATGGCACTTATTAATGGTAGAAATATGACGTCTGTCAAACTGAAATTAAACAAAGATCGTGTTTTATTGAATGGAACTTATCCTTTGGTGTTCCAGATTATACATTCTAGGCGTAAAAAATTGATTTATAGTCCGTTCCGGGTTGCTGGCCCGGAGTTTGATACGGTAAAAGAAAAAGTAGTTTACTGTAAGGACAGGTTGACCCACCGTGAAGTCCGCAGTATCAATCGTTGGATCATCAAGGAGCGAAAAAAGCTGAACGGCCTGATCGGTGAGTTGAAAAAGTGTATGCCGGATTTTACCGTAGCCGATATTGCCGGATATTACGAGGGACAAATAAGAGGGGAAGGGTTGTTTGCCTTTATAGACGGTTGTGTCCGGCAGAAAGAGGAACTGGGCAAATATGGTACTGCGGCAGCCTACCGCAGTACCCGTTCATCTCTGTTGCATTTTACCGGTAAAGAAAAGATGGCTGTTTCCGAGGTGACTCCCGCTTTTGTCAGAACTTATGAGAGACACCTATTAAAAAGCGGGGTATGTTGCAATACGGTGAGTTTTTATATGCGTAATCTGCGGGCTATCTATAATCAGGCCGTTTTGGAGGGGGAAATAGAGCCGGCTGTGAATCCTTTCCGGCATGTGCAGACCCGTCCTGCCAAGACTGTCAAGCGGGCGATGAGCCGTGATCATATCCGTCGTTTGATGCAGCTTCCGCTGGAGGATGTTCCTGATCTTAATTTTATCCGTAATCTGTTTATGTTCAGCTTTTATGCCCGGGGAATGTCTTTTGTGGATATGGTTTTTTTAAAAAAGGAGAATATAAAATGTAATTTTATCGAATATTACCGTCATAAGACACGGCAGCTTATCCGGGTCAGTCTGACGGATAAATTGAAAGAGATTATCTCGCGTTATCAGAGCGACTCGGATTACATATTTCCGGTTATAGATGAATCTTCCTATCTGTCGCCTTACCGGCAATATCGCCGTGCGCTCAGCAAGGTGGAGCGGAAGCTCAAGCTATTGGGAGATCGGTTGGGATATGAGGTCGGGTTGACCACCTATGTCGCCCGCCATAGCTGGGCAACTCAGGCCAAGGAGTGTGGTATTCCTGTTTCGGTGATCAGTGAAGGACTCGGACATACCTCGGAAAAAACAACGCGGATTTATCTGAAAGAATTCGATCAAAAGGTTTTGGATGAATGTGATCAGTTGGTGGCCCGGCTTGAAAGTGTGCCCGGTAATTGATCACCGGTATATACCGGTTGTTTTGTTAAAATGTCCGAATGCCGGTAAAAGTCTTATTTTATCCTTATTTTTGAAGACGGAATAGAGGGCAGGCTGTGTTCCGGTTCTGTCGTTTGTAGCTTGCCGGCAGAGGTAAGCATTTGTTTGCAGATTTGAAGTGAGATTTTTTATAAATTTGAATATGAGACAGGTGATCGATATTGAAAATTGGAAGCGGAAGGAGGAATTTTTATTTTTCCGGACCTTCCAGAATCCGATGGTGTCGGTGACGGTCGAGGTGGATTGTACCTTGGCATATCAGCGGGCTAAAGAGTTGGGCGTGCCTTTTTCGCTGTATTATATGCATGCGGCATTGGTGGCAGCCAATCGTATTGAAGAATTGCGCTACCGGCAGGAGGGGGAAGAGGTGGTTTTATACGATCGGGTAAATTTATTTACCCCTATTTCTATTGCCGACGGGAGCTACCGGTCGGTGCTGTTGCCGCTGGAAGACGATTTGGACGTTTTTCTTGAAAAGGCTTTGCCGGTTGTTGAGCGTGCCAAGCGGGGAGAGGGACAGGCTCACGAAGAGAAAGATCATAACCGGGATTTTATTCTGATCAGTGTAAATCCGTGGTATCGCTTTACGAGTGTGCAGGTAGGAATACCTCAGGTGCCGCATGAGAATATCCCTATTTTTACTTTTGGTAAGGTAACTGAAGAACATGGGAAACGGGTGATGCCCGTCGCTTTGTCGGTGAATCACGGTTTTGTCAGCGGCTTTCAGATCGGTTGCTTTCTGAAAGAGTTTCAGCAAATGCTCGATCGCTAAAAGACACGACTGTGCCGGTTAAAGCACAGTCTGCGGTCGGATGTATCAGGCAATGTGGAGTCGTTGGAGGTCTTGTTTTACATCGGTAATACCTCCGAGATTGAACTGTTCGGCGAGTACGTTCAGTATAGCCGGAGATACGAAAGCCGGAAGAGTCGGACCGATGTGTATGTTTTTAAAACCGAGGCTGAGTAAAGCTAAAAGAACGATGACAGCTTTTTGCTCATACCAGGCGATGTTGAAGGCGATGGGCAAGTCGTTGACATTTGCCAGGCCGAATATCTCTTTTAATTTTAGGGCAATAAGAGCCAGGGAGTAACTGTCGTTGCATTGTCCGGCGTCCAGGACACGCGGAATGCCGTTGATATCGCCTAATCCCAGTTTGTTGTAACGGTATTTGGCACAACCGGCGGTAAGGATAACTGTATTTGGGGGGAGTGCTTCGGCAAATTCCATGTAATATTCGCGGTTTTTCATTCGTCCGTCGCAACCGGCCATAACGATGAATTTGCGGATGGCTCCGCTGCGTACGGCTTCGATAATCTGAGGTGCTAGTTGTACAACCTGATTGTGGGCAAAACCGCCGGTAATATGGCCTGTTTCTATTTCCGTAGGCGGCAGGCATTTTTTAGCTTGCGCGATAATCTCCGAAAAGTCTTTGTAGCCATCCGTATTTTCCTGAATGTGTTTGCATCCGGGATATCCGGTAGAATTTCCGGTATACATCCGGTTGATATAGGAAGCTGAAG
The DNA here is from genome assembly GCF_003524185.1 of Culturomica sp. NCBI lineage: Bacteria > Pseudomonadati > Bacteroidota > Bacteroidia > Bacteroidales > Odoribacteraceae > Culturomica > Culturomica sp. Next base: position 33,008 of record NZ_DOED01000001.1, read on the forward strand.
GCAGCGGGGGAACGATGCAATTGGTCGTGAAGTAAATCGGGCCGTTGAATGTCTCGAATTCTTCCCGTTGACGCCACCATGAATTCCCGTAATTACCGGCGAAGTGGCTGTATTTTTTGAATGCCGGATAATAGTGGGCCGGGAGCATCTCGCTGTGGGTATAAACGTCTACGCCTGTACCTTCCGTTTGTTCGAGCAATTCTTCCAGGTCTTTCAGGTCATGACCGCTGATCAGGATACCCGGGTTGGAACGAACGCCGATATCGACTTTCGTTATTTCCGGATTACCGTAGCTTTGGGTATTGGCTTTGTCGAGCAGGGCCATAGCGCTTACGCCGTATTTTCCTGTTTCGAGTACCAGTTGGGTGAGCTCCGGAACGGTGAGTTTTTGGGTCGTCATATCGGATAAGGCCTGTTGCATGAATGTGTGTATAGATTCGTCATTGAAGCCGAGGTGCATGGCGTGTTCCGTATAGGCAGCCATGCCTTTTAAGCCGTATAGGGTGAGTTCTTTCAGTGAACGCAGGTTTTCGTCCGTTTCCCGGAGTACGCCGACTTGTGAGGCTTTGGCGGTATATTCCTCTTCTGTGCCCTGCCATTGTAATTCGTCTGTTTCGGGTAGGGGGATGCCGGCTTGACGGGCTTGGTTTATCAGTTCGTTCCGGAGTTCCATGCCTTTGCGTATGAGCCGGATAATACGCTGATCGTCGAAATTGGCATTGGTAATTGTGGTAAATAGTGCGTCGACAATAAACCGGTTGATTTTTTCGTCTATCTTGCGATGGCCGTTTCTTAGCGTATTGGCTACGATAGCAATTCCACGGACGGAGAATAACAACATATCCATCATGGCCGACGTACTACTCATTTTCCCGCATACGCCTTTAACGGTACATCCTATACCTTTGGCGGTTTCCTGACACTGGAAGCAAAACATGTTTTCTTTCATATTTTCTGAAATTTTAGGTTATTTCTGGTGGCAAATATTCTGTTTTTTTTACTCCGGGACTGTCACATATGTTACAATCCTTTGTTTTAGAATGAAATTTGTCAGTTAAGGTGGTGGGAATGTATTTATAGCCGGGGAAATATAGAATTTCCGGATTACTTTGTATTTTTGATTACACGTCGGAAGAGACAATGTGTTTAATTTTGTCATGTCGAACCGTTGTTTTATATAAATCGGTATGGAGAATATAGAAGATTTGTTGGAAATATCTGTTTTCCGGGGTTTACCGGAAGAGAATCTGCGTCGTTTTTCGGGTTCGGTTTCATTGGGTGTGAAACATTATTCGGCAGGAGAATTCGTTGCTATGCAGGATTCCCGTTGTACGGGGCTTTATTTGCTGTGTAGCGGTCGGGTACGCTCGTATATGACAGGGAGTGACGGAAAGCAGATTATCGTGGAGGAACTGGATGCTCCGGATGTATTGGCGCCTGCATTTGTATTTGCAACGGATAACCGTTTTCCTGTGAGTATCGTGACCTTGGCGGAATGCAGGATCCGGGTCGTCAACCGGGAGGAAATGGCCAGGTTTATGCATCAGGAACCGGTCGTGATGATGAATTTTCTGCGACTGATTTCCGATCGGAGTATTTTCTTGAGTCGTAAAGTCAATGCTTTTGCGTTGCAAGATTTAAAAGGGCGTTTATCGGTTTGGCTATATGAAAACGGAGAGATCCGGAATCAGCAACAATTAGCGGACCGTTTAGGCGTGGCTCGTCCTTCTTTGGTCCGGGTATTGACAGAATTGGCAAAAGATGGGGCAGTGGAATTCAAACAACGGAAAGTGGTTGTTACAGACCGGGAGATTTTGAGACGATATTTTTGATTCCGGATGGGACCCGCTGATTTCGCTAATGAATTTCAGATTTAAAATGAGCGATTACTTCTTCGGATGAGATCGTAATTTTTGCAAATTTCAAATTAACATTTTATCGGATGTTCACTCGTAAATCAATCAGCGAAATCAGCGGGCTTATTTTGTTTTATAATATCGGGTTGATGGTGCTGCTGCCTCCGGGAAGCCATGGATTAATGGTTACGTTGGTGATAACGATGGCATTTCTGGAAAGAGTGACCGTATAAATGTATTTGGTGGACCTTGTAAAGGTAAGATTGCTGCCGAGAGAAATGCTGGCGCTACCGGTTGTGGAGTTCGGAAAAGTACAATTTATCGTCAGGGTAGGAGTGGTGGTAGCGATTGGAAATACCAATATATTCAGGGTCGTTGCTGTCGACGTAGAGAGTGTGGGCGCGGACGACGGCTGGACGGTAATCAGGTTGTTTGTTGCTCCGTTTGCCGTATAGGTGCTGTCCGATAAGCTGAAAGTGGCTCCTGTGGCCGATGTTGTTAACCCTTCTCCGGCTTGTCCGTTGATAGTCACACTTGTTAATGTCGTGTTTGCGGGTACGGTCCCGTCGATTTTGATATTCAGTTGTATTAATGCCAGGACGTGCTTGAATGTCAAAGGAACGCTTCCGTTATTTGCCGGTCGGTTGATACCGGCTCTTTGGTTATTCGAATAAAGGACATTGTGCGTGGGGTTAATTGTTCCGGTTTGGGTGTTTAAAACCGGAATCTTTACGGCTGTCAACGTGTTTCCGCCGGCATATGGAGCGTAGGCGTAAAATTGATGAAGTGTGGTATAATCCTTCCAAAAGATCGGTGTTACGGTTGACCAACTACTACCCGAGTAGGTGTATTTCAGATTATTGGCAACCGGATTCGATTGTGTGCAAAAGAGTCCGATGGAATCGTTGGTTACCCAATTCGCATTCGTTCCGTCGTCTGTGGTCCGGCTGTTGGGAGCTAATCCGGCCATTAGTGCCGAAATAGATACTTTGTCGTTGTCTTTGCAATTGTCGTAAGAATCGTCTTTTGTGCAAGCTGTAAATAATACAGCTATGGACGCGATAAATAGAAGTGTTTTCATAGTTTAAAGTTTAAGTGATACATTATTGAATCGTGTGTGTGCCGGAAAATTCCTTTACAGGAGTGATAAATACCTCAATAGAATCAGCCGGTGAATTTGCTCTGGAAAGAAGTTTTGGAATAACTTGTACATTATATTCATATACCGTGTTAGGTTGAAAGGTTGTTGTATTGAGCGAAGGGCTGGAGGTGGAGAGTTCGATTAAACTGATAAGCTTTACACTGAATTTGACATAGGGAGCCGGATTGGTGTAAGTGCCCGGGAGTACTAAGACATAAATGGTCGTAGCTCCGGAAACGAGGGTGGGAAGGGTAGCTGTAAAACTTTGCTGGAAAGTGCTGCTTGTATTGTTAGCGATAACCAGTTGCTGATTGATTAAATTGTAGCTGAGATTGCTCAGGCTGGCTGTTGTGTTGAATAATCCCGAAGGATACGTGCTTGTCGTGGAATTTCCGCCGGTAATGGTTATCTTACTTGAGGCTAAGGTGGATAAGAGACTTGTGGCAAAAGAGACATTGAATTTCAGTAAGGTCAGGGCGTGGTTGAAATTGAAGTTGACGGATGCGGTATGTGTTGTATTCAGGGAAGCAGTCAGTAAATCATAGCGGGCATCGGGGGAAGAGGAGATTGTTTGTCCCGAGAGGGCAGGAACGGCGACGGCCTGGCCGGTAGAGGAGGAGTTGTACGGATAATAGGCATAGAATTTGTGCAGGGATATGTTGTTTCTCCAATACATAGGAGTGGTGGTCGTCCAGTTGGGGGTGTCGTAAGTGTAAAGTACGTTATCCCGGTTGGTCAGGGTTTCGAATACGCCGATCTGGTCGTTCGCCGTAAAAGATGCGTTACTTCCGTTCATATTGGTACGTGACGAGGGTATACCGATTTCGTTGGAAAAATGAATGGAATTGTCCGGTACGGACAATCCGATTGTGTCTGTACAGCAAGTGAGGAGCAGGAGTGTCAGAACAAACACGACCGGCTTTTGGATACAATTTCTGAAAAACCATGAATAATTCATCGTTTTTATTATACGTAAATATGTGTATAGAAACGTTTCTAAAAGTCGATAGGTTAGTTATTCTGTGTTAATTATGTTTATTTAATATGTGGGGTGAAAAGATAAAGACCGGTTATATTATATGAATTGCTGTAGTAGGTCAGGGGCGAGAAGATGCACTTTAGGCGTGTCCAGGCGAATGAGGTTTTCTTTGGCCATTTTGTTGATTTCTTTGGAAAGTGCCGGGCGGGTGACACCGAGGTATTCGGCGAGTTGCTGCTGATTGTGTACCATTGTAACCGTATCGCTGCCTGCCTGGCGATGTTCCATCAGATAAGCGGTAATACGGCTGCGGATACTTTTATAGGAAAGCATGCGTAGCCGTTTGACGGTACAATGCGTGCAATTTCCCGTAATCCGGAGAAAATTACGTAATATTCCCGGTTCCTGTGCAAAAAGCCGGAAAAAGGATTCTTTGGTAGCGGTAAGCAATATACCTTCTTCCAAAACGGTAAAAGTTGCGGGCAGGGTACAATCGGCACTGAATAAATGAGGGGTAGCAAATGTCCGTGGTGCTTCGATGTATTCGATCAGGATTTCGTTTCCCAAAGCATCGATAATATCTGTCCGTAATTTTCCTTCCAGCAAGACGTACAGATATTTACAGGGGGTATTTTGCCGGGCTATGACTTCTTTTTTGCCAATATGAAAAAACTGGCAATCGAGTTTTTCTAACAGAGTCTGTTTGATATTGGACGGCAGGTCTTTGAATAGCGGAATATTGAAAAGTAATTCCTGTATTTTATCTGTACATTCAATTTTATCCATGGAACAGCTATGATGTTTTTACAAAAATAGTAAAATAAAGTAAAGAAAAATGTTTGAAGTGTAATTTAAATTACATATTCGGATGGATGATTCCTTTATTTTTGTAAAAAAAGATAAGCAATGATAAAATTGAAACGATTGATAGGATACCTTTTTCCGACCCGGAGACGGAAAATCGGAGCGATCGTCCTGGCGGGTATGCTGGCAGGCGGGGGAGGTTTATTCCTTTACATGCTTCGGGCACATACTTATCTGGGAGACAGTCCGTCGGCTTGTGTGAATTGTCATATTATGGCTCCTTATTATGCTACCTGGTTTCATAGTTCGCATAGCCGGAATGCAACTTGTAACGATTGTCATGTACCGCATGAAAATAGGATAAAAAAATGGGCCTTCAAAGGGATGGACGGTATGCGGCATGTAGCGGTTTTCCTGACCAATGGAGAGCCGCAGGTCATCCGGCCGAACGACCAGAGTTCGCAGGTGATTATGGAAAACTGCATCCGTTGTCATACCCAGTTGAATACGGAGTTTGTAAAGACCGGAAAGATTGATTATATGAAAACGAAAGTCGGGGAAGGTAAAGCTTGCTGGGATTGCCATCGTGATGTGCCTCATGGCGGACAGAGTAATCTGGCGATGACCCCGAATGCGCTGGTGCCTTATCCGGACGCTCCGGCTCCTGATTGGTTGAAGAAAATGCTAAAATAAATATAATAATACCTCGTGATATGGAAAAGAAATTAAAGTCATGGCAAGGTTGGCTGTTGTTCGGCGGAACAATGGCTGTCGTATTTTGTCTGGGATTGGCTGTATCGGCTCTGATGGAAAGACGGGCAGAAGTGGCCAGTGTGTTCAATAACAAACGTAAGGTGATTACGGGAATCGAATCGCGTAATGAAGAGTTTAAGCCGGATTATCCCCGGGAATATCAGACATGGACAGAAACGGCCCGTACGGATTTCGAGAGTGAATTTAACGGGAACGTAATGGTGGATGTGTTGGAGAAACGGCCCGAAATGGTGATATTGTGGGCCGGATATGCTTTTTCTAAGGATTATTCCACGCCTCGCGGACATATGCATGCTGTGGAAGATATCCGCCAATCGTTGCGTACAGGCGCTCCGATGGACGATAAGAGCGGTCCTCAACCTTCTACCTGCTGGACTTGTAAGAGTCCGGACGTACCCCGTATGATGGAAGCCCTCGGTGTGGAGGCATTCTATAATAATAAATGGGCTGCATTGGGCAGTGAAATTGTCAATCCGATCGGTTGTGCCGATTGTCATGAGCCGGAGAATATGAATCTGCATATCAGCCGTCCGGCCTTGATTGAAGCTTTTGCCCGTCAGGGAAAGGATATTACAAAAGCGACTCCTCAGGAAATGCGTTCGTTGGTATGTGCCCAATGTCACGTAGAGTATTATTTTAAAGGGGACGGGAAGTATTTGACGTTCCCGTGGGACAAGGGTTTTACGGTTGAAGATATGGAAGCTTATTATGATGAGGCTGATTTTTTTGACTACAAACATTCATTGAGTAGGACTCCGATTTTGAAAGCGCAGCATCCGGATTATGAAATATCACAAATGGGTATTCATGCCCAGCGGGGAGTTTCCTGTGCCGATTGCCATATGCCGTATAAGAGTGAGGGGGGCGTAAAGTTCAGCGACCACCATATTCAGAGTCCTTTGGCAATGATCGACCGTACGTGTCAGGTGTGTCACCGGGAGAGTGAAGAGACGTTGCGTAATAATGTATACGAACGACAGAGAAAGGCAAACGAGGCCCGTAATCGCCTGGAGACGGAATTGGTTAAGGCGCATATCGAAGCAAAATATGCCTGGGATCACGGAGCTACGGAGGAACAAATGAAGGATGTGCTGGAACTGATCCGTCAGGCTCAATGGCGTTGGGATTTCGGGGTCGCTTCACACGGGGGGGCATTTCATGCCCCACAGGAGATACAGCGTATTCTTTCCCACGGTCTGGACAAAGCTTTACAGGCACGTTTGACGGTAGCTAAAGTGTTGGCGAAGCATGGGATTACCGAAGATGTTCCTATGCCGGATATCTCGACAAAAGAGAAAGCGCAGAAATATATCGGACTGGATATAAAGCAGGAGCGTGAAGCCAAGGAGAAATTCCTGAAAACGGTGGTTCCGCAATGGCTGCAAAAGGCAAAAGAGGAAGGGAAACTGATCGTTTGCAATTGATGATATGTGGAAAAAGCCTTGGGGATATAGAGAAGGAGCAACGATTGCTGCCGGGTTGCTGTTGACAGGCATATTATTGCAGGGGTCTGTCGGGAAAATCGATTGGGAGTTGTTGTCCTGGCCTGTCAATATTATTCTGCTGCTCGTTTATATCATTGTGTTGGTGATGGTATCCGGTTTGTCGGGACGGATATATCTGTTCCGTTGGCTGGGAAGCTATGCCGCCGCTGTAACTTCGCTGGCTGCGGTCGTGGTGATGACGGTTATTATGGGATTGATCCGGCAAACCGGACCGCAAACGGTGAGCGGCGTGGCTCCTTGGCTGGGTTTTTCACAGATGTTGTCGGCCTGGCCGTTTGCCTTGTTGTTCACTTGGTTGATCACCGTATTGGGATTGACTGCTTTCCGGCATTTGTATCCTTTTCGTTGGCGGAATATTCCTTTTTTGTTGAATCATTTGGGATTGTTCGTAGCTGTGGTGGCGGCGGTTTTGGGAAATGCAGATCTGCAGCGGCTGAAGATGACCACTGTTGTCGGAAAGGCTGAATGGCGGGCCTATGACGAGGCCGGACAACAGTCGGAATTGCCTTTGGCAATAGAACTTCAACATTTTACGATCGATGAATACCCTCCCAAACTGATGCTTATAGATAACGGGACGGGTAAGGTGTTGCCGGAAGGAAAACCGGAGCATCTGTTATTGGGGGCTGGGGAACAGGAGGGACAATTGGCAGACTGGCGTATCCGGGTTGTACGACAGATGGCTGAGTCGGCGCGGGTGGCTACGGAAGATACGGTAAAGTTTGTCGCATTTCATTCAATAGGAGCGACGTATGCGGTGTATATTGAAGCTGACAACAGGCTTACGGGCGTACGGCGGGAAGGCTGGGTAAGTTGCGGGAGTTTCCTTTTCCCGTATAAAGCTTTGCGATTGGATGAACAGGTTAGTCTGGTAATGCCGGAGCGGGAACCTCAGCGCTTTGCTTCTGATGTGAAACTTTATACGCAGTCGGGAAGAAAGCTGGAGGCGGTTATCGAAGTGAATCGGCCTTTGACCGTAGAGGGGTGGAAAGTATATCAGTTGAGTTACGATGAGAGTAAAGGAAAATGGAGCGATATCAGTGTGTTTGAGTTGGTGCGCGATCCTTGGCTGCCGTTGGTGTATATTGGAATCTGGATGTTGATAGCGGGGGCAGTATGGATGTTTGTTACAGCTTCTAAAAGAAAGGAGGAGCAGTTATGAGTTGGGATTATTTTTTGTGGTTTGCTTTTGTGGCAATGGGGTGTTGGCTGGCCGGAGCCGTGGTTGCCTGGCGACAGAAGAGTCCCTGGGTGTCTCTGGTGCTGACCGGTACCGGATTGGTTGTGTTTTTTGCTTTTATTTTAGGTTTGTGGATTTCTTTGGAAAGACCGCCTATGCGTACGATGGGAGAAACCCGTTTGTGGTATTCGTTTTTTCTGCCTCTGGTCGGATTGATCACCTATGTCCGCTGGAAATACAAATGGATTCTTATGTTCAGTTTTATACTTGCCTGTGTATTTATCTGCATCAATCTGTTTAAACCGGAGATACACAATAAAACATTGATGCCGGCTTTACAGAGTCCTTGGTTCGCTCCCCATGTTATCGTGTATATGTTTGCGTACGCCATGCTGGGGGCTGCTGTCGTTATGGCGGTTTACCTGTTGTGGATAAAAAGAGGGGAGGCTGATTGCCGTGAAATGGAATTGACGGATAATTTAGTATATGTGGGACTGGCATTTATGACATTGGGGATGCTTTTCGGGGCTTTATGGGCTAAAGAGGCCTGGGGACATTATTGGAGCTGGGATCCGAAAGAGACCTGGGCTGCCGCTACGTGGCTGGCTTATCTGGTGTATATTCATTTCCGGCGTCATCATCCGGTTTTTTATCGCCGGGCATTGGTGGTTATGCTCGTCTCTTTCGTGTTGTTGCAGATGTGCTGGTACGGCATCAATTATCTGCCTGCTGCACAGGGCGTGAGTGTGCATACTTATAATGTGGGATAAATTCGGGTTGTCCGGATAATTTTACGGGATAGTATTAATCTAAATATATTGGTTTATGAGAAAAGTATTGACAGCTTGCTTGCTGCTCATGTCTGCCGCTGTGTGGGCGCAGAATGAGAAACAGCAAAACGAATTTGATATGACGGCCCAGATACGGCCGCGTGCAGAGTATCGCAACGGAGCTTTATCTCCCCGTTCGGAGGGAGAAGTACCTGCTTATTTTATCTATAACCGGGCACGGCTTTCCATGGAATACCGTCGGCACGATCTTTCGATGAAAATTTCCGGACAGCATGTCGGGGTATGGGGGCAGTCACCGCAGGTGGATAAAAAGGGAGATGCCCGGTTGGCATTGAACGAGGCTTGGGCAAAGCTGAACTTCGGAGCCGGATTTTTCGCATAGTTGGGACGGCAGACATTGTCGTACGATGACGAACGGATTTTGGGCGGATTGGATTGGAATGTGGCAGGGCGTTATCACGATGCATTGAAATTGGGATATGCTGCCGGAAAACATCAGTTACACCTGATTCTGGCTTTCAATCAGAATGATGAGAAAACGATCGGCGGAACCTATTATAAAGACGGCGGACAACCTTATAAGAATATGGAGACTCTGTGGTATCATTATAAAAGCGGTAAACAGGATTTTAACGCTTCTTTGCTTTTTATCAATCTGGGATTGGAGACAGGGACGGAGGAAGATGCCCGGACCCGCTATTTGCAGACGATGGGAACTTATCTGACCTATCAGCCGGGGAGATGGAATTTATCGGGAGCATTGTATTATCAGGGAGGAAAAAATAAGACAAACCGGAGTGTTACGGCTTATATGTGGAATCTGCGGGCACAATATAATCTGAATGAGCGTTGGAATTTTATGGCCGCCAGCGATTATCTGAGCGGTAATAAACCTGGAGGTAAAAAATTCAAGGCTTTTGATCCGTTGTATGGTACGCACCATAAATTTTATGGCGGTATGGACTATTTTTATGCTTCCAATTTTGCGGCCGGTTTTAACCCGGGGTTGTGGGACTCCCAATTGGGAGTGGGCTTTAAGCCTTGCTCTAAAGTCGGATTGAGCCTTAATTACCATTATTTTGCTACGACAGCCAAGGTCGAATCGGCCGGGAAAAAATACGATAAGGGATTGGGATCGGAACTTGATTTTCAACTGGATGTGACGGTGATGAAAGACGTAAAACTTTCTGCCGGTTATTCATTTATGGCAGGTTCAAAGACGATGGATATCGTGAAGGGGGGAGACCATAAATGCTGGCAGGATTGGGGATGGCTCTCCCTTAATATCAATCCGAAAGTGTTGTTTGTGAAATGGTAGGTTTTATTTACGACAGAATCCGCAAATTTTGCGGATTCTGTCGTAAATAAAGAATGTATTTAATTTCTATTTTGAACGGCGGGAATCTGATGTCCCTTCAGATTTTTATACAACCGTTTTCCTGTTTCTTCTTTTGCGTTATTTCCATTTAACCGTCAGTTTTGTCGTTTCAGTATTGAAAATATCTGTTTCAATGGATTCCGGATTCATTGTCTTTCGGAAAAAAATATTTTTGTTCCGAACTATATAAAATATTTCAGATGTTTCACGCCATTGTACATTTTTCAATCAGAAACAAATTGTTTGTCGGATTGACGACATTGTTCTTATTGCTCGGAGGTTTGTATGCGATGATGACTTTACCGGTAGATGCCGTTCCCGATATTACCAATAATCAGGTGCAAATTGTGACGGTGTCTCCGACATTGGCTCCGCAGGAAGTGGAGCAACTGATTACCTCCCCGGTTGAAATAGCCATGAGTAATATCATGAATGTAACGGAAATCCGTTCAGTGTCTCGTTTCGGACTATCGCTTGTGACGGTGGTATTTGATGAAAAAGTACCGACATTGGATGCCCGGCAGTTGATCAACGAGCAGATACAGGCTGTGGCCGGAGAGATTCCTTCGGAATTGGGAACGCCGGAGTTGATGCCGATTACGACAGGGTTAGGAGAGATTTATCAATATATTTTGAAGGTTGCTCCGGGATATGAGAAGAGGTATGATGCGATGGAGTTGCGGACGATTCAGGATTGGATCGTTAAACGGCAGTTATCCGGAATCCCCGGGATTGTGGAAATCAATAGTTTCGGAGGCTATTTAAAGCAATACGAGGTGGCGGTTGATCCGTCGGCTTTGTATTCGTTGAATATTACCATTAGTGATGTATTCGATGCTTTGACGAAAAACAACCAGAATACGGGAGGCAGTTATATAGAGAAAGTAAACCATGCTTATTATATCCGTTCGGAAGGTATGATCAATAGCCTGAAGGATATCGAGCATATTGTCGTGGCTAACCGAAACGGTATACCTGTTCATATTAACGATTTGGCAAAAGTACGTTTTGGGGCACCGAAGCGTTTTGGGGCGATGACAATGGACGGGCAGGGAGAATGTGTCGGCGGTATTGCCATGATGCTGAAAGGAGCTAATGCCAATGTGGTGACTCAGGAATTGGAAAAACGGGTTGAAAAGTTACAAAAGATACTGCCGGAGGGTATTTCTATCGAACCTTACCTGAACCGTTCCGCTCTGGTAAACCGGAATATTTCTACGGTAATATCCAATCTGATAGATGGAGCCGTTATCGTATTTTTAGTATTGATTTTGTTTTTAGGAAATTTGCGGGGGGGCTTGATTGTGGCTTCTGTGATACCGTTGGCGATGCTGTTTGCTTTTATTCTGATGCGGGTGTTCGGGGTTTCGGCTAATCTGATGAGTTTGGGAGCGATTGACTTCGGGATTGTGGTGGATGGTTCTATTGTGATTCTGGAAGGAATATTGGCTCATATTTATAGCCGGCAATTCCGGGGAAGACATCTTACACAGGCAGAAATGGATACGGAGGTTGCTGAAGGTGCCGGAAGTGTCGTACGTTCCGCTACTTTTGCCGTACTGATTATTCTGATTGTATTTTTCCCGATCCTGACGTTGACGGGCATCGAGGGAAAATATTTTATTCCGATGGCGAAGACTTTGGTGTTTTGTATTATCGGAGCCTTATTGTTGTCGTTGACTTACGTACCGATGATGGCTTCGCTGTTTTTAAAGAAAGAAATCAGGGACAAACAAACCTGGAGCGATCGGTTTTTTAACGGTTTGAATAAAGTATATCAGCGGACATTGACATTTTGTCTGCGGTTTAAGTGGAGTACTGTGGTGGTTGCTTTTTCTGCTTTGATCGGGAGTGTATTGCTTTTTACCAGATTGGGGGCCGAATTTATTCCGACATTGGACGAGGGCGATTTTGCCATGCAGATGACTTTACCTGCCGGAAGTTCATTGAGCAATAGTATCGAAATCTCCACGCAGGCGCAGGATGTCCTGATGAAAAAATTTCCTGAAATTAAACATGTGGTGGCTAAAATCGGTACGGCGGAAGTTCCGACGGATCCGATGGCGGTAGAAGATGCAGATGTAATGATTATCATGAAACCTTTCGATGAGTGGACGAGTGCTGCAAGTCGTGCCGAAATGGTGGAGAAGATGAAAAAAGCACTGGAACCGCTGGAATCTAAAGCGGAATTTAACTTCAGCCAGCCGATACAATTGCGTTTCAATGAGCTGATGACGGGTGCCAAAGCGGATATTGCCGTCAAACTTTATGGGGAAGATGTGCATGAATTGTATGCCCGGGCAAAAGAAGCCGCCGCATATGTGGAAAAGATTCCCGGTGCAGCCGATGTCATTGTAGAGCAGACAATGGGATTACCTCAGTTGGTAGTGGAATACGACCGGACGAAACTGGCCCGTTACGGAATTAATATCGAGGAGTTGAATACGGTGATCCGTACGGCTTACGCCGGAGAGATTGCCGGGGTCGTGTTTGAGAATGAGCGGCGTTTTGATTTGGTGGTGCGTTTGGATAAGGATAAGGTTGCTGATTTTAACATCGATAAGTTGTTCGTACACACGTCGGAAGGCATACAACTTCCTTTGAGTGAGGTGGCCAGGATCGATTTGGTGAACGGGCCTTTGCAAATCAACCGGGATGCTACCAAACGACGGATTGTGATCGGGGTGAATGTGCGGGATGCTGATATTCAGCAGGTGGTAGCGCAGATTCAGGAAACATTGGATAAGAATGTACGTCTGAAACCGGGATATTATTTCGAGTACGGAGGTCAGTTTGAGAATTTGCAGAATGCTATCAGTACACTGCTGATTGTGATTCCGGTAGCATTGGCATTGATACTGTTGTTGTTGTTCTTTGCTTTCCGTAGTGTGACCTATACACTGGTGGTGTTCAGTACGGTACCCCTGTCGCTGATCGGGGGTATACTGGCTTTGTGGTTGCGGGGACTGCCTTTTAGTATTTCGGCCGGTGTCGGGTTTATCGCTCTTTTCGGAGTCGCTGTGTTAAACGGTATATTGATGATCAATCGTTTTACCGAATGCCGGAAGGAAAGCCGGTATGAGAAGACCACCCGGGTCGTGATCCGGGAGAGTACTCCTCATTTGTTACGTCCGGTATTTCTGACCGGGTTGGTCGCTTCGCTGGGTTTTGTACCTATGGCTATTGCTACTTCGGCCGGGGCGGAAGTACAACGGCCTTTGGCTACGGTTGTGATCGGCGGGTTGGTTGTTTCGACAATCCTGACGTTGATTGTTATTCCGGTATTTTATCTGATTGTCCATTCCGTTGTTATGTTGAAAAGAGGGTATTTATTAAAGCGATTTTTCGGTGTCGTTATGCTGGGATTGATGTTACTGTTGCCGGGACGGATGCAGGCGCAGGATCAGGTGCGGCGTTTGACTTTAGAACAGGTGGTGGATTTGGCCGTAAAAAACAGCCCCCGTTTGAAAATTGCAGAGGCGCAGATGGAGAGCAACCGGGTAGGACGGGGAGAGATTGCCGAGTTACCTGCAACGGAATTTAATTATTCATGGGGCCAGCTGAACGGCGAAGGACGTGACGATTATCAACTGGAAGTCAGTCAGAGTTTGGGTTCGGTATTGACTCCTTTTTATAAGAATGTTTTGGTAAAACGGCAACTGGAAACCGGTAAAAATTATAAGCTATTGGTAGAGAGGGAAGTAAAGGCCGAAGCCAAAAGGGCCTGGAGTTATTATGTATATGCTTACCATCTGTCGGAGTTATACCGGGAGCAATCCGGTCTGGCTGATCGCTTACAGCAGGCCGGGGAGTTACGTTACCGGCAGGGGGAGATTACCTTGTTGGAAAAGAGCATGACCTCTACGTTGGCGGCGGATATGCGAACCCGTCTGTTTCAGGCACAGGAAGAATTGAAAGTGGCAGCCCGGCGTTTGCAATGGGCTTGCTATACGGATACGCTGATCGAGCCGGTACGGGTGGATATGTCATTGTATGCAGTAGATTCCGTAATGGAAAACGACGTATACCGGAATTATTACAATAGCCTGACAAATGAGAAGAAGGCGATGCTGAATGTGGAGCGGAGCCGTTTTTTCCCGGAACTGTCGTTCGGATATGTACGTCAGAATATAATGCCGTTGAAGGGATTGAACTCGTGGACTGTCGGTGTTGCCGTACCGCTTTATTTTGTACCTCAGCGTAGTAAAATCAGACAAGCGCGGATAGCTGCCGATATCAGCCGGATAGAAACCGACCGGAGTATCCGGGAATTGCACAACCGGGTCGATGAATTGAGGGTGCAGTTGAATAAATATGGAGAAAGCGTGAGATATTACCGTTCTTCTGCCCTTCGTGAAGCGGAGGAATTGATGAAAGCCGCCGATCTGATGTTTCGGGAAAGCGAGACGGATATCGTTGAATATATACAGAGCCTGAATGCTGTTAAGGAAATACGCAGAGGATATATCGAGGCCGTATATCAGTATAATATTGCGGCTTTGGAATATGAATTATATAGGTGAAATTAATAATCGGGGAGCATCTGCCGGCTGTCGTAGATTTAAGGATTTTAGGAAAGATAGTGTCTTTTATTTGTAATTGAAAAGCCGATCTGCGAATTCCGGGTGTTTTTGAGGAAGCGACGAAAGCAGTAAATTAAAGAAACCGATCCGGAGAAGGAGAAGTTCAACAAATAGGAATATGATTAAATTTAATATAAGATGAAACAAAGAATAGTTTTACCGTTGTTGTTATCCGTATTAGCGGCATGTAGCGGTTCCGGCAACCGGGCTGAAAAAGAAACGGCCGTTACAACGGACACTGTTTTGACGACTTTAGCCGATCCGGATACGATAAAGACGGATGCCGTCACTTCTGCAACATCGAAGCCGAATGAGGTATTGTTTAACGGAACGATGATCGTGCCGCCCGATTGTCAGGCGACCGTTACCGTCCTTATGGGAGGAACGGTGAAAAACAGCAGTCTGTTGTCCGGAACGGTTGTCCGAAAAGGACAGGTATTGGTGATACTTGAGAATCCGGCTTTTATTGACCTGCAACAGTCGTATTTGGATAGTCGTGCACAGTTGGAATACCTGGAAGCGGAATACAGGCGACAACAGACACTGGCTAAAGAACAAGCCGCTTCGCAGAAAAAACTGCAACAGAGTAAAGCCGATTATTTATCGATGAAGAGTAAGGAACAGGCGGCAGCAGCCCAATTGCAATTGTTGGGGATCGATCCAATCCGCATAGAAGAAAGCGGGATACGTCCTTATTTGGAGGTAAAATCCCCTATAGACGGGTATGTGGGAAATGTGCGCATCAATCCGGGAAAACATATTGCGGCCGGAGAGCCGGTATGTGATGTGATCAATAAAGAGCGGACATTGTTACGCTTAGTGGCTTATGAAAAAGATCTGGCATATATACAAAAAGGAGCCGTAGTCGAATTTACTGTGAACGGTATCGGGAATCAGGTTTTCCGGGGTACATTGATTTCTGTCGGTCAGCAGGTCGACGAAATCAGTCGTTCGCTGGAGATTTATGCCCGGGTGGATACGGTTGAAGAGATGTTTCGTCCCGGAATGTATGTCACGGCGCGGATTCTTCATTGACAGACCTAAATGAGTCCGGAACCTTATCGGTGGTGTAAAATATATGCGTTGTTTTACAACAAGGATAAATTTATTAATTTTGACCTTCGATGAAACTATATCCCGTTATTTTCAGAAGGCGTTTTTTGCTGATTATAACCATCATATCGGCAGTCGTCGCATCCTTGATTCATTTTCCTGAATTGATATCGCTTTTCGATGTCTATGAGGCGTTCAGCCTTTTTCCGGGGATGAGAGGACTGGATGTGGCTTTTGAAATTATCTTTACCTTTCTTTCTCTGTTGGTTTTGTTTGCCATAAATACATTGGTTTTCAGGTTTGACGATAAAAATGTGAAGATCGGAATCGGGCATATTGCATTTTCTTTTGTGATTACCTGGATATCGAGTAGTTGCCTGGGACAGTTTTTCGTTTATTTACACGAGCATTTTGATATTCCAGCCATCGACGCGATGGTACATCATTATTTGCATCCGTTGCGGGATTTTATTATTACCAGTATTGTAACGGGAAGTTGTTATATCATTCATCTGGTCGGACGTCAGCAATCGATACAGTTGGAAAATGAACAGTTGAGGGCCGAGAGTCTGCAAAATCAATACGAGGCGTTGAAAAGTCAGATGAATCCGCATATGCTTTTCAATTCATTGAATACGTTACGCTCGCTGGTGCGGGAATCCCAGGATAAGGCTCAGGAGTATATTCAGGAGTTGTCGCGGGTGTTGCGGTATACGTTGCAGGGAAATGAAATGCATCAGGTGCCTTTGTCCGGAGAGATGGAATTTGTGAACGCTTATATCTTTCTGCAAATGATGCGGTATGAAGACAATCTGACATTCGATATAAAGGTCGACAAAAGATTGTATGACAAACAGGTTCCGCCGATGGCTGTGCAACTTCTGATAGAAAATGCCATAAAACACAATGAAATCAGCAACCGTCGTCCGCTGACCATAACGATTCGGAACGAAAAGGAAGCATGGTTAAGTGTATGCAATCCGATCCAACCGAAAATTACAGGAGAATCGACCACTGGTGTCGGATTGGCAAATTTGAATAAACGTTATGAATTGCTGTTTCAGCGACAAATCGTAATAGAAACTTCGGATAATGTCTTTTGTGTAAAAATTCCATTGTTATGAAAGCGGTAATTGTTGAGGACGAAAGGGCTGCCGTACGTAATCTTACGGCTTTGTTGACGGATGTGACGCCCGAAATGGAAGTAATCGCTGTTTTGGACAGTATTTCCGAATCGGTGGAATGGTTTAAAGAACATAAAAGTCCCGATCTGGTATTTATGGATATTCATTTGGCGGACGGATCGGCATTTGAGATTTTCAGGCACATCGAAATAGCCTGTCCTGTGATTTTTACAACTGCTTATGACGAATATGCTTTGAAAGCTTTTAAGGTGAATAGCGTGGATTATCTGTTAAAGCCCATAGGCGCGGAAGATGTGCGTAATGCATTGAAAAAGCTGGAGCTTTTTCGTACGGCGACCGGAGAACCGGAGTCCGGAGAAGATATACAAGGATTAATCCGGATGTTGAGACGACAGGAGAGTTACAAAACTCATTTTCTGGTTCCCCAAAAGGGAGATAAATTACTCCCGTTGTCTGTAGAGTCTGTTTACTATTTTTATATCAATGAAGGGATTGTGAAAGCCGTTACGATGGAGGGGAAAGAATACCCGGTTTCCCATACATTGGATGAAATAGCTGATTCTTTGAATCCCATGCGTTTTTTCCGGGTCAATCGTCAATACCTTATTGCCCGTAAAGCCATAAAAGACATTGATTTGTGGTTTAACGGCCGTTTGTCTGTCAATTTGATCGTTCCTGTTCCTGAAAAGATTCTGATCAGCAGGGTACGCGTGGCAGAATTTAAAGAATGGTTCGTACACGGAGAATGAATGGAATTTGCGATTCTTGTTGTTCCTACAGATTTCGCTGAGTTCGCGATACCTGTAGGGAGTTAATCAAAGAATCGTAAATTGTTAAACCGTTTTTTTCACTTGGTATTTATTTTTTCCGAAGGAATAAGGGAATTAACCCGAACAGTCCCAAGATACATAGTATCACGGCGTTTTTCAAACGAAACCGGAATTTTCCGGGACAGATCAGAAGACAGATAACGGCTAATCCGAAATTAAGAACCAGTGCTTTGTAGGAGATATCCGAAATCCTGGGGGTGACAAAGCGGTCTTCGTAAGAGGTGAACGACAATTGAAAAGGGAAAAGGTATTGTGCGATTTCTGTGCTAACCTGTTCCCGGTGTGCTATGTTTAAACTGTCCTCTAGGTTGTAATTCCGGGGATTTACGGCATATATCTTTTCGCTTTTTTTTCCGCTGATCCGGATCGTCCAGTAAAAAGCATCTCCGATAATCATCATATCTTCTGTTTGGGGGTCGAAGCCCGGAATAGGTAATTGTTGAAGTTTATAGCTTCCCGATTCGAGAACGTAGAACCGGTTTTGATCGTCCGTGAGAAAGCCGAGGTAATGCCGGCCGGGATATTCGGTGACATACAAGTGTTGCGGATGTATTTCCACCGGAATTTCGATAGGGCGTACGTAGGGACGGTCCCGAAGTTTTTTAACATGGAATAAGCGATGATTACGATCTGTAATAAGATAACCTTCGTCGTAGTCCTTGCGGGCTGTCGGATTGCCGGCAACGATACGCGCGGGAAAAGTAAAGCCTTTTTCTTGCAGTGCGCGGGTAAAATGTCCGCTTTTTTCTTCCCGTATCCGATTGGTAGCCATTTCGACAAATTCCATCCGGTCGGTCATCCGGAATACGTCGTCGGGCATTTCCAGGTCGACCCGTTCGGGCATTGCTTCGAGCAGGGGATAAAGCGGCGTTTTTGCGGTGTTGATATGGGTGGTGTTGCTCCGGAATATGAAGTATTCGCGTTGTATGGAGCGGCCGTCAACCGGAATGCCTTCGATCGTTGCCGGTAAACGTCCGTCGGATAGTAATTGACGATAGTAGAATGTGGGCAATATGCTGTCGAATTGATGTTCTGAATAGGTACGTCCCAAAACATCTTTGTATTCGACTTTCCCGTTAGCGTAATCCGGAAAGGCAAAAGAATGTACAATCGGACTGTATAAAGTAAAAGGATAAGAGTCCGGACGGACTGTTGCGAAACGATAGCTCCAGGGGAGTAACCATGCCGAAAGAGCAGTAATTAGGATGAATAATATGATTTTGCTGAATTTAGTCATGATAAATGCATATTTAGATTTTTGATTACAGATTTACGATTTTAGATTGATTCCGCAATCTTTTTCTGTAAAGAGAAGAATCGTAAATCAGGTATAAATGTTGAATCAGATATTGAATTGAGTTTTAGTCATAATCCGGAGCTGGTCAATCCTGTTTTCCGGCAGTGAAACGTAGTACCGATAACCAGGGAAAACCGACGACACATACCGTAAGTATAAGTAATATCAGAATCATCGGATTATAGGCTTCCGGAATATCGGATAGGAAAAAGAGCCTTAGTGTTGCTGCGGTAATGATTGCATTGATGACTCTGCCTTTCCAGGTGGGTTCCAGACATAACCAGGCAGTCAACAGGTAAGCTACAAGACCGGCCATATACCAGGGTAAAGTTGTCAGTAGGATACGGGAAACCAGTTCCGATGCAAGGATTGTATATAGATATCCGCCTAATAATAAGTAATGCAGAATGAAGAGTGACATCAGCATCATGAATCCGATACACAGCATCATGAGAATCATTCGCAGATGTGAATAAGGCAGGTGGAGAGTCAATTTCAGCCGATTCATTTGCATTTCAGGTACGAATTGCACAATACCTGCCAATATTCCGATAAACAGGGGAAGGTATTGAAGCAGATCGATAAAGACGGTGTCTTTCTGTAATAGTATTTCCCATACATGTCCCACTCCTTTAAATTGAGTGATCCGGTATATTTGAAACAATGCGTAGCCGATAAAGCCCGATCCGGCAACTGTGGCTATCAGCCAGAATATCCGCATTTTGATCCATTCCTTTATAAATATTGCTTTTTTCATACTAATGAGATGTAAATGTGATTAATATTTTCCGGTCAGTCCGATAAAGGTATCTTCCAGATTTAACAGAGTGGAGGATAAATTTTCGTGCTGAATCTGATGTTGATATAGCCATTCTTTTACGTATCCGATTGCTTGGAAGGAGTATACTTCGGCCTCGTTTCTGATGACTGTCGGATGGTATAATTTCGGGTTTTCCGGGAGTTCGGAAACGGGGGTCCGGAAGGTGTATTTATGAAAAGTTTGCAATAGTTCCGTCACTGGCATTTGCAGCAGAATATGACCGTAATCCATGATAATGCAGTCGTCGACGAGTTTTTCCATATCCTGAATGATGTGAGAGGTTAGAAAAACGGTTTTTTCTTCGGCTTTGGTATATTCCTTGAGATAGTCGATGAACAACCGGCGGTAGCCCGGGTCCAGGCCCAGGGAAAAATCATCCAGAATCAGAAGGTCGGCATTTTGTGCCAGAATCAGGCCGAGTGCAACTTGTGACCGCTGACCGCAGGACATACGGGAAATCATTTGGCGGGGAGCGACTTTCAGTTTTTTCATTAACTCATAATAAGCAGCCCGATCCCATTTCGGATAGAAAGCAGCATAGAACTTTTCGATTTGCTCGATGTTCATAAAAGTGTATTGTACATGTCCTTCTAATTGTAAGGCGATTCTCCGGCGGGTAAGCGGATTCATCTGCCGGATGTTTTCTCCGAAAATCAGACAATCTCCGGCTTGGGGTTGCAGATAACCGCTGAGTATGTTGATAGTTGTGGTTTTTCCGGTGCCGTTTTTTCCCAGTAAACCGAGAATACGCCCGCGAGGAACGTTAAAGCTTAAATTATCATATATCAACCTTTTACCGTAGTAATGAGTGAGGTTTTTGCATTCGATCACGTTTTCCATTGTATTTATTTTAATTATAAGTCACAAAGTCTGTAAGAATTTCAGACTGTAAATTTTATCGGTATAAGCTGTTCTGATTCTCATATTTTTATATTTCGGTAAAGTGAGTCTGTAGGGTAATTGAAACTTTTCCATCTGACACACTGATTTTTCAATCTTATCTTTCCGTCTGAAATCTGCAATTTCTCTATAATACGATCCCTAATGAAACCGAGAAATAGTCGGATTTTATATCGGATTTCCATCGATTGTATTGCCATTGTATCTGAGAGAATACGGTTTTATTGTTGAGCCAGCCGCTGTAATCACAGCGGGCGGATAAAGCAAGGGTCGTTCGGTTGGAACTTAACATTTCGTAATTGCTGTATAACATTTCATTGAGTTTGTGGTTGTCATCCAGTGAGTTTAACTGTAGATCGGAACTCAGGTTTTGGAAATGTGTACCCGTGGCCGTAAGATGCAGCAGGCAGGCTTTCCCAAAGATGTGGACGGTTTGTAATTGCAGTCCTGCACTTATTTCGTCGTATATCATCTGCCGTGCCGGAGAAAGATAACTTTCTTTGATTTTACGGTAGCCTGCGGTAGGTCGGATATTCCATCCGAATCGTGTTTTTTGCCTGTTTTCATAAAGCAGGATGACATTGGCTTCGATTTGCCGGTCGGTATATTGTTCGATCTTACCGATTTGCGGGTAAGCATTGCTTACCGGATCACCGAACAGATTTTCAATGCCTTTGCGTTTTTTGATACGACCGGATAACCGGATGCCCCAGTATTGTAAACCGTACCGGTGTTGCCAGCCGGCTTCTCCCTGTAAGTCGTTTTCTGTGACTTTATTCAGGGGTAAATTATTCAGGTCGGACAATATCTTTTCGAAAGTAAAGCGATCGTAACGAACAGAAAGCGATATTCCTTGCTTTGTCCGGGGATAGAGTTCGATACTTCCGTCTAATGTATGACCTTTGTAATAAGTGTTGTTGTTCGTACCGGAAAAACGGACATAATTCATGCCGAGTCCGCTCATGTGATAGACTTCGTATACTCCCAGTTCGCTGAAAAATCTGACGTTGTTGGTCTGCTTGTATTTGCGGGCCCGGATAGAAGTACCAACGACATAATTTCCACCGATTTTCCATGCGATTCCTGCTTTGATATCCAGGTCCGAAACGATGTTGCGGGGACGTGGGTCTTTTTTCCGATATTCCATAATGGCCTTGTAAGCAAGTACCGCTCCCCAGGTGAAATGGCGGTGATCCCGGGCATATCCCCCTTGAAAACGGTATGTTTCGGATTGCAGGTCACCTCCTATTGTGTCCGCCATGATATAAGGATAGACGGTTTGGAAGTCGGACGTTTCGTTCCAGCGGACATTGGCGGTCCGGCCGTTTTGATACAGAGCTTCTCCCCATACGCAGGAATTGTTGTTTAATTTGTTCCACGAACGGGCCTGAATATGAAAACCTTTCCAGCCGTTACCCTCCTGCATAATTTGCGCCCGATCGGCTTTCCGGTAATTCCCGGTCAGTGACAGTTCGGTATGCGAATATTCGTAATGGTAATATTGAAGGGCGGGATTTAATGTGGCCAGGGGTGTGAAATCGGGGACGGGTGACAGATATTCTGTCACCCGGGCCAGGCTAGGAATGGTATTTTGAGCCTGACCGACTTCATTGGTTAGTAGAATTATGAGAAATAGAAAAAAACGTAAGTTCATCGGGTTTATTTAAACACATAATAAGGATCGGCTTTTACTTCTGCGTCGAAATCTACGCTGGAATTATTGGTATCTTTTAAGATAACCCTTCCGTCTTCAGTAATGGATTCCACTTTCCGGCGTACGCTTTTACCGTAACGGCTGGCATCTTTATCGACTGTTCCGCAATAAGTCCAGCCCAGGTCTAACGAGGGTGAGGTTACCAGCCAGACAAATTCGGATTTGATACTGCAATTGACGGCGTCTAAAATCCAACTATTCGGAATTTTGTATCCGTCATCGGACATGGGGTAGGTATTTCCTCCGATGACCATGTTGTAGGTGTAGGCGTGTGCATAATTTTTCAGATAAGAGGTTTTGGTCTCGTTTTCGCCTAGGCGAGCCAATGCATATGCATGGAAACCCCGGTTGTGCGGTCCCCAGATCGTTGCGGTGTAACAGTAGTATTTATCCATATCGGGTACATCAGGGTTGTTGACATCCGTGAAATTCGGATTGCTCGACTCATCGTACCACTCGAAATCGGCTTTGGTCAGGTCGAATGAGTTGGTATTGGCCTTGGTATGATCAATGGCATTGTCGCAGATCAGGATTGATTTGCCGGGAGCTACAGGATAATCCTTACCGTTACCTGGGACGACATATACGGCTTGGACAGCCAGGGCATTGGCTGTGATGTCCGGTGTATAATCGTATTTTTTTACGGTTTGGAATTGGGATTCGGCGATCATCAGCCTGTCGGCATACAAGGTGTCGGAAGAATTGTTAAAGATGCGAAAATATTTATCTCCGGTGTATTGCTTGCCTTCAGGAGTTTCAGTTCCGGTAAAGAATATTTCGGCGATGACAAAATCCCCTCCGGTCGTCGTATTGTCGGTATACAGAAAACCTTCCAACGCAACAGTTGGTGTCGTACTGCCTGAATTACCTGTCAATTGAACGTTCCCTTTGTATCCTCTTACTCTGCTGGTCCATTCTTTGTCCTGGAAGGTATAGGCGATATCTCCTTCAACTGTAATGTTATACAGACCTTCATCTATTGTAACGGTAAAATCAAACGTTGTTGTGGCTCTTACGTTATTAGGGGCGGCAACGACGGTCGATTCCTTGCCGGTAGCGATGTTTTTCAGAGTGGCCGTTACATTCGAAATTACGGCATTTTGTACACTGTCCGGAGCACTTAAACTGATGGGGACGGTAACTTGCGGTACACTGTTCTTGTCGTCGTCACAGGCTGTAAAGCCGATAAGAAGTGCAAATACTAACATTAAGTAATGTGTTTTCATGTTTATTTATTTTGAGTTAAACAATATAATTGAGTTTTAATTTTGTAATATTATTTTGTTATAATCTGAAATTCAGTTCCATACCGAAATAGGGATTGATGTTACGCCGTATCGTGTAACCGTTTGAATCATAATCCGGTGTATAGTCGAGTATCCGATCGACAAAAAGTGAAAGATTCAGGTATTTCCCGAAATCCTTACTGGCTTTGAAATTGAGATACATGTAAAACGGTTCTGTCGTTTTTTTGAATAACTCGTCATTGTATTCCCGGACCAGCCATTTTTTATATATGTCTTCCCTGTCGGCTTCGGTATAGGGATGTAGGGTACCCGTAACGTCCATATAAGCTGTGGGAACACCGTTTTGCCGCATTCGCCGCGAGCTGCTGAACCACATGCATTCGATCCAGGTGGAAAGTGTCAGTCCCAGTTGTTTCAGTCGGGTATCCAGTATGAATGTCGTATTGAACTGCTGTTTTACAGATCCGTCGTTCCAGTTGTAGTAACCGATGTATTTATCGTTGAGAGCGACGTTGTTGATCACTTTACTTACAGAGTAATACATGGGACGGCTATTTTTGTAGGTAGTATGAAACCAGGCGCCGTTGACGGTCAGTTTGGTTTTCAATACTTCTATCCGGTGGGAGACGAACTGGAATTCTATTCCTTTTTTCAACAGGGAACTGCCGTTTGTGGTTTTGCCGTAGCTTTGCAGAATCGTATCCGCTTGCCATTGCAAGTCAACCAGATCAGGCGGTCCTTGTAAGGCATTCGGATCGATATTGTCGGTGTTGTATTTTTTATAACTGTAAGGGGCGACTTCGGTAGATGAACGGAAACCGGAATGTGTAGCTTCCTGAAAATAAGTGACAACCAGATTGTTGCCGGCATAGCTAAGATCAGATTTAATTTCCCATTTGCGGTTACGGGCCGGTTTGAGGTCGTAATTGGTCGGATCGATAATATACGTCCGGATATTGATACGTCTGTAGTCCGGATTTAAATGGAAATAGTTGAGTTGAGTGATGTCGTTATATATTTTATAGGGATGTAATTGTTGTAAGGTCGGCATTTTGGTTTGCCAACCGATGCCTCCGGATAATACGGCAGTTATTTTAGGACCGATGGCGGGTAAATGCCATTGGGCTGAAATCCGGGGATCGAAATACATTTTATTCCGGAGCAGATAGTGTCGGTTCAGATTCATTTGCATTTGCCCCCGTACACCGGCTGTAAATCTGAAAAGATGAGCTCCGAAAGAAAGGTTTATATTGTCTTCGGCAAACAGGGACAGTTTGTGTCCTGCCGGAATTTCCCTAAATGAGGTAGGACGTAAGGCCGTCGTCGGATTTAACGGTCGGTTGATGTCGTATACTTGTCCCCGGCCGTAGTTTTTATCCATACTCCACTCTGTTCCCAGAAGAACCCGGTGGGTTATGCGCTGTCCGGAAAAAGACAGTCCGGTTTTTAGTTTGGCGGCAGCCCGGAAAGGTTTTCCGTCGACCAGCAGATGGGCAGTGTATTTATAGGGGAGAAACAAGCCGTCGTGTTCTCCGGCTTCGAGCGAGTTCGGAACGGTCCGGTCCCGGTCCAGCTGGACGACTTTGGTTTGTTTGATTTTGTCTGTCTGAGAACTCAGGGATGTTGTCAGTTCCAGAAATTTTATCGTCTGATCGTGATTATAATCAGCACGCAGGGTATTTCCTAATGAGAGGGCATTGTAAGAAGCTTTATAACGGTCTTCCTTTTGTTTTGTAATTTCCGGATCGGATTTCCGATCGTCGAAAGAACCGGTATAATCACCGGTCATTGACCAGGACAACCGATAACCGGTAATGTCCCACTGTTTATTTAAACGGATGGAGGCCGTCAGGCGTTTGTAAGAAGAGAAGGCATCCCGGGGGTCGGGGCGGGCATCGGTGTAATCGAGTCCTGCATTGAGGCTTAACCGGCGATTTTTAAACTCAATACCTTTTCCTAAAGCAAACAGTTTCCCGTATTGATCGGCTTTGAAGCGGGCTTCCCAGGGAGTGAATCCCTTTTTGCGATTGATTTTTACCAAACCGCTGGTCAGGTCTCCATATTCTACAGAGGCCAAGCCTCTGACGATTTCGACGCTTTCGATCTGGTCTGTCGACAGGGAACGCATGTCTATTCCGCGATTGGCAAATTCCAGTGCGCTGTGACTGTCTGTACTGGAACCGGATATCTGGACGACTTTTTGCATATTGGCATCCGTTGCCAGACGATGGCCGTCGACAAGGAAAGCGGTCCCCAGGGAACTGATGTCATAGTCTTCTCCTGCCGTACCTGCCTGCCGCAGGATGATCAGTGAAGCCGAACCGATCGCGGGAACGGCGGACATACCGCCGGGCAAAAGAGATAACAGGTCTCCGAAACTCGTGGGTTGCCGGTGCTGCATCGCTTCCCGGTCGATTTTTGTAGTACTGCTGCTGCCTTTAGCTTCGGTAGCCGTAACAATAACTTCGTCCAGATTTTCGGTGGAAAGGGCTAAATGGTATGTAACCGAATCGTTCCGGACGAGTTCGATATTTCGGGTCAGGGAATTATAACCGATGTAAGAAACGGTAACCCGGTATTTGCCTGTGGGGATTTTTACCCGGAAAATTCCTTTTACATCTGTCGTCGTACCGAAAAAGACGCCTTTCTCAGAGTAGAGTTGTAATGTAGCCGACTCGAGAGGGTCTTGGGTTTGCGCCGATACGACCCGGCCGGAAAAGGAAACGACTTTTCCGGCTTGTGCTTGTACCGATATCGCAATAAATAGGGAGAACAGAATAAATATTATTTTTTTCACACTTGTTTTCATACTTTACCTATAAACCGGAGTTTGGGTGAGTTTATCTTTTGCAGACAAGCTTTTGGTAATTTTCCGTATCATACCGTTTTTTCATTTTATAGATATACAAATGTGACTGAAACGGAAAGAATCTGAAATCCTGATATATTGGTATTTTACAGGAAGAGGACGGGGGAAGAAAAGCAAATGCGTTGAGTGTTTGTGTTGCTTTCAGGTGAACATAAGTATTTGAATGTTTCAGAATACTTTACTGGTGATTTACAGAAAATAGTCTTAAATCAAAGAATGTTAAAACGATTTAAAAACCTGGAAAATGAACTTGGAAAAGAAACTTTTCGAACTTATTTTCCGTTTGTATAAATCAAATTTTAACCTTATTATTTTAATTAGTAATAAGTGGTGAATAAATTACGATGAAATTGTAATGTGATTTTGTGTAAAATTATATTAAAAATTCATTAATACTTTTGTTTGTATAATAATTTGATTTACAAGTATGATATGTAGTATTTGTCATCAAAGTCAAATATTCGGGAAATTTTGCACATAAAAATACACTTAAAATTTGCAAATAAAACTAATAAATGTTATATTGCGAATGCACTTCAGATCTTGCCGATGCAGGATGTGATGTATATTAAATGTTATTTTTACTCATAGTGTCGTATAATATGTTAATAATGTGAAAACAGATTGAAAAGAGGTATAGGAAACGTATGCGCGAATAAATTCGTAATTAGTTGAGTGATTGGAATTGATATTATTATAAATGTATTACTTTTGTATGCAGATAAAAGTTTGTCAAAGATGGTGTATCTTTTTTAATTATTTTAAAAAGAACCCATGGGTTGATAAAACAGTTTGAATATAATTATCAGATAAAAAAATGAAATGTAGTTTTGCCGATCGAGATGTTTTGCTTGAGCCCTTTCGTAACATAATCAGGAAGCGTTATGAAAACTTTGTGTTGCGTGAGATTGGTTTTACCGAAGGAAAACGGAAATTGGCGGATACATTTAATTCATATCTGTATTATGGTTTGCATCGGACAGAAGGGGGATGGGTTTTTCGGGAATGGGCTCCGCACGCGACTGCTCTTTATCTGATCGGAGATTTTACGGATTGGCAGAAGAAAGAAGAATTTCGTTTGTATCCTGTCGGAAATGGAAATTGGGAGATTGCGTTGGTTGACGGGCAGCTCCGGCATGGCATGAAATACCGTTTGTGGGTAGAGTGGGACGGAGGATATGGGGAACGTTTGCCGAGTCATACAACCCGGGCTGTGCAGGACGAACAGACTAAGATTTTTTCGGCAGAGGTATGGTATCCTGAACATGTGTATGAATGGCAGAATGACTTTTCGAAAAAGTTGAAAAATCCATTGATCTATGAGGCTCATGTCGGAATGAGTACTGAAAAACCGGGTGTTTCCACCTTTGAAGAATTCCGGAATGAAGTGCTGCCCCGGGTGGCCGGTTTGGGATATAATGCTATACAATTGATGGCTGTTCAGGAGCATCCCTATTACGGTTCTTTTGGTTATCAGGTGGCCAATTTTTTTGCGGTGAGTTCGCGTTTCGGAACACCGGAGGATTTAAAGCGGTTGATCGATGATGCACATGGCCGGGGAATAGC
Source organism: Culturomica sp. (assembly GCF_003524185.1). Classification (NCBI taxonomy): domain Bacteria; kingdom Pseudomonadati; phylum Bacteroidota; class Bacteroidia; order Bacteroidales; family Odoribacteraceae; genus Culturomica; species Culturomica sp. The sequence continues at coordinate 61,440 of NZ_DOED01000001.1, forward strand.
CGTGATTATGGATATTGTCCATTCTCATGCCGTAAAAAATGAGATGGAAGGATTGAGTCGTTTTGACGGAGCATATGATCTGTATTTCCATTCCGGGGAACAGGGTGAACATAAGCTTTGGAATTCGCGTTGTTTTGATTATGGGAAAAATGAAGTGTTGAATTTCCTGTTATCGAATTGTAAATATTGGCAGGAGGAGTACCGTTTCGACGGATTCCGTTTCGATGGTATAACCAGTATGTTGTATTGGGATCATGGGTTAGGCCGGGATTTTACGGAGTATAAATATTATTATGACGGGAATCAGGATGAGGATGCGATTATTTACCTGACAATGGCCAACCGGCTGATACATCAGATCAACAAGAATGCTGTTACGATTGCGGAGGATATGAGCGGGATGCCGGGATTGGCAGCCCCGATCGAGGAGGAGGGAATCGGGTTTGATTTCCGGATGAGCATGGGAGTCCCGGATTACTGGATAAAATTGATTGAGGATAAGAAGGATGAAGAGTGGCATGTGGGGGATTTGTTTTATCAGATGACGAATAAACGGGCGGACGAGCATACGGTCAGTTATGCCGAGAGCCACGATCAGGCGATGGTTGGAGATAAAACGATTTTGTTCCGTTTACTGGATAAGGAAATCTATTCTTCGATGAATGTGTTTCAGCGGAATATGGTGGTCGACCGGGGAATGGCTTTGCATAAAATGATCCGTTTGCTGACGATTACAACCGCCGGAGACGGTTATCTGAATTTTATGGGAAATGAATGGGGACATCCGGAATGGATTGATTTTCCCCGGGAAGGGAATGGCTGGAGCTATGAACATGCACGCCGGTTATGGCATCTGGTTGATGATGACAATTTGCGTTACCGTTATCTGAATGCTTTCGATAAGGCCATGTTGAAGTTGGTGAAAAAGGAGAAAATATTCCGGTATCGTCCGGAACCGATGGTGAGGGATAATGAGAGGCAAATTCTGATTTTTTCCAGAGGAAGTCTGGTACTGGCCTTTAATTTCAATCCGACCCGGTCTTTTTCCGATTACCGTTTCGGGACACAGCCGGGGAAATACGTGGATGTACTGGATACTGACGATACGTTATTCGACGGATTCGGCCGGATCGATAAGAAAACAGCACATTTTACATTGTATGATGAGAGTGACGGAAATCAGATGAGCATATATTTACCGGCCCGTTCGGCTTTGGTATTGAAATTACAGGATTAATAACCGAGATCAAAATAAATTAAAAGATATCATTTCATTATGGCCTATTTAAAATTTAACAAAGATGAATTGGTGAATCTGGAATATTCACTGAAGCGTGAGGTTCTCGCAACAAACCGGGCGGGTGGCTATATGTCCTCCACAATTATTTGCTGTAATACCCGAAAATATCATGGATTGTTGATTGTACCTATCGAGGAGTTCAACAATGAGAACCACGTGTTATTGTCTTCCCTGGATGAAACTGTGATACAACACGGACAGGCTTTTAATCTCGGTATTCATAAATATCCGGGTAATTATGAGCCCAGGGGACATAAATATATTGTTGATTTTGAATATGAGCCGGTATATACTCTGACATACAGGGTCGGCGGTGTGGTTTTGAAGAAAGAGATTGTACTGGTGCATAATGAAGATCAGGTCGTTATCCGTTATACATTGGTGGATGCCCATTCGGAAACCTTACTTCGTCTGAAGCCGTTCCTGGCATATCGCAATGTGAATAGCCTGTGTAAGGCCAATATGATGGCCAATACGAAATATGAGTTGGTAGAAAACGGCATCCGTTCTAAATTATATAACGGTTTCCCTTACCTGCATATGCAGTTGAGCAAGGGGAATGAGTTTGTTGCGACCCCGGATTGGTATAAGAATATCGAGTATATGGAAGAAGAAAACCGGGGATATGACTTCCGGGAAGATTTATTTGTACCGGGCTATTTTGAAGTACCGATCAAGAAGGGGGAAAGTATTATTTTCTCGGCTTCCACCGTACCTGCAGCAACGGGCAGGCTGAAGAGTAAATTTCAGAAGCTGGTTGATGCCCGTGCTCCCCGAAACAGTTTTGTGAATTGTTTGAAATATTCAGCTTCCCAGTTTGTCGTAAAAGAGGGGAAAGATACGGAGATTATCGCCGGTTATCCGTGGTTCGGAGCCTGGGGACGGGATACATTTATCGCTTTGCCGGGCGTAACATTGTCTGCTGCCGGGGATACCAGGACGTGTAAAGACGTACTCGATACCATGTCGCGTCAGTTGTGCAACGGATTGTTCCCGAATGTCGGAAAAGGCAAGAATGCCGCCTACAATTCCGTAGATGCTCCGATGTGGTATTTTAAGGCATTGCAGGAATACGGCGAGGCAATCGGTGATACGGCATTGATTTGGAAAAATTACGGTTCCAGGATGAAATCTATCCTGACGGCCTATCGTGCAGGAGTCAATGCCTATGTGCAGATGCATGAGAACGGTTTGATATGGGCGGATGAGCCCGGTAAAGCATTGACCTGGATGGATGCCATCGTAAATGGACGTCCGGTAACTCCGAGAGGCGGTTATCAGGTTGAGATCAATGCTTTGTGGTATAATGCCGTTTGCTATACCTTAAAATTGGCACAAGAGGCCGGAGACACGAAATTTGTGAATGCCTGGGAACAGATGCCCGAGCGTATAAAAGACAGTTTCCTGAAAATATTCTGGAACGAAGAAAAAGAGTATCTGGCTGATTATGTAAGCCAGGAGGGACAAAATATATTCGTACGTCCGAATCAGGTCATTGCCTGTTCGTTGGAATATTCCATGCTGACTGATGAAATGAAGCGGAAGATTCTGGACGTTGTAAAGAGAGAGTTGTTGACCCCGAGGGGTTTACGTACCTTGTCGCCGAAAAATCCCAATTACAAGGGATTGTATGGCGGAAGCCAGCCCGATCGGGACGAAGCTTATCATCAGGGAACGGTATGGCCTTGGTTGACGGGACCGTATATTGAGGCTAATTTCAGGCTGTATGGCACGTCTTTTGCATCTAAGGCGAAAGAATTGCTTGCCGGCTTTGAGGAAGACATGACTCTGTACGGTGTATGTTCCGTGTCGGAAGTATATGACGGTAATCCTCCTTATGCACCTAACGGTTGCATCTCGCAGGCCTGGAGTGTTGGGGAAATTCTCAGAGGACTGGCGTTGATCCATAAGTTTGAGAAGGGCGCTTCGAAGGGAAAGAAGAAATAAAGGTTGTTAATTATCAGAAATCAGGAATATATGAAAACAAGAGTTTTAATGTTCGGTTGGGAGTTCCCGCCTCATATTGCCGGGGGATTGGGAACTGCCTGTTTGGGATTGACGAAAGGGCTTGCCAAGCAGGGTGTTGAGGTTTTGTTTGTGATGCCGAAAGCCAGTGGGGATGAGGATCAGAGCGCCGCCAGAATTATCAATGCAAGTGATGTAGAAGCTTTGTTCGACGTTGTCGATATCGAGGAATACTGGAAGAATATCAATTTTATGGAGATCGGGTCGAACCTGATTCCATACATGGATCCGGAACGTTTTGAGAGAGAAGTGAACGAGCAGTTGAAAACCGGTCATCAGGAAAATCGTATCGGTTTTAAGAATAAGTATACATTTTCGGGTAAATACGGGGCAAACCTGATGGAAGAAGTCGCCCGTTATGCTATTGTGGCTGCGACTATCGCCCGTCAGCAGCAGTTTGATGTTATACATGCTCACGACTGGCTGACTTATGCAGCCGGAATTGCTGCTAAGAAAGTATCCGGAAAACCTTTGGTGATTCATGTGCATGCTACCGAATTCGACCGTAGCGGAGAAAACGTGAATCAGTTGGTGTTTGATCTGGAACGTCAGGGTATGCTTGCGGCCGATCGGGTGATTACAGTAAGTAACCTGACCCGTAATATTGTTGTCAATCGTTATGGAATAGATCCGGCAAAAGTGGTGACTGTACATAACGCTGTTGATTTTCAGTCGTATAAAGATATGAATGTGGAACGCGGAGTGAAGGAAAAAGTCGTTACCTTCCTCGGACGTATCACATATCAGAAAGGACCGGAGTATTTTATCGAAGCTGCCCACAAAGTACTGAAGGCATATCCGGATGTACGTTTTGTAATGGCGGGAAGCGGGGATTTGATGAATCGTTCCATCCGAAGGGTCGCTAAATTGAGAATGGCTACTCATTTTCATTTTACGGGATTTCTCCGGGGACAGGATGTACAGAAAATGTTTGCTCAGAGTGACGTATATGTTATGCCCTCTGTTTCCGAACCGTTCGGAATATCTCCGCTGGAAGCTATGCGTTCCGGAGTGCCGACCATTATTTCCAAACAATCCGGAGTAGCGGAAGTGTTGAAACATGCTTTGAAAGTCGATTTCTGGGATGTGGACGCATTGGCAGATGCTATTTACGGTTTGCTGAAATATCCGGCATTATCGCAAATGTCAGGAAGATGCGGTTTGGAAGAAGTAAATACGCTGAAATGGGAAAATGCAGCTTATTTATTGAAGCAAATATACGAAGACGTAAAGAAATAAAACAACAGGGAGACAGGCTTTTATCACGGGGGAACCAATACGAAATAAACAATAAATTGATAATATTATGGATAAGAAGACATTATGCTTGTACTTTCAGGTTCATCAGCCGGTACGCTTAAAAAAATATCACTTTTTTGATATCGGTAAGAGTCATGAATATTATGATGACTTCGCCAATCGGACTATTACCCAAAAAGTAGCTAAACGCTGTTATTTACCGGCTAATAGGATGATGCTGGATCTGATAAAAAAATATGGAAAAAATTTTAAGGTTACTTTTTCCATATCCGGTTTGGCAATCGAACAGTTTGAGAAATACGCACCGGAAGTGATCGATAGTTTTAAGGCATTGGCAAAAACCGGATGTGTAGAATTTCTGGCCGAAACTTATTCACATTCTCTGGCAAGTTTAGTGGATGAGAAAGAATTCAAATTGCAGGTAAAGATGCATGCCGACCTGATTAAAAAACTGTTCGGTTATACCCCTGTGACCTTCCGGAATACGGAGTTGGTATATTCGGACAAGATCGGAGAAATGGTAGCGCATATGGGATATACGACGATGTTGACCGAAGGAGCCAAACATATTCTCGGTTGGAAGAGTCCTAATTATGTCTATACGAATGCCTTGAATCCTAAATTGAAATTATTGTTGAAAAATTTCCGGTTGAGCGATGATATAGCATTTCGTTTTTCTGATAAATCCTGGAGTGAATGGCCTTTGAGTGCTGATAAATATACCGGTTGGCTGAGTGAGGCTGTAAAGGATGACGATGTTGTCAATCTGTTTATGGATTATGAGACTTTGGGCGAACATCAGAGTTCTGATACCGGAATTTTCGATTTTATATATAATTTGCCGGAACAGGTATTATCGACCGGTTCATTCGAATTTCTAACACCCCGTGAAGTGGTTGCCAAACATTTACCGGTGGCTCCTTTGCACGTTCCTTTTGCAATTTCCTGGGCGGATGAAGAACGGGATCTGACAGCTTGGCTGGGAAATGAATTACAGATGGAAGCTTTTGAAGAATTGTACAAAATACGTCATAAGGTAGAAGCGTTGAAAGATCCGGTTTTGAACGACGATTACAAGTGCCTGCAAGCCAGCGATCATTTTTACTATATGTGTACCAAGCTGTTTGCCGACGGAATTGTGCATCAGTACTTTACGCCTTACGATTCACCTTATGAGGCATTTATCAATTACATGAATGTATTGAGTGATTTTATTGCCCGGGTTGATGAGGAAGACGAGAAGAAGGGGAAACCGGCAAAGGCGGTAGCTAAAAAAGTGGCAGAGCCGCAGGCTGCCAAAGTGACGAAGAAAGCGGCAACTGTAAAAAAAGAGGAAGGAAAAACAACCCGGAAAACGACGGGTAAAAAAGTAGAATCTGAAGTAAAAAAGACGAAGAAAAAGTGAGAATGAGTTGAAGGGAGATATAGAGGAAGCCAGGGAATGAGAAGGCTGTAAGGCCGCTTATTCCTTGGCTTCTATTTTTAAGCTTCCTTTTCAGTCGTGATTTGTGGTTCAAAAATTATTTTTTTATACCTTTGCGCTCACTTGAAGTAAAATATAATATTATGGATAACAATAAATTAAAGAATCCTGCCTATTTGTTTGAGGTAAGTTGGGAAGTTTGTAATAAGGTCGGAGGAATACATACCGTGATTTCGACGAAAGCATTGAATATGGTGAAAGAATACAGCAACAGCCATATTTTAATCGGTCCGGATGTGTGGAGATATACGGAACAGAATCCGGAATTTATCGATGATCCCCGTTTGTTCAGATCCTGGCGGCTTAGAGCGGCCCAGGAGGGGTTGCGTATCAAGGTGGGACGCTGGAATGTGGCCGGCCAACCGATCGTGATTTTGGTTGATTTTACGACTTTTATTACACAAAAAGATGCGATATTTTCTTCTTTTTGGGAAAAATATAAGTTGGACTCCATCAGCGGACAGTGGGATTATATCGAACCGGCACTTTTCGGGTATGCTTCGGGAAAAGTGATTGAAAGTTTTGTACGTTTCAATACGACGATGCGGCAGCGGATTATTGCGCAGTTTCACGAATGGATGACAGGAACCGGTTTGTTGTATCTGAAATATGCCATGCCGCAAGTGGGTTGTGTGTTTACAACTCATGCTACAGTATTGGGACGTTGTGTGGCCGGAAATAACTTGCCGTTGTACAGTGAGATGAAAAATTACGTGCCGGAAGAACTGGCCAGACGCTTTAATGTCGTGTCCAAACAGTCGTTGGAAAAAACCGCTGCCCAAAATGCGGATTGTTTTACGACTGTAAGTGAAATTACGGCGACGGAATGTGCTTATTTTCTGGATAAAGAGGTAGATATTGTTACTCCGAACGGATTTGAAAACGTATTTACCCCGAAAGATTCTGAATTTGAGAAGAAAAGAGAAGCCGGCCGGGAAAAATTTTTGCAGGTGGCCCAAGCCATATTGGGGCGTCCGGTGGCGGACAATGCCTTGATTGTCGGAATCAGCGGCCGGTATGAGTTTAAAAATAAGGGAATAGATGTATTTATCGAAGCCTTGGGGCGTTTGAACCGGAAGCACGGGACAAGCCGGGAAGTCTTGGCATTTGTATTGGTGCCTGCCGGACAAAACGGTCCGAATAAGGACTTGCAGCACAATATGGAAACTCCGAATTCACCGGTAAATGTAGGCGATCCTTATCTTACGCATTACCTCACCGATCCGATGCACGATCCTGTGCTGAACAATATCCGGATGCAGAAATTGTATAACGGGGAAGGGGATATGGTGAAAGTATTCTTTGTGCCGAGTTATCTGAACGGAGACGACGGTATTTTCAATATGCCTTATTACGATTTGCTGATTGGAATGGATTTGACGATATTCCCTTCTTATTATGAACCGTGGGGATATACTCCGCTTGAGAGCCTTGCCTTTAAAGTGCCGACGATTACGACGACTTTGGCCGGTTTCGGTTTGTGGGTAAAAGAACATTACAATATGGATCATCCCGGGATAGACGTTATTCACCGGGAAGACGGAAACAGCGATACCGTTATCGATGCAATTGCAGAACGGATTAAATCATATAGCCTGCAAAGTGGTCAGGAGGTATTGAATAATAAGGAGAATGCAAAGGATGTTTCGCGGATTGCTTTGTGGGATAACCTGATCATATATTATAAAAAAGCGTATGAGATTGCCTTGAATCGTGTAAACGACCGGTTGAAAGATATGCCGGCTACGGTCAATGAGCAGGTTTCTTATATAGAAAAACAACTTTCGGTAAATACCCCGCATTGGGTGAGTGTGATGATTCATCGCTCGATACCCGAAAAACTGATAGCTCTCGAGGAACTGGCGAAAAATCTTTGGTGGTGTTGGAATGATGAAGCCCGGGAACTCTTCCGGAGTATCGATATCGACCAGTGGCGGGCTTGCGGTCACAATCCGATTGCTTTGCTGGATAAGATTTCGTTGAGCCGTTACAAAGAATTGGAAAACGACCCGGTATTTGTGGGTAAATTACAGACGGTGTACGAGCATTTTAAGGCGTATATGGCTGCTAAAGAGAATATGAGCGGGGCCGGAGTCGCATACTTCAGTATGGAATACGGTTTGCATACTTCCCTTAAGATTTATTCAGGAGGGCTTGGAATCCTGGCCGGTGACTATCTGAAAGAAGCCAGTGATAAAGGCACTAAAATTACGGCTGTCGGCCTGTTGTACCGATACGGTTATTTTACCCAGAAATTATCGGCAATGGGGGATCAGGAAGCCGAATACGAGGCGCAGGATTTTATGAAGATTGCCGTAACGCCGGTGCGGGATAAAGACGGAAATTGGTTGACCGTCAGCCTGGTATTTCCGGGACGTAACGTATATGCCCGGATGTGGCGGGTAGATGTGGGCCGGATTGAGCTTTATCTGTTGGATACCGATTTTGAGGATAATTTACAGGAAGACCGTTCCATTACACACCATTTGTACGGCGGAGATTGGGAAAACCGTCTGAAACAGGAGTTATTGCTGGGATGCGGTGGTATTCAGGCATTGCGTAAACTGGGTATTGAAGCTTCGACTTATCATTGCAATGAAGGACATGCGGCTTTTACCGGACTCGAACGCTTGAAAGAGTATATTACGGAACAGAATCTGTCGTTTGCAGAAGCCATGGAGGTTGTCCGTTCGTCTTCTTTGTTTACGACCCATACGCCTGTGCCTGCCGGACACGATGCTTTTTCTGAAAACATGTTGCGTACTTACATTTCCCATTATGCCGATCGATTGAAAATCAGTTGGGAGCAGTTGTTGGGACTGGGTAAGATCAATGTAGCCGATCCGAACGAGAAGTTTTCGATGAGCTTCCTGGCGGCCAACTTGTCGCAGGAAGTAAACGGCGTAAGCTGGTTGCACGGTGAGGTAAGCCGGGATATTTTCAAAGGCTTGTGGCCCGGTTATTTCCCGGAAGAATTGCACATTAGCTATGTAACCAACGGAGTACACTATCCGACATGGACGGCTCCGGAATGGAAGAAGATCGAATCCCGTATATTCGGAGAGGCTTTCCAGACACACCATTACGATAAGAGTTGCTTTGAGGAAATCTATAAAGTGCCCGACGAAACGGTATTCCAGGTGCGTAACAGTTTGCGCAAGCGTCTGATCGACCATATCAAGCATATGCTGACCAATGGCGTGGCAGCTTCTTATTTTACACCGCGTCAGGTGATCGAGATTCACGATACATTGCGTGACGATATCCTTACAATCGGTTTTGCCCGTCGCTTTGCTACCTATAAACGGGCTCATCTGTTGTTCCGGAATCTGGACCGCCTGGATGAGATCGTGAATAATCCGAAACATCCGGTACAGTTTATATTTGCCGGTAAAGCGCATCCGGCCGATAAAGCAGGACAGGATCTGATAAAACGGATTGTGGAAATCTCCAAACATCCGAAATTCATCGGTAAGGTGTTGTTTTTGCCGAATTACGATATGGATTTAGCGAAGAATCTGGTACAAGGGGTGGATGTATGGATGAATACGCCTACCCGTCCCCAGGAAGCTTCCGGTACCAGTGGGGAAAAAGCCGCCATGAACGGCGTTATGCATTTCAGTGTACTCGACGGCTGGTGGGTAGAAGGGTATCGTCCGGATGCCGGATGGATGTTGCCGATGGAGCGGACGTATGAAAACCAGGCTTATCAGGATGAACTCGATTCTGAAATGATATATAACATCATCGACGACGATATCGCTCCTTTGTTCTACGATAAGAATGCAGCCGGCATGTCACCGCGCTGGATCAGCTACATCAAAAATACGATCGCTAAAGTGGCTTCTAATTTTACCACAAACCGGATGCTGATCGACTACGAAAATCAATACTATATTCCGATGTCCGAGCGGTATCATCAGATGATTGCCGATAATTTCGCTATGGCTACGGACATTGCAACCTGGAAGAAAAAAGTCAGTCAGGAGTGGGATAACATTGAAATTGTAAGCCTCGATATCCCGAGCCGTTCCAAGCAGATCATCGCTCTCGGAAAATCGTATTGGGGGAAAGTGACGTTGGAAATCGGAGATCTTTCCATGGAAGATGTAGGTGTGGAACTGGTAGCTGCCGAACAACATAACGACAAGCTGGTGATTCGCGAGAAACACGATTTTACACCGGTATCCCAGGAGGATGGAAAAGCTGTTTATCATATCGATGTGACAGCCGATGCTCCGGGAGTACTCAATCTGGCATTGCGTATTTATCCGAAAAATCCGTTACTGCCTCACCGTCAGGATTTCGCCTTAGTAAAATGGCTGTAATCCGGTGCAGATACAATAATAAAGCAGTTTAATCAAGCCTGCTTTTCACATTAAAACGAGATCTCTGAAAAGGGACCTCGTTTTTATTTTTTCCATAAAACAAAAAATTACCGGCAAAGTTCAGCATGACATTTTTATGTGTATCACTGAATGGAATATTTACCAATGTATAGTTATTTGATTATAATTGTACAAATAAAGTTGTTGGAGTATAGGTATTTTAGTTTATATTTGTAAAATTAAGGAATCTCCTAATCCCAAATATGTAACAAAATGTGTGGTGGAGTAAAGTATTTTGGGATTGTCTGTCTGTTTGTTTTGGTGAGTATCTCCTGTATATATATCAGGTCTTTACCCGTGAACCCAAACCGAAAGATAATTTCCTGCGTGTTGTAATACCTCAGATTGAGCGTTATACTCGTAATGACGGCAGGGAAGTATATCGTTTCGATACCTCATGGTGGTCGGGAAGTTATACCGTTGGAGTACAATTATATCCTAATATAGCTTATGCTTCTGTAAGTTATAGTCAGCCTTATAGAGCCCATATCGAGCGTGGTTGTGTGTACGGGGCAGCTAAATGGAATGGGAAATGGAGAGCTGCCAGAATTTATACAGGAGATTAAATATATGATCACTATGAAAATAATTATTATGTTTTTGGTATTAATTCCTGTTATTGCTTTTTCTCAGGAGACTGTTACCCCATTTGAGTTTGAAGTAGCTATAGGACCGAATTGGGGAATACAGAAACAAAAGGGAGAAGATGTGCGGACAGGATTAAATGTATTTATGGAAATGCGTTATAATTACAAGGCATGTTTTGATTTCGGAATGCAACTTTTTGTCGGTGCTTACGAACGGTTGAATAATAATGATAATTCGGAGACAATATATCGGAATGTTATTATCCAACCGGTTGCCGATTATAATTTCCGACAAGGTAAGAAAGTCAATCCTTTTGTCGGTTTGGGAATCGGTTTAGCAGCGATAGATATTGATAACGATAGAGTTGTTGAGAAGTCGTATTGTGTAAATCCCCGTATCGGAGCAGAGTTTTTTCATCATGCCCGGGTTACATTTGAATATCGTTTGTTAAGGACTGATTATAGTTTTTGGGGATGTTCCATTGGTATTGTTTTCGGAGGAGGTAATAAAAAGCAAAATTAGGATTCCAATTGCTTTTGTAAATTATGGATAGTTTTTGAGGAACATATATTTGAACTGAATTAAGAGAGTTTCTGATGATAATATTCTAAACTGTTATATCTTATTTGTTATCTCTGTTTGATTAAGAATTCGGATCCTGATGATAAGTATGTTTTTATTTGCATTATGGTTTCGGTTGGAAATAAAGAAATACGTAAAAGTATCAGTCTATCTTTTTAATTGAAGGTGATAAAATTTTTAATTAAACTGTAGTTTATAGAGCTGTTTTAAATCAAAAAGAGATCGGGAAGTTTTGTTTTTCGATCTCTTTTTTCGTTTGAATAAAATATTCTATATTTTGGAAGTAACAGGATGTGTTAAACAGAGATGAAGATTTGGAAGCATAAAGATTTAAGGGGAATTGTGGGGATAATTTCAAATCGTCGATCCGAAACCTACAATCTTGAATTTATTTGGCGCGGTAGCGGTTGGCCTGGAGGATGGCCAGGACTTTATCCCGTAAGGCTCCCTGGATGATGATGATTCCGTCTTTGATGCTGCCGCCTACTCCGCATTTGTTTTTCAGTAGTTTGGCGAGTTCTTTCAGGTCATTCTCCGTACCCACAAACCCTTGAACCAGTGTGACAACTTTGCCGGCCCGTTGTTTGGTGTCCAGTGTTACCCGTAAATTTTGCTTTTCCGGACTCAGGGTTTCCTGTGCTTCTTCCTGATTGTATTCGTAGTTGAAATCGGGATTGGTCGAATATACGATATTGATTCTGTCTTTTTTATTTGCCATGGTTTTCCGTGTTGTTTTGTTTATTTCTGAAATGGTTTTGCCGGTTTTGTCGATGAGATTGTCCGGCATGGATTTTCATAAATAACGATACGGCAAATGTACGATTTTATCTGAGGATTTTATTTTTTAAATTTTGTTTTCTGTCTTCCGGTTTTCCTTTTCGGGCGTTTTATATTTTAAAATTGCTTTTGTCGGGCAGCCGTTTTTATTTATTCCGGTTGGAAGATAACAATCAGAATATCCGGAGAATTAAAAATAGGGAATAAGACCGGAAATGCGGTTGGAATGCACAATTAAAAATCAGAACGGTTTTGTGATTCTTCCGGAAGCGTAAATCAAAGAGGATAAATTAAAAATAAATTTACGGAAGACTTGTAAGGTTAAAAATACCACTTATTTTTGTAAGTCTGAACAACTGTATATAGACGATAAAAACTATAACCGATAGAAAACTATGAATAAAATTTTGAAAAAAAGACATTTTTCTGACCGGGTCATACAACTGGAAGTGGAGGCTCCGTTGATTGCCAAGGCCCGTAAGCCGGGAAATTTTGTAATTGTGAGGGTCGGAGAACGGGGCGAACGTGTTCCTTTGACGATTTCAGAGGCGGATACCGTGCGCGGAAGTATTACTTTGGTTATTCAAAAGATGGGGGTTTCTTCGACAAAATTATGTGATCTGAACGAGGGGGATTATATTACGGATTTGGTCGGCCCGCTGGGTAAAGCGACTCATATCGAGAAGGTCGGAACAGTGCTCGCTTGTGGCGGAGGTGTCGGTGTTGCTCCTTTACTGCCTATTGTTCAGGGATTTAAAGAAGCCGGGAATCGGGTGGTTTCGGTTATTGCGGCCCGCAATAAAGATTTGGTTATACTGGAAGATGAGATCAGACGATATTCGGATGAGGTAATTGTGATGACGGATGACGGTAGCTACGGCCGGAAAGGATTGGTTACGGAAGGCATGGAGGAAGTGATCCAAAGGGAAAAAGTGGATTTGGCCGTGACGATCGGACCGGCAGTTATGATGAAATTTTGTGCCTTACTGACAAAGAAGTATGATATTCCGACAATTGCGAGTTTGAATGCTATTATGGTGGATGGTACGGGGATGTGCGGTGCCTGTCGGGTAACTGTCGGCGGAAAAACGAAATTTACTTGTGTCGATGGCCCTGAATTTGATGCACACCAGATTGATTTCGATGAGATGATGTCGAGATTGGGAGGATATAAGAATATAGAGACTGAAAAAATGAAACATATATAATAATCTTGGATTACGGATAACCGAAAGTTGACGTCGTTTGGGATTTAAATTTAGAATATATGAGCGTAAGCGATAGAAATACAGATTGGAGAAAGAAACTCCGGGAAGAAATAAAGGGTAAAGCAAGAACGGAGATCGAACGGGTGAAGATGCCTGAAAGAGCGGCTTCGGAACGTGTAAAAAGCCAGCGTTTGGAAGTAAATACCGGTTTAACCGAAGAAATGGCCCGCCGGGAAGCTTCCCGTTGTATGGATTGTGTCAATCCGACTTGTATGGAAGGTTGCCCCGTCGGAATTGATATTCCGGGATTTATCAAAAATATAGAACGGGGAGAAATAGGGGAAGCGGCGGCTGTATTAAAGCAGACGAGTGCTTTACCGGCTGTGTGCGGTCGGGTATGTCCCCAGGAAAAGCAATGCGAGTCGAAATGTTTTTATTTGCAGAAATTGAAAAAAGATCCGGTAGCGATCGGTTATCTGGAACGTTTTGCCGCTGATTACGAACGGGAGTCCGGACATATTTCCGTGCCTGAAGTGGCTGCTTCCAATGGAATGAAAGTAGCTGTGATCGGTTCCGGGCCTTCCGGACTGTCGTTTGCCGGAGATATGGCCAAGCGGGGATACGATGTGACGGTATTCGAAGCCCTTCACGAAATCGGAGGTGTTTTGAAGTACGGTATACCCGAATTTCGTCTTCCCAACCGGATTGTAGATGTAGAGATTGATAATTTGGGACAAATGGGGGTAAAATTCATTACGAATTTTATTGTTGGTCAGACAGCGTCAATCGAAGACCTGAAAGCCGAAGGATTCCGGGGATTTTATGTCGGTTCGGGAGCCGGATTGCCGCGTTTTATGAATATTCCGGGAGAAAATGCGAACGGGGTGTTGTCATCCAATGAATACCTGACACGGGTTAATTTGATGGGTGCCGATCAGGAGGATGCCGATACACCTGTCTTCCGGGGGAAAAATGTGGTTGTCGTCGGTGGTGGAAATACGGCTATGGATTCGGTGCGTACAGCCCTTCGCCTGGGGGCGGATAAGGCTATGATCGTATACCGGCGGAGTGAGGCGGAGATGCCTGCCCGTATCGAAGAGGTAAAACATGCCAAGGAGGAAGGGTGTGAATTTATTACACTGACGAATCCGGTTGAATATATTCAGGACGAGCAGGGACGGGTAAAACAGGTGAAGGTGCAGAAAATGGAATTGGGAGAGCCGGATGAGAGCGGACGGAGGAGTCCGGTAGCCGTGGAAGGATCGGAATATCTGATCGATGCCGATGTCGTAGTCGTAGCTGTCGGTGTTTCTCCGAATCCGATTATTCCGAACTCGGTACCGGGATTGGAAGTGTCCAGAAAAGGAACGATCGTCGTAGACGAAAATACGATGGAATCCAATATCCCGGGCTTGTATGCCGGAGGCGATATTGTCCGGGGGGGGGCTACGGTAATCCTGGCTATGGGGGATGGCCGCCGGGCTGCTGCCTGTATGGATGAACGGATGAAATTGTAAAGATAGATTACGGATGTACGGTTTTGGATTGGGCGTTTCAATTGCCTGAAAGAAAAAATCGGGATATAAAACCGGCGGTTATTGGCTGCCGGTTTTATAAATGGTACCTATGTAAGAGATCGGACTACGACGGTTGCTGGTTACATAAAGATAGCAGGTTCTGTCGTATTGAATATCCATTTCGAGCCGGTAGATATCGTTTTTACCGACAATATCGAAACTGTATTTGATGGCTTTTTTTACCTTCCGGCCTTTGATTTTTTCTGTACGGTTGAGCATTTCGTTGTCGAAAAGAATACCTTTATTTCCGGTCATGGAGAAACCGTAATTTCCGGTGTAGTAAGGGAGATAACCGGAGGCTTTTTTTCCGTTTACAGCTACCCAGGCACTGTCAATACGAACATTGACACCGCTTAAAGGCGTTGCGATGCTGAAAACGATTTTGAAATGATTGCCGTCGACGATTTCTTTGGTTTTTTGAAAGTCGTTCTGTATACGTTCGGTTTCGTTCTGTCCGTAGGAATACTGACAGATGTAAAATAAAGAGAGAAGCAGGATAAGTTTCATCGTTACGGAGTTTTTTCTCCGTATACGATGAAGTGATTTTTAAGGTTTGGAACTTTTTTCCGGAAGTGGGAAGACATCCCCGCTGTAAGAAATATGACTTTTCTGGTTGCTTCGTACAGATACCATACAACTGCCGCTTGCAGAAGCGTCTACATAAATGTCATACGTGTCGTTTGTCCCTTTTACCTGAAAATGGTATAGAATACGTTTGTTCTTCTTTTTATTTTTTACGGTCAGGGTAATTTTTTTCATGGGTGCATTGAATTCTATTCCTCCTTCTCCGTTGAGGGGAGCTGAATAGGCCCGTCCGAAAAAAGGAAAGAAACCTGTGGCAACGGAATCTTTTACGTTAACAAAACCCCGGTTGGAAAACAGGTCGACACTCCGGCCTCCGGAGGGATATGCCCGGTTTACCTCGATACGGAAGTTCCCGCTTTCGATTAAAGTTCGTAATTGCTCAAATGTGCTGTCTTTGGCCACATGATTCTGCGCTTGTAAGGTGAAGCTTACGGAGAGCAATAATAAAAGAAAAATGTTTTTCATGGCATCGGTTTTGGTTTATATTGTTTTTCCTGCGGTAACAATGTATAATTCTGCCGGATCCAGATAACGTTGGGCTAATTCCTGTAGTTCGTCAGGAGTACAGTGCTTTACCCGGTCGATAATGTCGATATAGAAACGGTTGTCTTTGCCGTAGATTAATTTCTGTTTCAGGGAATCTGCCTGAGAGAAAACACCGTCGATTTCCCGTAACAAGTCTCCATAAAAAAAACTTTTAACCCGGTTTAATTCGTCCGAAGGAATCGGTTCCTGCCTGATCTTTTCGATTTCTTTCAATATCTCGTCGATAGCGGCCCGGGTGTGTTTGTTGTCTACATCGGTGCTGATACCCCAATAGGCTGTCAGAGGAAGGGATACATTAAACGATTGTATACCGTAGGTGTAGCCTTTTTCCTCCCGTATGTTGGACATCAGGCGGGAACCGAAATAGCCGCCCAACACCGTGTTTAGCAGCAGAAAGCCGGCGTAGTCCTTGTCTGCCAGACCGACACCTTTTTTGCCGATCCGGATGCTGGTTTGTACGGCATCGGCTTTTTCGATATGATACCGGCCCGGTTTTGCCGGTTCGAATACATGTTCCGGTTCCGGTAAATCGTTTACCGGCCGGTTGGAGATGGCAAATGATTCCTGTACCCGTTTCCGTATTGTTTCCGTGATATTACCGGAGAGTATTATCCGGCTTTTACCGCTCAGGATTCTTGCGGTATAGAATTGACGGATCAATTCGGGGGTTATCCGGGTATAATCCTGTTCGGAGATTTGATTGCCGTAAGGGTGTCGTGTACCGAACATTACCCGGTACATTTCTTTCCGGGCCAGCCAGGCTGTTTTTTGCTTTTCTATCCTGAATTGCTGTAATTTGTTCCGAAGGTATATTTCCAGTTCGTTGGCCGGAATCGTACTTTCGGTTATCAGTTCCGCTACTACCGGGATGGTTTCTCCGGCAAATTTGTTCATGGAAAACAAATTGACTTCGGCCTTGTGCATACCCGAGTTGAAATCGGTGTAGGCTCCGTAATAATCGAAAATTTCAGCTATTTGGGAGGAGCTGTGTCGTTTTGTGCCTTCATTCAGCATATTGATCGTAGCGGAGGCTGTTAAAGGCTGAGGCTGATAGTATGCACCTGCATCGAAAGTTATGTCCATTTTGAATACTTCCTGATTGGGATCGTGTACCCAGATCACTTCCGTTCCGTTTGCAAAAGTCTCACGGGTGTATGAAAGAAGGGTGGGAACACTTAATTCAGAGATTACCGGACTTATTTTTCGATTGATATTCATGGGATAAAAAGATTAAATGCTTGTCGGATTATTTATTTTTTTCGGTAAATCAGTGTCGATGAGTTTTCCGGCCGGAATAATTCCCGGGCGGTATTTTTTAATTTGTCGACGGTGATCCCTTCGTATTTTTTGTTTTCACAATTGATAAGCCCGGCGTCTCCTAAAAATTCAAAGAAAGCCAGATTGCCGGCCTTGGTTTGGTAGCTGATCTCGCTGTAGCAAATCCGGGCTTCCGTTTTGTGGATGATTTTTTGTAGTTCCCGTTCGGAAATCGGATCACTGATAAAATGTTCCAATTCCGATTCCATCGCTTTTTCCGCTTCTTCAACAGAAACACCTTCGGATAGTTTACCGCTGAAAATAAACAGGCCCGGGTCGGTATCACCGCTGACATAAGCATCGACATCCGAGAAAATGCCGCTGTTTTTGATCAGGTGGAGATAAAGGCGTGATGACTGTCCGTTGGATAAGATATCGGAGATGATGTCACAGTGGTAAAAATTTTCGGATAAACGATTTCCCATGTGGTATACTTTCCAGATCATATCGGCAGGTACCGGGTTGTTTTCCAGAACAAGTCTCCGGGCTTCCTGTTGTTTCGGTTCTGCCGGCAACAAGGGTTTTCTGTAATGGGCGGGAGGAATATCGCCGAACCATTTTTTTACGAGCGCTACTGCTTTATCTTCGGTTATATTGCCGCAAATGCTGATGATCGCATTGTCCGGAGTATAGTATTTATTGAAAAAATCTTTCACGTCTTCCAATGTAGCCTGTTCGATGTGCCCGAGCGACATACCGATCGTAGGCCAGCGGTAGGGATGTACTTTATAGGCCAGCGGTCGCAAACGCAGCCAGATATCTCCGTATGGTGCATTCAGGTAACGTTGCTTGTATTCCTCCGTAACGACTTGTTGCTGAACATGCAGGCTCTGCGGAGAGAAATTCAGGTTCAACATACGGTCGGATTCCAGCCAGAGAGCGGTTTCAATATTGGCAGCCGGGACGGTGATGTAATAGTTTGTATAGTCATTTGTCGTATAAGCATTACTATCTCCGCCGGCAAGCTGTATTTCCCGGTCGAAATCCGGTATATTGAGCGAGCCGCCGAACATCAGGTGCTCAAAAAGATGGGCAAAGCCCGTTTTATCGGCGTTTTCGTTTTTGGAGCCTACTTTGTACAATATGTTGACGGATACGAACGGAGTACCTGCATCGTAGCTGCATAGCAACGTGAGACCGTTGTCCAGAATATGGCGTGAAAATTTAATCATAATAAAGATTTGAAAGTTGGGAAATGTGAAATTCAGGGAGGAAAGATTATCTTATTCCATCCGGAAATTATCAGATTTCAGTGTTTTCAGGGTATTGTTATAGTCTGAAAGGAGTGCTTTGAAAATTTCTTCCACATTTTCTTCTTTGGTAAGCATGGATGAAATTTGGCCGATTTCCAGTTCGCCTTCCTTCATATCGCCTTCGAAAATACCCATTTTAGCCCGTCCTTTTCCTAGTAATTCTTTTAACTTTTCGGTATCGGCGCCTTTTTCTTCCAATGCTTTTACCTGTTCGTAAAATTCATTTTTAATGAGACGGGTCGGGGCGATTTTCTTTAATGCTAACATCGTTCCTCCTTCCGGGGTATCCCATACTCTTTGCTTGAATGCCTGATGTGCGGACGATTCGGTCGCGACTGCAAAGCGGGAACCGATTTGTACACCTGCAGCACCTAAAGCGAAAGCAGCCAGCATGGCTTTTCCGGAGGCTATACCGCCGGCAGCTATGACCGGCAGATTACATTGACTGACGACATCGGGAATCAGAGTCAGGGTTGTGGTTTCTTCCCGGCCGTTATGTCCGCCGGCCTCAAACCCTTCTGCTACGACGGCATCGACTCCGGCTTCCTGGCTTTTCAGGGCGAAGGTAGCGCTGCTGACGACATGTACTACCGTTATGTCGTGAGCCTTCAGCAAAGGGGTATATTTTTTCGGACTTCCGGCAGATGTAAATACGATTTTAACTTTTTCACGGATTAACATATCGATCAGATTGTCAATTTCCGGATATAAAAGCGGGACATTAACGCCCCAGGGCTTCGTGGTGGCTGTGTGCATTTTCCGGATGTGTTCCAGTAAAGTTTCCGGATGCATAGAGCCGGCTCCGAGTAAGCCCAATCCGCCTTGATTGCTGACAGCCGATGCAAGGCGCCAACCGCTGCACCAAACCATCCCGCCTTGTATGATCGGGTATTTTATGCGAAAGAGTTTTGTGATTCGATTCATAAGTTTATGGTAGTTAAATATAAGTATATTCCTATTTTCGCAAATCTACAAAAAAATAGCGGAAATTACCATGTAATTTCCGCTATCTCTACAGTATTGAAGATAGATTAATCCTTTTTGATATTCGGTAATTCCAAACCGTAACCTTTGATTTTATCTTCTTTTTTCAACCAGAGACCCAATAATAGGGCAAATACACCCAAGCTGGCAAATACCAGCATCGGAACGGTGTAATTGTATTGTAGCGGGTCGGTGATGCCCGGGTTTACTGCCGCCAAAACATTGCCGATAATCATCGGGAATGCAAATAAACCTATATTCTGAATCCAGAAAATGACGGCATAAGCCGATCCCAACAGACGATCGTCAACTAATTTCGGGACACTCGGCCACAACGCCGCAGGAACGAGTGAGAAGGAAATTCCGAGTAGGATGATGGCTGTAAATGCAATGACCGGCCCTGCCATACTGCCTTTCAATACCGGTAATGCGAGCGCAAATGTAAGGTGACAGATAATCATCAGGAGAGCTCCGAATATAAGCATGGAAGCCCCCTTTCCTTTCCGGTCCAGATAGTTACCCAAAATGGGTGTAATTGCAGCAGCGCCCAGAGGGAATACAGAAAAAATCAAACCTGCCTTTTCTGCCGTGAAATCCAGATTACATTGCAACATATTGATGGCATATTTCTGGAAGGGGAAAATAGCTGAATAGTACAACACACATAATAAAGCGACAAGCCAGAATACTTTACTGGTAAAAATTTTACCCAAATCGCTGATTTTAAACGGTTCTTCAGGTTCTTCCCCGCTTTCTCCCATCTGTTTCTCCAGTTTTTTATCCATGAAGAAATATACGCAGAAAGAAATAAAACCGACGAGCAAAAGAATGACGCAGAACATCACGGAACGGGAAGCATCGCTGACTCCCCCCATGTTGGCGATAGCCGGTGATACGAGAACGGCTGCTGCAACTCCGATACGTGCGATAGCCATTTCAAGTCCCATGGCAAGAGCCATTTCTTTGCCTTTAAACCATTTTACGATACCTTTGGAAACCGTGATACCTGCCATTTCCACACCGCAACCGAAAATCATAAAACCTAACGCCGCCATTTTAGCGGAAGAAGGCATGCCTTCATAGAAGGGGAAGAAATTCCAGAAACCTTTTAAAAATTCATCGGCAGCACAGCCGCTAAAAGCCGAGGATACGGCGAAATATTTAATGTATGCACCGATGACCATCAATGCTCCGGAAAGTAAAGCCGTGTAACGTACTCCGATTTTATCCAGGATAATACCGGCAAAAATCAGAAAGAATACAAATACATTCAAAAAGGTTTCACTTCCCTGATAAGTTCCGTAAGCAGTGGGGTCCCAGCCATGAGTTTCTTGTAACATGGCCTGTAACGGAGACAATATATCTACGAACATATAAGCAAAAAACATTGCCGAGGCCAATAAGATCAAGGCAGTCCAACGTGCTGCCGCAGAGTCTTTCAATAGTTTGTTGATTTTTTCTGTCATAGTTTTTTATTTAGATTAAATATATTTTCGCGCATTGCCGTCAAAGTTATAAGAAATAAATAAAAAAGAGTGGTTTTCGATCACTCTTTTTTAGATTTCAAACGATTTAACAACCCTTTCCGGCACAGATCATACCGCCGGGAGAAGTTCCCGTATACGGCTTTTCTTTTCCGGATTTTTTTCCGTAGCTTTCGGATGAAAGGGTATCGGTTTGGATTACGTAAAAAACAACAGGTCTGTTTTAAAAATAAAACAGGCCTGTTGTTCTTTAGATGCGATGAACTTTAATAGTTATTCTTTTTCGGTTCAAAATAAGCTTGGGGATGTTCGCAAGCCGGACATTTCATCGGAGCTTTTTTACCTTTCAGTACATATCCGCAGTTACGGCATTGCCATTCGATCTCTTCGTCGCGTTCGAACACTTTACCGGCCTCAACGCGTGCCAACAAAGTCCGGTAGCGGGCTTCGTGTTCTGCCTCTACTTTAGCTATTTGACGGAATGTATTGGCAATCTGAGGAAAACCTTCTTCGTCTGCAATCTTTGCAAATTCAGGGTATAGATCTGCCCATTCTTCGTTTTCTCCTTCGGCTGCTGCTTTCAGGTTTTCGGCTGTCGTTCCGATGATACCGGCCGGATAACTTGCTGTGATTTCAACCATTCCTCCTTCCAGGTACTTGAAAAACTTCTTAGCATGTTCTTTTTCCTGTTCCGCCGTTTCCATAAATACGCCGCTGATCTGTTCGTAACCTTCTTTTTTAGCTACACTGGCAAAGAATGTATAACGACTTCTGGCCTGAGATTCTCCTGCAAATGATTTCAGCAGGTTTTGTTCTGTTCTGGTTCCTTTAATACTCATAACGTTATAGATTAAATGATTTGGCACTTCAATTTGTTTATGCAAGTTTAGTATGAACAAAGATAGCAAACAAATACTTTGTTTTTATAAAATTATAGTTTTTATCTATATGCTTTGTCTATAATGCGAATACAGGTTATTAAGAATGAATTTAAATAAGATAAACAGCATTTGTTGAAGATTTATTCCGGGATACAGATGTCCGTTTTTTAAAATTCAGCCTTTTTTTCTATCCGGATAATCTCATGAGATACGGGATGCCGGAATTCGAGACTTTCGGCGTGAAGGTAAAGGCGTTCTGCTCCCCGGCCGTATAAGGTGTCGCCCAGGATAGGCGTGTTTAAGCCAAGCGGATGGGCAGCATGGACACGTAGTTGGTGGGTTCTGCCGGTAAGGGGGTAAAATACGATGCGGGTTCGGTTGGCATTGTGCTCCACAACCCGGTATCGGGTAACGGACGGTTTACCGTGCTCGGGGCTGACGATCTGCCGCGGACGATCCCAGGGATCGAGACAAAGAGGAAGTTCAATAATTCCTTCGTCGCTGTCGATGTTACCGTCCAGGATAGCGACGTAACTTTTTTTTATAGTTCGGTTTTTGAATTGTCGCTGTAAATGGTAATGGATATCTTTGGTCTTGGCAATCAGCAGCAAGCCGGAAGTTGCCATATCCAGGCGGTGAACGGTCGTCAGGCCGGTAAGGGCGGGATGGTGTTTTTGGAGTAATTGACAAACGGAAGCCTGACTTGATTTTCCGGGGACGGACAACATGCCTGCCGGTTTATTGACAATCAGTAACCATTGATCTTCATACAGGATTTCCAATTCATACCTGTCGGGCGTATTTTCAGGTAGAAGGTTGTCTTCGACATCCAGTCCCTGAAGCATATGCTTTAAAATCGGTTCGCATTTTCCCTTACAGGCAGGGTAATAGTATCCGTGCCGGCGGAGCTCCGTTTTCGGGGAATTGCCCCACCAGAATTCTGCCATGGCAATGGGGTGGAGACGATTGAGATAGGCATATTGCAATAATTTGGGGGCAGCGCATTCACCGGCGCCTGCGGGCGGTGTCTTATGTACGGTCTCTTTAAAGATATCACACAGATTTCTTATTTCGCCCCGGGCGTTTAGTAGCTGAAATTGCTCGAAAAGTTTTTGTTGTAAAGCGGCAGAACGGTTTTTGCGTTCTTCTTTTAGTGTTTCTATCTGTAAAGTGAAACGGTCTGTTTCAGATTGAATTGCATCGATTTGTTTTTCCCAATACTGTTTCAGTCGTCTGAATTCTGCTTTCCGGAATTGACTTTCTTTGAGTAAATCGGCTTGCTCTGCCTCTGTGAGGGGATTTTTACGACGGACGTCCCGGTCTGCCTTGGCTTTTTTTAAATTGTCTTTGGCATCGGCCAGTATTTGTCCGGCTTTTTGATTGATATCGCTGATTTTCTGCCGGATATTCAGGTAATGAGTATCATTTTCCAGGGTGTTTATCCGTTCGTTGAGGGCCGTTATATTTGCCTCTTCTTTTTTGAAAAAGCCTTGAGGTTGCTGTAGATCATAAACCGGAGGTACGAAATAAGGATGTATATTCCGGCCTGCCAGAATACCGGAAAATGCTGCCAGATAGCCGATCCTGCCCGTTTCGGTCCGAACGACCAACACCCCGAACATTTTACCTTTATTCAATTCCTCTTCCCATTGTTTTTGCCGGGAAAGATAGTCCTGAATCTCTTCTGAGGCAATGATACAAAGCGGATGGGGGGTGTAGTGAAAAGGACAGGTAAATTTTGGGGGCAGGACGATGTGTGTCACCGGTGTTGAAAAAGGATGGAATCCGGATATTTTGTTCTCTTTTTTCACTGACATATACTGACCGTCTTTATTAAGTTAAACGGATAAGCCTAAAACGGGTATAAAAGTACGACGAATTTGTTCAATGGCAAAAGAAACGATCGGCAAAGCAGTTTTACGGTTTATGATTTTTGATTTCCGATTGTTGGGGAAAAATTAATGTGTTTGAATACCTGGGAAAGAGGTTAAAAATGACGTATAAAACCAGTGGCAAAATTACACACTGGGACGGACTCAATTGTGTAATTTTTGATTCGAAACCGGGATGGGAGTTGATGCGGTAAATTAAATTTAAATTGATTTTTGATAGACCGGAATTTTGTATACTTTTGAGTATCACGAAGGAGAGATAAAACAAAATAATTAGTCAGTTTATGCTTTCAAGAGATCTCATTGCTACAGTAATCAAAACATTTTTTGAGGAACTGGATGATGTCCGGGACGGAGGAAAACGAAACGGAGACGAGTCGCTGTACGCCGGATTTTATTCCTCGTATTTTGCCAGGGACCGGGATTGGTTTATTCAGGCCTCGGTTAAGGAAATTACCACTTTTTTTGCAGACGATCCGATTTATAAGCTGGAAATGCTGACCGAATTGATCTACCGGGATGCCCGGAGGTTGACGGATGCGGAAATCCAGGGGGCTATGTATCGGAAGATTATAGAGTTGTACGATGTTATCGATGCGCGGAGCATGGAGTTTTCGGTAGAACGGATGAACCGGGTAGCGGAGTTGAAACAATTGCTGGGATAAAACTAAGTTTATTCCGTATACGTAATACAGGGAAAACCAATATTACGAGAATATGCATCTTACCTCTTATGATGATCAGTTTTTATTAGCGGCTATCGTTATTATTTCGATGGCCTTGATTTTTTATTCGGTAGGTGTCTGGAGCGAGCGGATACAAGGACGTTTGAAAGGCTGGCATGTGGTCGCTTTCGGCTTGGGGTTGTTGTGTGATTTTGTCGGTACTGCTTTTATGGCCGAGTTGGTGAGGTTGACGGGACACGACAATAGCCTGCATGCCACATTGGGAAGTATAGCGATATTCCTGATGGCCATTCATGCCGGCTGGGCTTTTTGGACTTTCCGGAAAGGGACACCCCGTATGAAACATAATTTCAGCCGGTTCAGTATAGCCGTTTGGAGTATCTGGCTGATTCCTTATTTTCTGGGGATGTATCTGGGAATGAAAACGCAGTTGTAAACGGGGCTAATGTGCTGCGGCAGAGAATATGCCGGCACATTAGCTTTATTTGTATTTATTTTGCAGCAATGGTTTCTATTTCAACCAATGCCCCCATAGGCAATGATTTCACGGCAAAAGCTGCACGGGCAGGACAGTCTTTGGTGTAGTATCTGGCATATACCTCATTCATGGCAGCAAAATCACTGATGTCACTCAACAAACAGGTTGATTTTACGACATGATCGAAAGTATATCCGGCTTCTTCCAGAATGTAGCCTATATTTTTCAGTGCCTGTTCGGTTTGTTCTTTGATACCGCCTTCGGCAAATTTGCCGGTGGACGCGTCGATCGGAAGCTGACCGCTGATATAAAGTGTACCGTTGACTTCTACTGCCTGGCTATAGGGGCCGATGGCTTTCGGTGCTTTCGGAGAGTTGATGATTTTTTTCATAATCTTTTTGTTAATGATTGATTGTTATTTTAACGTTTTGTTTTCCACATTTTTTCCTGTCTTTACGGACATGTTTTATTTTGTACAAAAGTAGGAACTTAAAATTAAAAGTCAAGTCCCACAATTCAAAAATCGAAGACGTTTATTGTTATGCGACATAGCAAACCGCCTTTATCGGCGGTGTACTTTTATTTCCATTCTGTTACCTCTTCCCCGAGTTCGGGAATAGCAGAGGCATGAAATACGGGGCTCTTGATACCGGCTTTTTTCTGACGGTTATAATCTCCCAATGCTTTAAAGGCGATTTTACTGAGCAGGATAATGGCGATGAGGTTGGTCAGCGTCATTATCGCCATGAATAAATCAGCCAGATTCCACACCAGATCAAGTCCGGCGAGAGAGCCGAATAATACCATTGCGCCTACAGCAATGCGGTATAATTGTAAATAAAAAGGTTTTGAGGAAATAAAAAACAAGTTGGTTTCACAGTAGGAATAATTGCCTACAATGGAACTGAAAGCAAAAAGCAGGATACATACGGCAATAAACGGGCTGCCGAAAGCTCCGATTTCATTCGAAAGGGCTGCCTGAGTCAGTTGTATCCCTTTTAAACCGCTTTCTGCCGAGAGATCGGAGAGCAGAATGATAAATGAAGTACAACTGCAAATAATGAGGGTGTCGGTAAAAACGCTCAAAGCCTGAATAAGGCCTTGTTTGGCCGGATGACTGACCGTGGCTGTGGCTGCTGCATTGGGAGCCGATCCCATGCCGGCTTCGTTGGAAAATAGTCCCCGGCGGACTCCTTGCATAATCGTTGCTCCCAGACCACCGCCGATTACTTGTTCGAATCCGAATGCATTGGCGAAAATATGTTCGAAAAGGGCAGGGATATGGGTGATATTGATCGATAAAATAAACACAGCTACCAGCATATAGGCAATAGCCATGATGGGAACGATGATTCCCGATACCCTGGCTACCCGATGAATACCGCCGAATATGGTCAGAAAAGTGAAAAATGTCAGTATAATGGCCAACCAGATTCTGCTGAATCCGAAACTTTCATTAAATGCCAGAGAGATGGTGTTGGCCTGAACGGAATTGAATACCAGTCCGAAAGTGACAATGATAATCAATGCAAAAAGAGTACCCATCCATTTCTTTTTCAAGCCTTTTTTCATGTAAAAAGCGGGACCGCCGATAAATGATTTTTCTCCTTTTTCTTTATATATCTGGGCCAGGGTTGATTCGACGAATGCAGAAGCCGAACCGATCAAGGCAATCAGCCACATCCAGAAAACGGCTCCCGGTCCTCCTAGGGCTATGGCTGTCGCTACACCCGCTAAATTACCGGTTCCTACTCTGGAAGCCGTGGCGATGCAGAATGCCTGAAAGGAGGATACGGAGTTTTTGCTGTTACTCCCTGCAATTCCTTCTCCCAATAAACGAAACATTTCACGGATTTTCCGGAATTGTACGAAACGTGTCCGGAAGGTGAAATATAAACCGGCACCGATCAGCGGGATAATGATCAGGAATGTCCATATCCAGTCGTTGAGCATAATAACCCAATTATTCAATGTTTCTTGCATAGCATATTGTTTTATTTACAAATATACGCCGGATGATTAAAAATGATTGAATTTTTGCGTATTAAATTTATCGTTTTTATCTTTGATGAACAATAGTTCAATAATGAAAACAAAAGAACTGATTAAAGAAAAGACGTGGTGTTTGTTGCTGGAAAAGGGGTACGACGGCGTTTCGGTTTCGGATATTTGCAAGGCGACAGAGATGGCCCGTGGTTTGTTGTACCATTATTTTCGCAATAAAGAAGACCTGTTCGGCGAAATCGTACAGGATGTATTTATCCGCTATTATCAATTGGACCGGGACGTTTTAAAAGCGAATGCCATCGGTGAAATGATTGTTTTTGCTTCCCGTTTCCTGACCGATATCTTTCAGGGTTTACCGGCAGGAGCAGGACGGCAGTTGACTGTGGCAGACGGTTTCCTTTTGCTTTATCAGGCTGCGGAGCATGATGAGGCGTTTGCCCGGCAACTGAAAAAAAACAAAGAAGATTGGTTTGCCGTTTGGAAAACGGCTTTATTGAACAGTTTTGCCAAAGGCGAATTGCGCAGCGGCTTGAATATGGAATCTGTGGCCCGTCATTTCGTATATATAGTTCAGGGAGGTATAATAGCCACAACGAAAGAGGGGCAGGACACGGTTTATGAAATCGAGAAAGGACTGTGGGAATTTTTTGAAATCATAAAAAGATAATTTGTTTTGTATTTTTGATTTCTATTGTTACTTTTGTGGCTCGAAAACAAGAATCGGGGCGTAGCGCAGTCCGGTAGCGCATCTGCTTTGGGAGCAGAGGGGCGCAGGTTCGAATCCTGTCACCCCGACTGATAAAGAGCCAGTTACGAATGTAGCTGGTTTTTTCTTTTCTGCGATTTTCTGTGGTTTTGTACACTTTGTTTAAACTGAGGTTTAAACCGGAAGGCCAACGATGGTTTTTAAGTCATTTCAGAAATTTTTTACCAATGTTTTAGGTTGTAGTTATGAATCTCTTTGTTGTATAAGGATTGGATATGGTTATAAGTTTTATTTGGTTATTTTTGTATTTTTAAGAACTTTTTTAGATGTATTTTCACAGGGATTGTTTTATATTTTGATATAATTTCTTCTGCCTTTAAATTTGACTATATTCCCATTATATTGATTTACTGCTGAATGGTAATTAGCCCCCTGGATAGAAGGCTGTTTTAAATTTACAACAATCCGTCTTTTTGGTATAACAATCGTCTTTTGTATAAGCTCTACTTTTATATCGTAAAAAATAAGTGTCATCTTTTAGTGGGTGTAGCAATAGTCGTCTCACGAATTAAGTAGTGTTTATGTATAGAACGATAGGGTTAAGTTGTTTATTTTTATTTGCCTGGCTTGTCGTTTCGGCACAAGAGGATACAAGAATTCAAGTACATATGGATGCAAATGTGAAAATTTGCGTCGGTGAAAAAATAGTGCTTACCTGTCCGGATTCAATACCCGCAAGAAAAGTGCTTACTTATGAGTGGTTCGAGTATAGGGGTGCGAATGACTCCGTGATGATAAGTACGGGGCGTTCTGTGACGGTACAGCCTTTGAGGGAGACAAGCTACCGTCTGATTATCCAATATCTCGATATGGATAATAATTTGATTCGATACGGAGATTTCGAGGGGATTCCGGATGGTCCGGGAGGTCTGTTTCCGAATCAGGATTCTCTGCCTTTTAAAACGGATTATACCTGGACTGCGGCTGGGGGGGATAGAGCTTTATGGCCGGAAGGTGTCTTTAAGTTTGCTGCTAATTCGAATACTTATCATTTTCATTTCTTTGACCGGAAAGATCATACGACGGGGAAGGGAAAGATGATGGTGATCAACGGGCATCCTTTAAAAAATGCAAAAGTATGGCAGCAAAATATTACCGGTATACGGCCTGGTACGGAATATGCTTTTTCGGTGTGGGGTATGAATGTTTCTACTGGAGCAAAACCTCGGTTTCAGTTCAGTATTTCGAAAGACGATAATTATAATGTTGTAGGAGGAATGTATGAAACTTTTTCCCCAAAAAACGACTGGACTTCTTTGTTTAGAATGTGGAACGCTCCTGTTGGTTGGGCGAATGCTTGTATTACATTGATTGACCAGACGACAGAACATTCCGGCAATGATTTTGCCGTAGACGATTTTGTTTTTGCACCCGTATTGAATTTGACCGGAAAGATAACGTTGCAATTGATTCCGCGTTTTAATATGGATAAAATGGCCGACCGGGACGTATGTGCCGGGACGAATGTCAACGTTCAGCCTGTTATCTATGGGGAGGCTAATGTATATGAGTGGTATAAAGATGGGGTTAAGCTGGATGGAAAAAACACTTTAAATTTGTTGTTGAATAAGGTAAAAAGGGATGATTCCGGAGTTTACGAATGTAAAGTTTCCGGTGGCGTTTGCGGAGAAGGTTCGGGACGGTTTACGCTGGCTGTTCAGGATTCGTTGATATTGGAACCGTTGAATAATCTGGACGTTTGTCGTGCTAACGAAGCTTTTTGGCGGGTAGTTGTAAAGGAGGGACATGCAGAGCGTTATCAGTGGAGCCAACCGGCTCAAGCCCAGAACTGGGTAGGTCAATATTCGGACGGTTATCTGAAACAGCAGGTTGTAGCTGCCGATAGCGGAATATATACCTGTACGGTAAGCAGCAAATGCGGAAATCGCCTTGTTTCTGCTCGATTAGGGGTTTATCCGGATATCGAGGTGGTTGAAATTTCCAAAGGAGGCACGTATTGTCCGGGGACTTCAGTGACCTTGACCGGAAAGATCAACCGGCCTGCAATATTCAGTTGGATTTGGGGTCAGGAGTCTGGTAATATCCGTTTGGAGTTTTCGGATACTTTAGTGACGATACCAGACGGAACAGATATAACCTATACGTTTTTTGTAAATGATACTCTTTGCCGGAAATCACTTGCTCCTGTGGTTCAGCTTTTTTTGAAGGATACATTGAAAAGTCTGACACTTGAAGATGAACGTACGGTATGTGAAAACTCGAATGTGACGGTTTCCCCGGAAGCCAGGGGAGGAGAAAATCTGGTGTGGAGTTGGGAAGGACCTCATGGCTTTGTTTCTGCTGTCAAAGTATTGAAAATAGATGCTTTCCGGAAAGAGCAGAGCGGATTTTACCGGTTGACGGTGACCGATGATTGTGGAAACAGTCTGACTGATTCTATAAATATAACCGTGATAGAGGAGTTCGGTTCGCCGGTGATTTCCGGTGATTTGAACGTGTGTTTGGGAGAAAACGGGGAATTACGGGTAGTAGGTGGAGTGAACGGTTTGAAGTATGAATGGACGACTCCTACCGGTAGGAAAGTGTTATCGTCGGTATTGACTTTAAATCGGATCCGGGCCCAGGATACAGGTTTGTATGTTTGCCGTCTGACTTCTGTTTGTGGAAATCATATTGATTTGCAAACCCATGTGTCGCTTTATCCTCCGGTATCGGTAGAGGCTCCGGATCGGCCTTTGGAGGTGTGCGAGGGGGAGCGGGTAGAGTTTACGGTAACGGTCAGACCGGAGGAGCATTATGTGTGGATGAGAAACGGTGTACAGGTTGGAACGGCTGACCGGTCCTATGTGATTGCGGCGGCAACTGCCGCGGATGACGGTGTGTTTGAATGTGTAGTATCGTCTCCTTGCGGAGAGAGTAAGATTTTAAGATATGTATTGGTTGTACATAAAACGACTGTTATTACCGGTAAGAGTGATGATTTTTACGTTACCCCCGGAGCAAATGTGAATATGTTTGTACGGGCTGAAGGTTCTGATTTGACTTATCAATGGAGAAAAGTGGGGGGCGGAAATGTCGGATTAGGGGATCCTTCTTTGGTGTATGATGCCGTGACGCTTGAGAATGCCGGGACTTATATTTGTACGGTAACCGGCCGCTGCGGAAGGGCGGAGGCTACTATCCGTCTGAACGTAGGGGATTTTAATGAGGTAACGGCTGATCAGCAGGTTTTCCTTTGTGTCGGTTCGGCTTATTCTTATACGGCTGCATTGCGTCCGGCCGGTTGTACGCAGACGGCTAATTTGGTGTATAGTTGGAAAGGGCCGGACGGACGGGAGGTGAGTAATACGAAGGCTTTGGTTTTGTCGGATGTAACGACTGCAACAGCCGGTGTATATACCTGTACGATTGCCGGTACATGCGGAACGGCGACTTTGCGTTTGACAGCTACAGTTTATGAGAATCCGGTGTTGTCTGTGACTCCTGCTGCGGATACCCTGTGTGAAGGTGAGAGTGTGAATATGTCGGCGGCTGTGAATGCCAATGCCGGGAATTATATGTTCGAATGGCGGCATGAAGGACTGCTTTTGGGAACGACTGTAGAACAGCATATTATCCGCGATGTAACTCTGAGTGATGCGGGACAATACGTATGTAAAGTGTCTGCCCATTGCGGTGAAGACCGGGATACGGTGCGATTAACGGTCCGGAAAGGATTGAAGATATTAAACAGACCGGCTGATTTGACTTTGTGTAAAGGAAATGCTGCGGAGTTAAAGGTGGAAGCTAGCGGAGATAGTGTCGTATATGCCTGGGGTGGGCCTGTTGCTGGTGAATGGAGTGCTCCGGATGCGGCTGTTTACCGCAACGCAAGTGTTTCACAGGACGCGACGGGGCAATATCGTTGTGTGGTAAGCAGTCGTTGTGGAACCGATACATTATATGTCCGTGTGGATGTCGAAAAAGACCTGGAATTAGTAAGCAGAACTCCGAATCTGGCTGCCTGTATCGGAGAGAAGGACGTGACGCTTTGGGCCCGGGTAAATCTGGACGGTGCCCGTTGGATCTGGACTTTTCCGGACGGGCGGATTTTTACGACACCGGAAGTTCCGCTTGATCCGATAACGACGGCAGACCGGGGACGCTATGTCTTTCAGATCGAGAGTCCACGGGGATGTTCGGTTTTGAAAGATAGTATCGGTATCGGCGTATATAATGAACCCGGTCCGTTGACAGTCAGTCCGGCGGATGCTTTTGTATGTGAGGGAAGTGTAGCCCGTTTTGAGGCGGCTATGCCCGGAACGGAGGTGGTGTATTCATGGATGGGGCCGGGAAGATTTACAGCAGATACAGCAATAATTATCGTTGAAGATGTGACAATGGCTAAGACGGGAAGTTACCAGGTTATTGCCCGTGATATTTGTAAACATGAAAGAGTGGCGGCGGTGAATTTGTCGTTAAATGAGGAGCTGGATCGGTTGACAATCAGTTCCGATACGGCAGTCTGTTTGTTTTCAGATGTGAAATTTACTGTCGGTGGCGGTTATCCGGGTATGAGTTATACCTGGTTTTTTAACGGAAATCAGGTCGGAACGGATGCTGTATTGAAATTAGATAATGTAGAAGAACGAGATGCCGGAGAATATACTTGCCGGATCGGTAATACATGCGGGACGGTTGAAAAGACGGTCCGGCTGACTATTTTACAACCTCTTGAATTTAGTTTGGTGACGCCAGCCTATATAGAAGCCTGTATCGGAGAGACGGTTGTATTTGGAGTGCAGGCGGACGGGACCCATGTTGAATACCGTTGGCAGAAGACCGGAACCGATGTGGGAACTATGGATTCTTTGCTTGTCCTTAGCGATATTGAGGCTTGGGAAGGCGGAATTTATACCTGTTCTATTTCTTCCGTTTGCGGTACGGAAGACGCGGAGTTTGAACTGAA
Organism: Culturomica sp.; assembly: GCF_003524185.1. Classification (NCBI taxonomy): domain Bacteria; kingdom Pseudomonadati; phylum Bacteroidota; class Bacteroidia; order Bacteroidales; family Odoribacteraceae; genus Culturomica; species Culturomica sp. The sequence continues at coordinate 94,416 of NZ_DOED01000001.1, forward strand.
GGTGAAGCCGCAAACCCGGATCACCGGACGTTCGCCCGATAAGTATGTTTCTATGAATGATTCTTTGCAGTTGTTTATCATTACCGAAGGGGTTCATAATACCTTTGAATGGAAGAAGGAAGAAAACGTGATCGGCCGCGATTCGGTGTTGAATATACCGGATGTGGGGTCTGTTGTACGGGATGTAGTTTATCAGGCGAAAGCAGAAGGGGATTGTGGGATTGATTCTGTTTCTTTCTTATTGAGAATCGGGGATTATATCCATGTACCCATTTTGGGAGGTGAGGCAGATACAATATGCGAAGGAAGTAATTATGCTTACGCTGCAGAGCTTGTGCCTTACGGATGTTACGGTGGAGAACCGGTTTCTTACCTTTGGAAAAAGGTGGAAGGGGGAACAGAAATTGAAATAGAGAGTGATATGACTTCTGCTTTATTCAAGATTAAAGAAGCAACGCCTGTAGATACCGGACTTTACCGATGTGTGATCAAATACCGGGGATGTCCTATAGATGGCGGGGATACGTTGCATGTACGTGATACGTTGTTTGAATTGCGCCTGGCTATGATCGAGGTGCCGAAACTTATTTCGATCTCCCCCAAGGATACAACGGTGACTGAAGGTTTTGAACACCGGATTAAAGTAGAAGCGGGAGGTGATGTTATATTTTATGGCTGGCAAAAGGATGATACAGTTGCGCTTCCTCAGAAAGGAACATCTTTACAATTTTTGCCGGTAAAATTTGAAGATGCCGGGGTATATCGGGTGACGATAGAGAATAAGTGTAGCCGGGTTTCAGCTACTTCCCGTCTGAAAGTGACTCAAAAAACGGTGATTATCTCTCCTATGGATAACACCGTGGGCGTATGCCGCAGCAGCGATACAACATTGAGGGTGGATGCTATAGGTACGAATCTGATATACAGATGGTATGCTGAAGGGCGTTTGATGGCGTCTTCCCGGCATAATGAATATACATTGAGGAATGTGGATAAGGCAATTAAAATTTCATGTGTTGTAGAGGGTAAAGGAGGAACCGATACCTGTTCTTTCCGGGTAAGTGTGTTGGAGTTACCGAAAGTGGCTGTTGACGGAGCGGTGTTAATCTGCCGATCGGCAGAAAGTTATTTGCAGGAATATACGGCTGTAAGTCCGCAGACCGACGAATTGATGTGGAATTGGCAGTTAAATAAAGGAATGATTCGTTCGCAGGCGGGGAAACCGCAGGTAGAGGTGTATTGGAACGGTGAAGACGGGGCTGCCGTTACTGTAACGGCTGTTTCCCGGAATACGGGATGTTCTGCCCGTTCTACTTTAGCTGTCGGATATGTTTCACTTCCGGAGGTATGGCTGGATTTACCGGAAACGGTCGGTTATTGTATTGATTCTCTGGTATTGAACAGGGCATGGCCGTTGGGAGGTGCTTTTGTTTCGGAGGGAGATACGATTCATGCACTCGGTTTTTATGTGAAAGATAAGAGATATGAGGTAAAGTACGTCTATACCGATCCCTTGACCCGTTGCAGCAATGAAGCGCTTCAGCGGTTGGATATCGATGTGGAACCGAAAATCCGGTTGGCTAAGCGGAATGATACGACCGGGGTCTGCCGTCCGCTGACTTTGGCTGTGGCTTCGCATACCCCTGGAACGATTACCTGGAAAGGAAGCGGATTGTATTTAGATACGACCGATCTTTTGAATCCTTTGTTTGTTCCGGAAGAAGCCGATGCAGAGCATGTGTATTATGAAGCGACGGTAACGGATGCCTATGATTGCGAGGCTTCGGATTATACGCGTATTCGGGTGGTTTATTTGCCCCGGGTAACGGCAATGCGGGATACCGTTATTGGTAACTGCGGGGAGGAACCTGTAGATTTGACATTGAATGCGCAGTACATTACCTCCTATTTTGACCGAATGGCCTGGTTGCCGGCTGATCAGGTAGAGCTTCAAGCTGATTATTCCGGAAAAGTATCGGATATGTTTCCGGGAAAGAATGTGTTTGTTGTGGAGGTGTATGATGTGTTCGGTTGTACCGGAGAAGATTCGGTTGGGGTAACTTTGTCTACCGGGCCTGATGTGGCTGATCGTGAAATTTGTTTGGGTGATTCTATCCGGGTGGATCAATCGGGTTATATTGATTTTAATTGGAGTGACGGTTACACTTTGCCACAACGCTTGATAACCCAGGTGGGAACCGATACCTTGTGGGTAAAAGATGAGTTTGGATGTGAAGGAACAGCTGTGTATACGGTACGTTCGCTACCGGAGACAAATCTGGTCGATACTTTCCTTTTGCGCGGACACCGTTTGGAATTACCGTTAGAGTTGAATCCGGATTACGGACCTTACGATATTGTGTGGCAGGACGGTAGTGCAGTTATTGTCTATATCGCCGAACGTGAGGGAGAATATTGGGTGAGGGTAACGGATAATATCGGTTGTACGGTCACGGATACGGCAAGGCTTACTTTTATAGAAGGTATTTATGCTCCCAACGCTTTTCTCCCGGAGAGTCACGGTGAAAATTCCCGCTTTTATTTGAAGGAGGTAAATTTTATCGGTGATTTCGAGATGTATATTTATAACCGGTGGGGTGAGTTGATTTTTAAGACAAATGAGATCGGATTTAACGGAGGATGGAACGGTACTTTTAACGGAAAGAAATGTGATGTCGGCACTTATGTATGGGTTGCTTTTAATAATGGTAAACGCTTGGGGAGGGGGACTGTAACTTTAATAAAATAACGAGATGAAAAGGTATATTTTTATTATGGGGTGTATTGGGCTGTTTATGGGTATCCTGAACGGCTGTTCTCCGGTGACAGAAAATATTCCGGACCCGGATTTTAAACCGGACGCCTTGATTTCTTTGGGCGATAATACCATTTCTGTGTGGGATTTGATTGGAAAGGGAGAACCTCAATCGTCTGAGGGTGGAGAAGAAATACATATAACCTTACAGTATTTACAGGAGAATGCACTTACTATTCCCGCAGTGGCTTTATATAATATCAGTGCGGATACATTGCTTCATGCTCCTTATTTTCAGGTGGATGCCACCAGTGGCATCGAATTCGGAGTACCTTTGGAAAAGGAAGTCAAGTTCCGGCATTTGGATACGATTTGGCTGACGACAATTCCGCAGGGCGTAAATATCAAGCATATGGAGGATGTAGCTGATTTGGAATATGTGTTTCCTTATACCGGTTTTGAATACCGGGTAGAGATAACTCTGAAAAATATTTTTGTGCGCGGAACCCGGGAGGCGTTGAAGATCAGTGAGGTTATAAATAAAGACAATCAGAAAGGAATCCGGCGTAAGGTGACGAAAGAGTTTGATATCGATTTATCGAAAGGAAATTTACTGGAAGTGGAAACGCGTGTCGTTATTGCTGCTAAAGCTGTTTTATTTGAACCCCAGACGATTTATTTATTTATAAAGTCGCTGAATATGAAACTGGAGAAAGCGGTCGGTTATTTCCCGATACCTCCTTTGCAATTGGATAGCAACAATTTGAAAATGAATCTGGATGTCCTGGCGAATTTATCCAATGCCTTCGATATTGCTTCTCCGAGGTATTATTTGATCGTTCGCAATAAAGGGCTGGGGTTGCCTGCCGAAGTGGATGATTTAAGATTACATGCGACGAATGTGGCCGGTACCCGGAGTGTGGAATTGAGAAGTTACGAAGAGATGGCTTTTGAGGCAAATACAGAAAATGTTTTGCGAGTAGATACTTTTGTATTTACACCCGATAATTCCAATCTGGTCGAATTCCTTTCTTTACCTCCTCACGGGAATATCGACTATAACGGTACGATTCGGTTTAATCCGAACGGCAGACCTGCTGAAGACAATGTAATCTATGCGGACGGGTTATCACAGGTGGATTCGTATATTGAAGTGCCTATGGTGATGAAAGGGAACGCTTTGTTGTACCGGGATACGCTGGAAGGGTTTGACTTTAGCGGGAAAGAGTTTTCTGCGGCTCAGCTGACGGTGACGCCGACTACAGATATTCCTTTTACTATGTCGTTGTATCGGTTGGAATTTTATGATGGAGCAGGAAATATGCTGGAAAAGGTAGACTGGAACGAATCATTGATAAGCGGAAGAACGATAAGCCGGACGATTACTCCGGAGATGTTGGAAAAAATAACCGGAGCCACTTATGGTATTGGGATTGTGGGAGTTTCCCTTTCTGTAGATGTATTGGGTATTCGGCAAGATGCCGTTTTGAAATTGAATTATTCTTTATTAGGTGAAACGAAACACAATTGATAAGATGAGAATTGTTTTTGTGATTGTAAGCATATGTTTGTGCTGTAGCTGCGGAGACCGGGATCTGCTGGATTTTGATAAAATGGATAAACCCCAAGGGTGGGAACCGACTTTTTCATTTGTATTGGCGCGGGGAGATTTCTCTATGTGGGATCTTCTCAAAGAAAGCGCTTCAGATAGTGCAACTCTGAAAAAGGATGAGAACGGGCAGTTGTTGATCGAATACAAACGTCCTGAAATCTATACCATAGAAGTGGATGATTTGTATTCGATGAAAGCAGAAGATATGTTTTTTAACGGTAGTTTTCCGATCAATCGTTCTTATATTGATGCCGGAAAAGGAACTGTACAAAATCCTTATTACGATACGTTGCGTGTACCTTTCCAGTTAGAACAACTGTTACCGGAAGTTTCTATCCGGGAGGCTACGCTTTCTATTAAATCGATGACGTTTATTGTGATGAATAACGCCAATATTGGCGGGACGTTAACCGTAGTTTGTGAAAATCTGTATTCATTGGAAACCGGGGATAAAATTGCAATTCCTTTGACTTTAACACCGGGAAAGCCGACTACTTTTTATTCAACGGAAGTCCCTAATCTGAAAGCTGTGCTCAACGGTTCCGATATTGTTCCCTTGACTTTTGTATTGAAAGTGACGGATATTGCTCAAATGCAGAATAATCAAAATGTTTTGATCGATATTGCGACGGCTGGAGTAGATTATAAAAATGTGAATTTGTTTTTACCCTCCGCTGAAATACCGTTACCACAGAAAAGTTTTATACCGGAAATTGCTTTGCTCAATGATCTTTCCGGGGATTTTGAGTTTGTACGGCCTGAGTTGCAGATTACTGCCCGGACGAAAGGTTTAGGGGCTGATTTTTATCTGCGACCGATGGTTTTTACAGCTGTAAATGCCGGGAAAATGTTACAAACAGATGAAGTTTTTGGGTTTGCAGGAGAAAATCAAAATGTAAATGAAGTTTGTAATAATTTTTCTTATGATATTTCAAATTCTAATATACAGGAATTTACTGATGTATGGTCCGGAAACAAGATTGAATATGGCGGAGGAGAACTTCGTTATGGCGGAGGAGAGATGTGGCTGTATGCGGGAGGTAAGCTTATTTTTGATCTGACTTTGAAAATACCTTTGGAGCTTTCCGCTACAGAGTTGGTCTATTATGATACAATCCGTGATCTGAATCTGAAGAATGCTGACAAAATATTGGAAGCCCGGTTGAGAATGGTAGGGGAGAACGGGATTCAAATGGAATTTGGTATTCCGGAAGTGTTACTATTGGATGGGAATAATGGTTTGCTTGATCGTATTGTGAATGAAAATCCCGATCTTGTTTTTCCGGCAGCTAATGAAGCCGGTCCTGCAAACGGAAGTATTTTAATTGCATTTAATGAAAAAAATTTACGATATTTGGCTAAATCCAAACGGATTGTTTTAAAGATTGTAGCCAAATCTACACCCGGTAAAACTGCAGTCATAGATGCGATATCCAGGCTTACTCTGAGGTTGAATTTGGAAGCCCGGGTTGATATGGGGGGAGTGGTGTTCGATTAAAAGGTTTATTCAGTTGTGATTTACGATTTTCTTTTTTCGTAGGGCCGAATTATGTGTTTATTTTAAAATCATCGATTAAAATTTACAATTAAAACGTTCCTT
>NZ_DOED01000001.1:100732-101058 GCF_003524185.1 Culturomica sp.
AAGGAACGTTTTAGTTGCAGATTTTGAATTAAAAAAACTGATAACGAAGCAGATTGCAAGTCATTTAAAATTTACAGTCTAAAATTTATAATTTATATGAACGCTTTTAAATAAAATAACATATGTATCGACGTATTATTTTTTGTATTGTTATTGGAATAGTTGCTTCTTGTTCTTCTTTTAAAAATGATGGAGAATTGGTAGGAGCCCGTAAAGTAAAAAGATGGTTTGAGCCTGATCCTTATGGGATGGTATTAATTCCTACCGGGAGTTTTGTTATCGGACAGAATGATGAGGATATTACCTGGTCGATGTCTGCTCCGCAA
>NZ_DOED01000033.1:0-168311 GCF_003524185.1 Culturomica sp.
TGTTTTGATATAATAGCCATACGCTATACTTTTCGCAAGAAAAGTTTTTTGTTCTTTGGTTAAACTATTATCAGACGCTATTTTCTCTAAAAAACGGGTATATCCTGATCGTTTATGTAAGTATAATGTTTTTGACTTATGATATAGTCCATTCTGTTTATTACAAATCTAAAAAAGTAATCTTCCAAAAGCAAAAATGATGTCACTTTTTTGATATAATTTAACTAAAAATTGGAAGCTTAGAAGTGAGTAAGTTATCTAAAAAGGTATATTATTCTTATCTTGTTTATATAGATTTTGTTTAATATTTTATTGAAAATCAGTATGTTGTCATGGTTTTTGTTAGACGTATTGACGTGTGATCGGTTTATAATGAAATTATTACGATTGGGAGCAGATATTTTAAGCCGGCTTGATCAACGTGTAAAGAAAAAACTTAAAGACAAAAAATCAATATATCCGTTTTTCCGATAATATATCCGGAAGAATATCCGGGTTATTTTCCGGGGTGAGTTTTATTTTTTCGGGGTTTCCGGGTGATAGATATAATGATCTGTTATTCAATCGAATAATGTTGGTGTAAAATAAAAATGACGAATATTAGGTTGTGGACCTTCACCTATGTTTTTGTTTTCTTGTTTTATAGCCGGAAAAATCAGTAAATTTGCGTTTCGATATTTAAATTGAAAGTTCGTATGAAATTCTCGGAGTTATTTACCCAATTTAAAGATTATTTGAAAGGAATCCTTGATCCTTCCGGGGATCGCGAAGGTGAGGCTCAAACGGTGGAAAATATTTGCAGTGGAATTAACTTCAAAGGCAGTAATCTTTGGGTATTGATCTTTGCTATCTTTATCGCTTCTTTGGGGTTGAATGTGAATTCAACGGCCGTTATTATCGGTGCGATGTTGATATCTCCTTTGATGGGGCCGATCATGGGCATCGGTTTAGGGCTTGGAATTAATGATTTCGAGTTGATAAAAAAGGCATTCCGTAATTTAGCCATTGCTACGGTGTTCGGAATTCTGACATCTACGTTCTATTTTTTGATTTCTCCTTTAAACGAGGCCCGTTCCGAGTTACTGGCGCGAACGACTCCGACGATTTATGACGTTTTGATCGCTTTTTTCGGCGGGATGGCTGGTATTGTCGCTTCGAGTACGCGTTTAAAAGGGAATGTGATTCCCGGTGTAGCTATTGCTACGGCTTTAATGCCTCCCTTGTGTACGGCCGGATTCGGTCTTGCCAGCGGGAATTTCTCTTATTTTTTCGGTGCGTTTTATCTGTATGTGATCAATTCGGTTTTCATTGCTTTTGCTACGACATTGGGTGTAAAACTGATGCATTTTTCCAAAAAGTCGTTTGTCGATAAAGTGCGGGAAAAAAAGGTGCAGCAACTGGTTTATACGATTCTTTTCCTGACCGTGGTGCCGAGTGTTTATATTACATATAATATGGTGCGTACCAATATTTTTGAAACCAATGCGAACCGGTTTATCACCAACGAGATCAATTTCCCGAATACATTCGTCGTCAACAAGCATATACAGGCGGAAGCTCCGGAACGTAGCATATCCGTTTCGTTGATCGGAAAAAAAGTATCGGAAGAATCAATTGTGATGTTGCGTCAGAAAATGGAGCAATATGGATTGAAAAACGTTGCGCTGTCGATTTCTCAGGGACTTGGGGAAGATGAAAAAGAAGACGGATTGAATAGCCTTGTCCTACAGGATTTTTATCGTTTAAACCGGGAGAAAATGGTTAGTCAGGAAGCGGAGATCAGCTTGTTGAAAGCCCGCCTGACCAATTATACGGTTTATGATTCAGCGACCGTGGAGCTTGGACCGGAATTGAAGATTTTGTTTCCTTATGTAAAATCGATCGCTTTGTCCCGTATGGTACGTATAAATGTCGAATTACAGACAAACGATACTTTGAATGTAGCTTTTTTGTCTTATCAAAAGCCTCCTTCAGAGGATGATGAAGAGCGTTTTAAAACCTGGTTGGAAACCCGTTTGAAAACAAAACGTATAAAAGTGATAGAAGAAAAATAAGTAAAAGGAGATATAGGCCTTGATGTATTCTCTTTTTTTTCTATTTTTTTTAACTTTGCATAATAGAAGTATAATAGGGATTAAAATTTCTTAGGAACAATACTATAAATCTTTTAAATTTATCTATCATGAAAAAATTATTAACCAAATTTACTGTTGTTGTATTAATTGCTTGTACTGCAATTTTGATGTCAGGATGTTACGGATCGTTTTCACTTACTTCAAAGTTGCATCGTTGGAACGGTCAGGTTTCTAACAGCAAGTTTGTAAATGAATTGGTATTTTTCGGTTTGTGTATTCTGCCGGCCTATGAATTGTGCTGTTTGGGAGATGCATTGATTTTTAACTCTATCGAATTTTGGGGTGGTAACAATCCGGTAGCAATGGGAGCTGATGAAGTAGAAGAAATGGATGTGTTGCACGAAGGACAGATGTATAAGATGATTAAGAAACAAAATCAGTTGACGATTGCTTCGACGGACGGACAGGAAGCTGTGGATTTTCGTTATTTCCCGAAAGAAAAAGCGTGGTATCTGATGGACGGTGAGAATAAAACAAAAGTAGTGGAAATGCGTGATAAGAGTGTTTTCACTTATTTGCCGAACGACAAAACCCTGGTGTTCGATCAGACAACAGCAAATTTAATCGAGCAGGAAGTTATGGCTGCCAGATAATTTGTTTTTAGAAATACAGGAATCCGGATTTCATTGTGAGATCCGGATTTTTTATAGCAATAAAATGTCACTTTTACTTCATGATTTTGTCACAATGACGTGACAACGAATGTATATTTTTGAAACTGAAAAGAAATGATGTCTTTTTCGGGTGTAAATCTGAATTTTATCGATCGGTGAAGTGAAATTTCTGATTTTGATTTCCGGTTTGATTTAAAGAGATATTGATTTTCAGTTTTTGACGTTCGTTTTTTTCATAAGTTTTGGTTAGACAGGTTAAGTTCCCACCGTGATGGTCCGGGGACTTTTTTTATTTAAATCAGCTTTTCCGTAATAGCCAGTTTGACCATGGCTGCGGTGTTTTTAACTCCTAATTTTAATAGTAGATTTTTACGGTAGCTGTTAATCGTTTCAACACCTAAAAATAACTTTGAAGCGATCTCTTTATTTGTGTAGCCTTCTACGACGAGTTTTAGCAACTCGGTCTCCCGCAATGTCAGAAAAAGTTTGTTGTTGTTATGTGCTTGTAAAACATTGTCGGCTTCTTCGCTGAAATAAGAGTTTCCGTTATATACTTCCCGTATGCCTTCAATAATTTCTTCCGGTAAGGCATTTTTTAATAAATACCCGTTTGCTCCGTTTTGGAGCATTTTTTGCATATAGAAATATTCTTTAAAGCCGGTAAGAGCAATTATCCGGACAAAGGGATAAAATCCCCGTATATATCGACATAAGTCCATACCGTTGATATCCGGCAGATTGATGTCTAGTAATATGACGTCCGGTGTCGTTTTTTGCAATAATTCTTTGCAGTCTTTACCACAGAGGGCCGTCCCTATGGTACGGATATCCGGACAGCTATCGATTAATTTTTTGATACCGTCGGTTACAATAGGATGGTCGTCGACTACGATTACTTTTATCATAATTGTTTTTTGTTTTTAATTCGGTTTTTAAAGTGCACTGTCGAAACGGGACTGGGGCCAGTAAGTATTTCCGATATAAGCCAGGGGTGTGTTGGCCTGGGGGGATTGTTTACATCCCGTGCTATTTTGATCCTATTCTGGCAGCAATAAACGGATGAATCGTATTGTCCCATGTCATGTGTATATGGCGTTCAACAGGCATTGCAATTGTCCCTCTGTTTCCTGCTTTCCACATTCCTGTGCCCATTCACTCCTCCGACGGGCAAAATCATAGGCTTTTTGTGCATTTTGTATAGATATTTTCGTCCCCATCGTTCACAGAGAATGGCTTTTTCTGCCGTTCCGATTGACGGCTTGTAAAGACATTGTTCCAGTGAAGCCGGAGTTACTTCTGCCGGCAGGGTAAAACTTCCCATATACATAAGTGCAACAACCCAAAGGATTCTGTTTTGTATTTTCATAGGGATACGCTTTTTTATTAATACAAATATATAATTTTTAAGAAAAACATGACACCCCCATTTTGGGGGGTATTTGTTAATTATCAGTAGAATACCCCATTTTGGGGGTATTTTGGTGTATTCGTTTGTTTTATTTTTGTTGTAGTTCATTAATATGATAAAACAAAATTTAACTAACGACAGAATTGCGATCGCCGAAAAGCAAATAGAGTAGGCATTATTACTAAAATCAATCACCATGAAAACAACAATTATGAAAAGTTTCGTTTTGACGTTGGCTATTGCATTGTCCGGAATGTATGTACAGGCTCAGGAAAAGGGAGATGTGTCTGCCGGATTACGTCTGAATTTGGGGACCAGTCCTGCTGCCGGCTTGAGTTCGCAGTTCGGGGTGGGATTGGATTTCAATTGGAGTATTACGGATGCCATCCGTTTATCTCCGGAATTCAATTTCTTTTTCCCAAAAAAAGTAGCAGAGGCATTGGGTGCAGAGTTGAAATGGAATACCTGGGATTTCAGTATCAACGGGCAATATCTTTTCAAACTTGGGGATGTTGTGTTATATCCTCAATTCGGTCTTACGATACAGGGTGCGTCAGTCAAATGGGAGGGTGCAGACGAATGGGAGGAGTATGGAGGAGGTGCTGCAAAGTCGAGTGAAACTAAATTCGGTATCAATTTCGGAGCCGGTGTCGAATATCGGCTTTCAGAAGCCATTTCTCTTGATTTCCGGGCAAAATACAATGTGGTAAGCAACTGGTCACGGGCTGTGGTCGGTGTCGGTGCTGCTTATCATTTCTAAGGGCATATTCCTTGATGGGTGCCTGTCTTTTATAAGGCGGGCATTACATTATGCTGATTATCATTGTTTTTTTTGCCGGACACGGGATTTTTCGATTGTCCGGAAATTAATACAGATAAGTTATGAAGGCTAATAGATTTTTTATTTTGAACGTATTTGTTCTATTGACATATGTTCTTCTTGTTGTTTTTAGTTGCAGTGATAAGGATGATGGTCCGGACCGGAATCCTATCGAGAAAGAGTATTTCAGTATCAAAGAGGCGGAGTATGTCGGAAATGATTTCCCTCAGGCAACAGGAAGTATTGCTTTGGATCGGGTAAATATGAACAGAAATGTGCTGGCCGGAGGGTCTTCGGTTGTAACTTTAGTATCTGAAAGGCAGATTACGGAGGTTTATGTCGGTGTGGTAGGAACCGCAGGCTATTATCGTTATGTGCCCGGAACGGTCCGGGCCGATGAAGCCACGATATATCCGCTCGTGTTGTTGATCAGTCAGAGTCTGGATCATTCTTTTACGATCCGGATTGCTGCGCGTATGGCAGACGGAGAAATCACAGAAATATTTACTTCGGAAATCGGATACATACGTGCCGGAACGGGAGCTTTGCAAATCAGTCTTTCCTTTGACAATGAGAAAGATGTGGATCTGTATGTCGTACAACCTGACGGAGAGGTTATCTATTACTATAACGAAGGAGGTTATGATTATGAATTGGATTCCCTGCTTTGGGGGCTGGATATTGATTCGAATGCCGGTTGCGTTATCGATGGGATTAATAATGAAAATGTGTTTTATCCTGCCGAGTATGTACAGTCTGGTAAGTATGAAGTATGGGTGAATATGTATTCCAATTGCAGACCCGAGATTGCGACCAATTGGGTGATTACAACAATTTATAAAAATGATCTGATCAGGGTAACTTACGGTCAAAATCCGGCCGCAGGAGTCTTCCCTGCCGGAACAGAGAGTAATCCGATCGGCGGGGAGTTGACGGGTGCGCTCAAAGTCATGGAGTTTACTGTAAGTGGCGGATCTCGTGCTGTGATTACCCGGACGGCAGTACGCCCTCCTTTGTCTGCTTCGGCGAAGAAGAAGATGGAGGCTGTTCGTAATTGATGAATTCTTAAAAAAAAATATGATGAATCTTATAGAAAGAACGAAGAGCATTCTGATTTCTCCAAAAGAGGAATGGAGTAAAATCGGGCAGGAGAACGATACTCCGGTGAAATTGCTTACGACTTATCTGTTGTGGCTTGCTATCTTACCGGCTGCGGCTGCTTTTATCGGTTACGGATTGATCGGTTTCCGGATTCCTTTGGTGGGGCATATCGCCTCTTTGGAGTGGGGCATACGGATGGCGCTTTTGCAGTATGTTTCGGTTATAGGGGGTGTCTTTCTGACGGCTTTTGTTTTTGACATGTTGGCTTCGTATTTCGGGGCAGAGAAAAGTTTTAACAAAGCTTTTCAGTTGGCGACCTATTGCTATGCGGCTGTTTGTGTCGGCGGTATTTTTTACATTTACTGGAGTCTTAGTTTCCTGGCAGGAGTAGCTGGTTTGTATGCATTGTATATTCTCTATTGCGGATTAAAGCCAATGATGAAGGTGCCTGAAGAGAAAACGACAAATTATTTTGTAGCTGCTTTAATTACAATGGTTGTCGTTGCAGTTGTCCTGAGTGTCGTTTTGACGGCGATCATGGGCGTGCGTCCTTACATGTATTGACTCCGGGAGGAAGGCTTTACCGACGGTTTTTATTTTAAGGACAAAACAATCCTATCGCTGATAATTCGACGGATGAGGGACGGGCGAAAAACCGGAGGGTGGAGTTTATAAAGAAGTGACCTGTATTTTGATCTGAAACTTATAATTCTAAAACATACGATCATGAAAAAAAATGTTTCTTTTTGGTTATTTGCCTTGTCGACAATGATACTGGCTGTCGTGTGGGCTTGTTCGGACGATGGGAAGAAGGGAGAGGCCCCTCCCGGCCCGGATCCGGAGGTTCCTGATGTCGTTATGAAAAATGCGATGGTTTATGGACTCGTTAAGGATATCGACGGAGTGCTTTTGTCGGGGGTGAAGGTAACGACAGGAACTCTCTCGGCTATTACGGATGCAAATGGTGCTTTCCGTTTTGAAAGCATGGGAACCGTTAACAACCGTACCCTATTTCGTTTTGAGAAAGCCGGGTATTTTACGGTGACTCGTTCGGGAACGAGCAGTGAAGAAATCACGTTGGAAGTAGTGATGCATGAGAAAGGAAACAGTGATATCAGCACGAGTGCGACATTTGAAGCAAATTCGGGGCGGCTGCTTACTGTCGGGGATATGAAAGTGGATATTCCTGCTGCTAAAGTCGTGAAGAGTGACGGTACGGCTTATACGGGGACTGTAAATGCGGATATGCTTTACCTGGACCCGAATAACGAGACATTTAATGAAATGATGCCCGGGGGTGATTTGGCGGCAGTCCGTACGGATAATAGTGAAGTACAACTGGTGTCGTGGGGAATGGTGGAAGTTTCTCTTACCGATGGAAGCGGCAATGCTTTACAATTGAAAGAGGACGGGACTTCGGTGATGACTTTCCCTATCCCTGAAGGAATGGAAAGCAATCCGCCTGAAACGATTCCGTTGTGGTATTTCAATGAAGAGACCGGAATGTGGGTGGAAGAAGGGGTAGCCCGTCTGGAAGGAAATGTATACGTCGGCGAAGTAAATCATTTTTCGTGGCACAACCTGGATTGGCCGGAGGACCGGGTGACGGTGAAGGGAACGGTTACCAATTGCAATGGGCCGGTCCAGAATATAAAAGTAACGGTAGATCAAACCTATGCCTACACAAATAGCCGGGGGGAATACGAAGTATATATTCCGGCCAACACGTCGGTAACGGTCCGGATACTTTCCGAAGATTACGGATTGCTGCCGGGTGTCGCTCACGAGTTACCGGGACAGGCCGGGGGAACGACGGTAACCCGTAATCTGGAATTGCAATGTCCGAGGTCTGTCACGGGGAAAATCGTCAATTCCTGTGGAGAAATACCTGTTGCTTTTATTAATTGTGAATACGATCATGAGGGGAGGACCTGTACGATGATGCCGGTAAAGACAGACCGGGAAGGGCGCTTCAAACTGAATGCACCGAATATCAACGGTTCAGTTGTTTTACGTTTTACATTGAGTACCGGCACTACTTTTATACGGAATGTAACTCTTACCGGTACTGATATCACTTTACCGGATATCGAAGTCTGTGAGGAAGGAGGAGGTGAAGAAAATACGATGCTTATCGTAAAGGAAGAAGGGGAGAGTGTAAGGGTAAACTTTGCTCCCGAGAATATTCAAATGATGTGGTCGGATACCGTGTTGATGGTGGTGTGTTCAGAAAGTGATGATGAATCTTGCCTGCTTACGATCAATGGCTTTAATGGGAATAATGGGAGTTATAGAGGTAACATAACAATAGCGAAAGGCACCTTTGTTTTACAAGCAGAGGGAATCACAGTCGACGTTGTGCTACAAACAGATGGAAAATATGCTTTCGATGTGAGCGGTACGGGAGAATATGTGGAGGTGAACGGTTCGTCTTATACGGAAGGAACGGCGCAAATATTTGGTAAAATTGTCGCGTCTTTGTCTTTACGTATCGAAGTCCTGCGGGATGTCGAAAACTGGGAGGATACACAATTGGGAGAGGATTTCCCTGAATTGTTAACGCCGGTTGATGCATTGGTCCGGTTTTCCGGACAAACTTTGCAAACGACGACGGCTTTGGGGTATATTAACCGGCCCTTATCGGATTATACTGAGGTAAAGTCGCGTCTTGCGGATGCCGGCTTTTCTATCAGAGTAAACGAGGTGCAGGAGGAAGATTGTTATGCTATCGTTTATCAGAAAGGGAATACTGTTGTGATCGTGGGATATGATCCGAACGGAGATGAGGTAGACGGATGGGATGAAGAAAGATTTACCCTGCTGATATATGTCGGTACTGTGGATGAGACTACTGCTGTGACAGATATTCATAATTCGTATAGAACTTTACATAGCAAAATACAAAAAGCCATTCAAGCTTGTAAACAGAAATAATAGACAAAGGAAGAGGCTGCTACAAAGCAGCCTCTTTTTGAGGTTTATAACTCAATGATGTAAGTCTTGGTTTGTGTGAGTCTCGGATTTATTCTTTGTGTTTTTTCAGGGGTTTTAATCCGTCTTTAAAGTGTATGGTTGCGTGAGTTCCATCGCAATAGGGTTTGTTTGTGGAGGCCCCGCAGCGGCAAAGGGTAACCCGGTTCCGGATTTCATAGGCGTTGCATTCACAGTCTTCAATCGGAATGCCTCCTTTCACCCATAGCGGTCCGCTGCAATCTTCCTGAGGGTCTTCTATCAGGCTTAAAGAAGGCTTTAGAGACGGTTCCAGAAACCGGTCTTCTTTTTTATTCTTGATTTTCAATCTGCCGGAGGGACAATGGAAAGTTTCCCGGACACAAAGATCATAGGACTCTTTTTGGTCTGAATTGTTGATTTGTTCCCATACCGTACCTTTTGCCATACAGAAACGGGCGTGTACACAATAATCCGGATTATCGGATAGTTCCAGATATTGGCTGTCATAGGTTTCTGCCGAATCGAGCAAAGGTGTCCGGTCGGCAGTCAGACGGGGATCCCAGTCTGCTTGGGTATGCGCGCCGTCACAATAGGGTTTTGTCCGGGAATGTCCGCAACGACAGAGGGCTACAGGTTCTGCCTCCGTATTATACGTTTCTCCCGGGTGGTATTCCCAGGCTTCACCATCGGCATTAGGAACGATAAATTCCTGTTGTAGCCGGGGATGGCCGTATACGAAGTAGGGACCTTTGGTGTCGATAATTATCGAATAGTCTTTTCCCGGTATCGGAGTTCCTGGTTCGATAGATGGATTTTCTTTTTCCATGGGGTGTTTGCTTTTAATTGTTTGCCGGTTAAAAGTTTACCCTGTATTATACTTTATTTTGAAGGAAAAGTTTTGTCGGGAGAAGGGAAAGAAAATAGCGTTAAAGAAGTTTTGCTTGCTTTAACGCTATCTTTTGTTTTGTGTTTTTATCGTTCGGGATAAATTACCAGCTTCCACTGGCGCCTCCACCCCCGAAACTTCCTCCTCCAAACCCACCGAATCCGCCGAAACTTCCTCCGCTGCTGTGCTGTCCGCTTCCGAGGCCGCCCCAGAAAATAAAGGGGCCTCCACTGTTTCCGCTACCGGTATAATTCCCGTCTCCGTGGTTGTGGTTTCCGCCTTTGCGTCCCAATAACGGAAGGATAATGAAAAGAATTATAAACGGGACGATAAACCATGTCCAATTTTCGTCATCGCCGCTTTTCTCTGCTTTGTATTCTCCGGTTGCCAGTCCGATCAGTTTGTCTACGGCTTTATTTATACCGTTGTAATACCTGCCTTTTTGAAATTCCGGAATAATATCATTGCGTATAATCCGGGAGGCGACAGCATCCGGAACAACCCCTTCCAGACCGTATCCAACGGCAATGGCTACTTCTCCTTTTTCTCTCCCGGTTTTGGGTTTAACCAAAACGAGGATGCCGTTGTCTTTTCCTTTTTGGCCGATGCCCCATTTTTCTGCCAGTCGTTGCGCATAGTCTCCCGGTGCATATCCATGTATATCCGGTACGGTTACTACAGCAATCTGGGTAGAGGAAGTATCATTGAAATGACGAAGTTTCGTTTCCAGAGCAGATTGTTGTTCCGGAGTAAACATTGCTGTAAAATCGTTGACGATCCGCCGCGGATACATCGGTTCCGGAAAATCCTGTGCCCTTCCGTTAAATGATAGAATAAGGATAAACAGTAACGATAGAAAATATTTAGTCATAGGTTATAAATTACAGATGATCCGGTTTTAGATCGTAAATTTTAATGCACTTTATACAGAATTCGTTATCTATTCTTTAAACGATAAATCGTCCGGTAGTTCATTGATGTCGTCTTTTTGGTAAGGGAAATAGGTTTTCAGTTGTTTCCCCGCTTCTTTTACGGCTTCACAGACACCTTCACAAATCTGTCCGCTTTTGAATTTTTCGACCATACGGTTTTTTATGTCATCCCAAAAATTTCCACTTACTTTGGCATTGATGCCCGCATCTCCGAGGATGGCCATTTTTTTGTCTTTCAGAGCGATGAATATGAGTACACCGTTGCGTTGTGCCGTTTCATGCATTTTCAGTTTTTCAAAAACCTCGACGGCATTATCCAATGGATTTGTCTGACAATGATTCTGAAAGTGAATCCGGATTTCTCCGGAGGTACACTTCTCAGCTTCCTGAATCGCTGCTACCATTGCATCCTTCTGGGCTTGTGTAAAATATTTTTCGGGCGACATGTTTAATTCTGTTTTTGTCTATGGCTTTACCCGGGATTTAATAGGTCCTGGTAAAAAACTATTCAGTCTTTAACCATGGATTATCCGTTTTTCAGGCCTGGCCTTTTTTAAAAGTTGTTTTCCACCTGGTTTTAATTGTAGATTTTAGATTGTTTGACTACCTGATTCGTCATCAGATTTATTTAATCGTAAATCTAAAATCGTAAATCTACAATTTTTTAGCTTCCGGGCTATGGGTATAATCTAAAATCGTAAATCGTAAATCTACAATTTTAATAAGTCCGGTTTAAAATTCTACTTTCGGGGCTTGTTCGGCACCTTCATTTGCTTCGAAATATGGTTTGGGCGTAAATCCGAACATACCGGCTATGATATTTTTAGGAAATTGGCGGATATCGGCGTTGTAATTTCTAACCGATTCGTTGAATTTCCGTCTTTCGACTGCTATCCGGTTTTCAGTTCCCTCCAGTTGTGCTTGCAGTTCCATAAAGTTTTGATTGGCTTTCAAATCAGGATAGCTTTCGGAAATAGCCATTAATCTGGAAAGGGCAGAAGACAATTCTCCCTGGGTACGGTTTAGTTTTTGCAAAGTTGCCTCATCCAATTGGTCGAAATTGATCTGTGTTTTGGTTGCCTGTGCCCGGGCATTTACGACATCGATCAATGTTTGTTCTTCATGGGAGGCATAACCTTTTACGGTATTTACCAAATTCGGTATCAAATCGATGCGTCTCTGGTATTGGTTTTCTACATTTGACCATTGAGCAGATACGGCTTCACTCATTTTCACCATGCCGTTATATGTTCCTTTAAACCAAAAGAAGATAGCCAATATGGCTACGATAATTACAATCAATACAATATATCCTTTTTTCATCTTGAATAATGTTAGTTTATAGTACAAATATCGTTTTTTTTATGACAATACCCATGTGGACGGAAGATATATTTCGCCACTATACGTTAAAACATTTGAACGTCTGCCGGGTTTACGATGTTTTACGGACTTTAAAGCACATATACATTTTAGATTTACGATTTACGATTATGCCCATAGCCCGAGCTAAAAAAATTGTAGGTTTTAATTGTAAATTTTAGATTGTAAATTATTTGACTACCTGATTCGTCATCAGATTCATTTAATCGTAAATCTACAATCGTAAATCTACTATTTATTTTAAAATGCGTTTATTTTCCCATTTTCCTTTTTGGAGATACAGTAAAGACAGTACAAATAATACAGTGACGTATACCTGTTCGGAGGTCCAGAATACGGCGAGTGGAATACCCGGGGTATTTGTTAATATAAACAGATAGACTAGATAGAGCATTATGTTTATCATTTGAAATACGAATGCTATTTTTGTGTTTCCGGTACCGATTACGGCATTGCAATAGGTATATGCTGGTACAGAGATAATAAATGTGGAAAGCATTACACAAAAGGGATAAAATGCCGTTTGAACAACTGCTCTGTCGTCGGTAAACAACTGTAAAAGGTCTTCTGAAAAAGCGAATGCTAACAGAATGAGCGGGATACCTGTTGTATAGGTCAACAGGATGCTACGGTGGCAAACAGGTATTACGTCTGAAGTCTGTTTTCCGCCGATAAGGTTACTGACCAGAGAAATTGTTGTCGTGGCAAATGAATTGACGATTACAAAGAATAACATGGAAATGCTTCTTACAATGTTTGCTGCTGCAAGTTCAGATTCTCCCAGATGTTCAATGGCAACAAAGAAGAGAAACCAGGGAGCAATACAAAAGAATGAGCGTACCATCGTCCACACAGATATACTGATGAGATGAAGTGATAACTTAAAATCAAAAATTGCACTTAATCCATATCGTTTGCCGTCAACCTGTTGTATATGCCGAATCAGAAACAGCAGGCCGATGAATTCTGCAAGTGATGATCCGATTGCGGCTCCGCTGATTCCCAGGCGGGGAAACCCTCCGTTTCCGAAAATTAGCAGATAGTTGAACAGGATATTGCAGAGGATTATAATCACCGAATTGAGCGTAAGGATTTTGGTATGTGTCGTTCCGATGAAAAAAGCACGTATGGCCAATAGTGGGAAGGCAGCCAGGTAATTATAATCCCGCCATTCGATGTATTGCAGTGTAGCCCGGTAAACGCTGTCCGACGTGATGGCGATCCGAAGCAAGGCGGGGGAAAATAGTTTGGATAATCCGAAAATAACAATGGCAAAAAGGGACAGAAGTAGTAATCCCTGATAAAATACCCGGCCGGTTTCCGTGTATTTTCGTTCTCCGTTCCTTCTGGCAATTACAACCTGTATGCCCAGGCTGAATCCCAGACCGAGCATATAAATAGCCGTATAGTACATTGTTGCGAGTGCTGATGCCCCTAAGGCTGTCGGACTGACATGTCCCAGAAAAACAGAATCGGTAAAATTGATCAATTGTTCCATAAGCAGGCTTACCATTATGGGCAGGTTGATAAGCCATATTTGTTTGTATGTATAGTTCATGATTTGACTTCATTGGGTATGACTCTCAAGCATTACCGGTTGTAATGCTGTGAATCGGAATTGAAATGTAATTGAAAAACTCTGTGAATGAAGGGTACGGAAATAACGGCCGAAGATCAATTCCCCGGCCCTCCCGAAGCATTTAAGCTATATACAGAGTTGCCATTTCATAAGTCGGACAATAAAATGAACTGCTTTCGGCAAGCAAAGGTAATTATTTTCTGTCAGGTTGATTGCAAAGGAATATTTAATTGTAGACAGAGTGAATTTGTAATTGTTCCGGTTGATCGGACGTCATTCTTCGTAGTATCGATATTAGTATATCAACAGGATCATATATCCGATATAGAAGATTAAAAAAATAATGCCCTCCCATCTTTCTATTTTCCGGCCTTTTCCTGTAAAAATGAATGTAAACAAAAGCAAGGTTGCCAGCAAATTGACGAATATGTCTGTGAGGTTGTCCAAAGACATGGATACGGGTGTTATTACGCCGGATATTCCGAGGATCAGAAATGTATTGAAAATATTTGATCCGACGACATTTCCGATTGCCAGATCGACGTTTTTCTTTTTGGCTGCAATCAGGGACGTTGCCAGTTCCGGCAGGGAAGTGCCGATCGATAAAATTGTAATGGCGATGATACGTTGGGAAACGCCGAGGTTCTCGGCGATGTGTACGGCTCCGCTCACCAAAAGGCGTCCGCCGAGGATGAGTCCGGTAAGGCCAAGCAGGATAAAGACGATGGATTTCGGTAATGAATACGGTTTTATTTTAATTTCTTCAGCTTCTCCTTTCCTGGCCAGGATGAATGTGTAGGTGATAAAGAAAACGAAAAAACAGAGCAATATAATTCCTTCTATGCGGCTGATTACATATGGAGTGGGGGTAGGCCAATGGTTGTTGCCGAACATGATCAGCAGTAAAAATGCAGCAAATACGGCCAGGGGTACCTCAATCCATGTGGTTGCTTTTTTTATGGCTATGGGATAAATGGTTGCCGTGACCCCAAGAATACATAGAATATTGAAAATATTACTTCCCAAGACATTACCTAGTGCCAGTTCTGATTTCCCTTCCAGGGAAGAGATGACATTGACGACTAATTCCGGCGCGGATGTGCCGAAAGCAACAATTGTCAGACCGATGACGATATTGGGTATTTTTAGCCGGAAAGCCAATGCGGACCCTCCGTCGACTAAAAGATTGGCTCCGTATATCAGAATGACAAAACCCAGTAACAGATAAAGAATGTTTAGTAGCATAATAAATTGTTAAAATTTATCCGGACAGAAAGATCAAGAAACCGGAGTATTTTCGTGTTGTTGATTGTACTTACGGA
Organism: Culturomica sp.; assembly: GCF_003524185.1. NCBI lineage: Bacteria > Pseudomonadati > Bacteroidota > Bacteroidia > Bacteroidales > Odoribacteraceae > Culturomica > Culturomica sp. The sequence continues at coordinate 15,133 of NZ_DOED01000033.1, forward strand.
CATTTCCCGTTTTTGTTTATTCCTTGCTCCATATCCTTAAATTCAGGTTCAGGTCGTCGATAATACCGATTAAAGCTGCAAGTGTATGGAATTCTTTTTCGATGGTTTGGTTTTTCATGGTACGCCAGATGCCGGCTTCAAAATGATTGCAGGAGTCCGGAATGGCAATGATAACCTGGGAATTGAAAAAGCTGACGGTGATTTTACCCGGAAACTTCCGGTCCAGGGCCAATAATTTTTCCATCATGACAGGGGTCAGAATATAGCGGGCTTCAACTTGATCCGTTGAATAGACATCGAAGTTTTTTTCAAAATCCGGGTTTTCCAGTTTTACGCGGCGGCCTCCGGAATGTAGTTTGAACCATGAATTCCGGAAAACAATGGTTTGACCGTTGAAATTTTTGTGGAAATCAGCCATAAACAAGAATCCCCGGAAGATATCGACCCAATGTTCCGAGCGACGTCCTTTGGAATCGGTGGTGACTCTTTTTTCTTCGGCAATAACTTCTGCGCAATCGAAGGTAGTTTTATCGAGTTGTCCGCTGATCCTGTCTTCGGAACGGTATCGGTCGGGTGTTGCTGCAAATAATCCGGTTGCAGAAAATGTCGTCCGGGAAATACCGCTTTCCGGGAGATACTGGATATCCTTGCAAAGCGAGGTGAGGAGGACTGAGATAATGTTTTTCTTATAATAAGCAGATAATTCTGCAGATTGCGCATTGATATAGCTGAATACAACGAGAAGGGCGATAATGAAGGCAATCGTTGCCCCCAGCCATCCTCCTTCGGCGCATACCGATATAATGATGCCTATCAGGAAAAGAATCCCTCCGGCGATACTTCCTTTTTTACAGCCCTGTGCCTTTAATTTTTTTCTTTTTTCTTCCAGTTGCAGGATCGACGGTTCGATTCGGGAATATACAGAATTGAAATCTTGTACCATTACATTAGGTCCATTGGCTTATTTATAAAATTTTGCGTTGTATTTTATGTGATGTGCCCAAATACAAAGTTGTTATGCTATGAATATACCGGTTAGTTATACACGGAGTATTTGTTTTTCAGGATTGGAACAGATCTTTTATTTGAGGGGTTACTTTTTCTGCTTCCGGAAGAGTCAGAATCTCTTTGGTTTTAAAGCCGAACATATTGGCGATTATATTGGACGGGAAAGTCATGACAGCATTATTATAGTCGGTTACGCTGGCGTTGTATGTACGCCTTGAAGCGGACAGTTGCTCTTCTGTTTCATTCAATGTCCGTTGCAGGTGCATGAAATTTTCCGAAGCCCGTAGTTGCGGATAATTTTCTGCCAGCATGAAGAAATTCTTTTTCACTTCATTGAAATTCCGGTCGAATTCAGTTTTTTGCTGTTCTGAAAGTGAATCGTATGCTTGGTTGCGAAGGGCTGTAATTTGGGAAAAAGTACTTTCTTCGTATTTGGCGTATTGCTGTACTGTAGCTACCAGGTTCGGAATTAAATCGAATCTTTTTTTCAACATGGCATCGATGGAGCCGAATGCGTTTGCTGTTTCATTGCGTTTGCGTACAAGAGAGTTGTACATTACGATAAAAACGATGAGGATAATACCCAGAATCAGAAGTACAGACATGATTGAAATTATTTTTAGTGATGTACAAAAATAGTTTTTTAAGTTATATAACTTAAATTTACCGTCGGAATTTTAAGCTTACCAGGATGAATTTAGGTGGATTTATCAGTGCTGCCGTATTGCTGACTCTCATGCCGGGGCCCGATATTTTATTCGTTATTACGCAGGGGGTTACCCGGGGACGGAAAGCTGCTGTCGTATTTGCGGCCGGTTTATGTACCGGGCTTCTTTTTCATATTGCTGCGGTTACTTTAGGGGTATCTGCTCTGGTTGCCGGTTCGGATATTGCTTTTACCGTATTTAAATTTGCCGGAGCTGCTTATTTGATTGGGTTGGGAGTAAAGGCCTTTTTCAATCGTAATCGGGTTGAATTGAGATTTACAGAAGAAGGAAAGCACACGCTGCAATTATATAAACGGGGTATTTTGATGAATATTTTAAATCCGAAGGTAATTCTGTTTTTTTTGGCTTTTTTCCCTCAGTTTATAGATATTCGGCAAGGCGATCCGATTATACAGATGTTGGTGTTGGGGGGCGTATTTATTGTGCAGGCACTTGTCGTATTTTCTGCCGTCGCCGTGCTGGCAGATCGGTTATCCGCCGGATTTATGAAAAATCCGGGGGTCGCTTATTGGATGAATTGGGCTGAAGTCGTTATTTATACGGCAATCGGGATAAGTATCTTCTTTATTTGACTTAACTTCCTGCTTCCCGTTTCCGTAAACAGGATAAAAAATGGATTATGGGAATGGCGATAGATAAAAGTACGGTACGACATTTGGATTTGAATCGTTACATGGGAAAATGGTATGAAATTGCCCGTTTCGATCATCGTTTTGAGCGGAATATGGAGTGGGTGACTGCCGATTATACACTTCTGCCGGATGGGAAAATAGCTGTAGAGAACCGGGGATGGCGGAAGGGAAAGTGGCATACGGCAAAAGGGAAAGCCAAATTACCCGATCCGGAGGAGCCCGGTAAGCTGAAAGTCGCTTTTTTCCTGTCTTTGTATAGTGATTACTATGTGTTGGAACTGGATGAGATCGATTATACTTATGCGATGATCGGAAGCTCTTCCGACAAATATTTATGGATATTGAGCCGTACGCCTAAAATACCGGCAGATACACTGACGATGCTGTTGACAAAGGCGTGTACACGCGGATATGATACCAACAAGATACTTTTCGTAAAGCAATAAGAAAAAGATTAATTCCGGATTTTCAATTGAATGAATTTGGGTGCGGGTTCATTTTATTGTCAATTCGAACATTTGTATTCTGCCATTTACGACCGGCGATGTGTTTCCCCAAACGTTTTAAATACGGAAAAAAGGCGTTAAATAATTTTTTTAATCCCCTAAAAGGCTTAAATTTGTTCGTTTTTTACAATAAACAGTTACAGTTAAATATATAAATTATGGCAGAAAAAGAAAATCAGAAGCTTTTCAGTGAATTTGCGCCAAACACAATGCAGGAGTGGGTGGACAAAGTTACTGTCGACCTAAAAGGGGCCGATTTTAATAAAAAGCTTGTATGGAGAACCAATGAAGGTTTTGATGTACAGCCGATGTATCGGTTAGAAAACATGAAAGACCTGAAAAATCTTGATTGCTTTCCGGGAGAATTCCCTTTCGTCAGAGGTAACAAGAAAGATAATAACGACTGGTATGTTCGTCAGGACATTAAAGTTGATAATATTGTTGAGGCAAATAAAAAAGCTTTGGATGTGCTGAACCGCGGTGTAAATTCTTTGGGATTTATATTCACCGGTTGTCGCGAATTCAGTAAGGCTGATATGGAGGCTTTGCTGAAGGATATTTGTCTGGAGTGTGTAGAAATCAATTTTGTCTGTGAATGTAAAAAATGTTCGGTAGTCGATGCTTTCAAGGCTGTTGTAGCGGAACGCGGTATCGCTCCGGAAAAAATACACGGAGGAATCAATATCGATCCGTTGACCAATCTGACATTGAAAGGAAAAATCTGTTGTGAGAATCCTTTCGGTGCTCCGAAAGAAAATACGGAGAAAATGTTGGATTTCAAAAATTTCAAAACAATTGAAGTCGGTGGATATGTATTCAATAACTCAGGTGCTTCTATCGTACAGGAGTTGGGGTTCAGTTTGGCTGCCGGAGTTGAATATCTGGATAAGCTGACGGATGCCGGGATGAGTATAAACGATGTAGCTCCTCATATTCGTTTCCATTTTGCTACAGGTTCCAAATATTTCATGGAGATTGCCAAGTTGCGTGCTGCCCGTTATTTGTGGGCTCATATCGTAAAGGCCTATAATCCTTCCTGTGATTGTGTCTGCAAGATGAACATCCATTCCGAGACTTCAGAGTGGAACAAGACGGTTTATGATCCGAATGTAAATATGTTGCGTACGCAAACAGAAGCTATGTCGGCTATTTTGGGCGGTGTAGATTCTTATCTGGTACATCCGTATGATTATATATATGAATGTGAACCTTCCGAATTGGGAGAACGTGTGGCTCGCAATCAACAGTTGTTGTTGAAAGAAGAGTCTCATTTTGCTAAAATTGCCGATGTGCCCGGCGGTTCATATTATATTGAAGAGTTGACCGAGAATATTGCCGAGGCTGCCTGGAAATTGTTTTTACAAGTGCAGGAAGAAGGCGGATATGTAGAAGCTTTCAAAAAAGGTTTTGTTCAGGCTGCTATAAAAGCAACGGCACAGGCCCGGGATTTGGCCATCGCTCAACGGAAAGAAAATTTTGTCGGTACGAATCAGTTCCCGAATTTCAATGAGAAGATTGAAAAGGCAATTTGTTCCTGCGTTCTCGAACCGGAGGATCATACAGCAGAAGGAGCTATGGTAGAGACGTTGAAGCCCTATCGTGGAGCGCAGGCTTTTGAAGCTTTGCGTTTGAAAACCGATATGTATGCCGCTAAAAACGGTCGTCCGGTTGTGTATATGTTTCCGATGGGTAATCTGGCAATGCGTAAGGCCCGTGCTCAATTTGCATGTAACTTTTTCGCTTGTGCCGGATTCCAGGTAATGGATAATAACGGTTTTAAAACTGTGGATGAAGGTGTAAAAGCCTGTCTGGAAAATAAGGCCGCTATTGTCGTATTGTGCGGTGCCGATGACGAATATGCAGGATTTGCTCCGGAAGTTTTAGAGAAACTGAAAGATAAGGCTGTTGTCGTAGTTGCCGGTAATCCGGAAAGCCGTCCCGAATTGGAGGCTAAAGGTCTTCTGAACTACATACACGTTAAGAACAATGTATTGGAAGAACTGAAAGCTTATCAGCAGAAAGTGGGAATTTAATTAATTTTAGATTTTAGATTTTGGATTTCGATGGAGGTGAAACGGCCTTGTAATCGTAAATCATAAATCGTAAATCATAAATCAAAAAACGATGAAACCGAATTTTAAAGATATAAATATTAAAGCGACCGAAAAGGCTACCGCCAATGCTGCGGAATGGGAAAAAGCCAACCATATCGCTAAAAACTGGACGACACCGGAATTGATACCGGTGAAACCGGTATATACTGCAGAAGATTTGAAGGGAATGGAGCATCTGGATTATGTATCCGGTATTCCTCCTTATCTGCGTGGACCGTATTCAGCTATGTATCCGCTGAAACCCTGGACAATTCGTCAGTATGCCGGATTCTCTACGGCAGAAGAATCCAATGCTTTCTATCGTCGTAATCTGGCTGCCGGTCAGAAGGGATTGTCTGTGGCATTCGACTTAGCTACACACCGTGGCTATGACTCCGATCACCCGCGTGTAATCGGGGATGTCGGTAAGGCCGGGGTTGCTGTCGATTCGATCATGGATATGAAAATTTTGTTCGACCAGATACCGTTGGATAAAATGTCTGTATCTATGACAATGAACGGTGCTGTGCTGCCTGTATTGGCATTTTACATTGTTGCCGGACTGGAGCAGGGAGCTACGCTGGATCAGTTGTCCGGTACGATCCAGAATGATATTTTGAAAGAATTTATGGTGCGTAATACTTATATTTATCCGCCTAAATTTTCGATGAAAATTATTGCCGATATTTTCGAGTATACGTCCAAAAATATGCCGAAATTCAACTCAATTTCAATCTCCGGTTACCATATGCAGGAAGCAGGTGCTACTGCCGACATTGAATTGGCTTATACTTTGGCAGACGGATTGGAATATTTGCGTGCCGGAGTAAATGCCGGAATGGACATCGATGCTTTTGCTCCGCGTTTGTCATTTTTCTGGGCTATCGGTATGAACCATTTTATGGAGATTGCCAAAATGCGTGCCGGTCGTTTATTGTGGGCTAAGATTGTCAAACAATTCAATCCGAAGAACCCGAAATCATTGGCTCTGCGTACCCACTCACAGACTTCAGGCTGGTCGTTAACAGAACAAGATCCGTTCAATAACGTAGGACGTACCTGTATCGAGGCTATGGGAGCTGCTTTGGGACATACCCAATCCCTGCATACCAATGCTTTGGATGAGGCGATAGCTTTGCCGACTGATTTTTCGGCACGTATTGCCCGTAATACCCAGATTTATATTCAGGAAGAATCTACCATTTGTAAGGCTGTTGATCCGTGGGCCGGTTCTTATTATGTGGAAAGCCTGACTCAGGAGTTGGTAGAGAAAGCCTGGGCACATATCGAGGAAGTTGAAAAACTGGGAGGTATGGCAAAAGCGATCGAATCCGGAATTCCGAAATTACGTATCGAGGAAGCTGCTGCCCGTACGCAAGCCCGCATCGATAGCGGTGAGCAGACGATTGTCGGAACGAATAAATACCGTTTGGATAAAGAGGACCCGATTGATATTCTGGAGATCGACAATACTGCCGTACGTGAGGCACAGATTGCCCGTTTGAAAGAATTGAAGGCTAACCGGAATCAGGCTGAGGTAGAAGCTGCTCTGGAGGCTATTACCAAATGTGTGGAAACGGGTAAAGGTAATTTGCTCGAATTGGCAGTAGATGCAGCTAAGAAGCGTGCTTCTTTGGGTGAAATTTCTTATGCATGTGAAAAAGTTGTCGGACGTTATAAAGCAGTAATCAGAACCGTGAGCGGAGTATATTCAAGTGTTGCCAACGAAGATGATGACTTCAGAAAGGCGAAAGAATTGACTGATGAGTTTGCAGAATTGACGGGACGTCGTCCGCGTATCATGATTGCAAAAATGGGTCAGGACGGTCATGACCGCGGTGCTAAAGTTGTAGCTACCGGTTATGCCGATATGGGATTTGACGTAGATATGGGACCGTTGTTCCAGACTCCGGAAGAAACTGCCAAACAAGCTGTCGAAAATGACGTGCATGTCATCGGTGTTTCTTCTTTGGCTGCCGGACACAAGACGCTGGTACCCGCTGTTATTGCAGAATTGAAAAAACTGGGACGTGAAGACATTCTGGTATATGTCGGAGGTGTTATCCCTCACCAGGATTATCAATTCTTGTTTGATGCCGGCGCTATTGCCGTTTTCGGACCCGGTACGAAAGTATCCAAGAGTGCTATTCAGGTTATGGATATCCTTCTTGAGTTGGCAAAGAAATAATAAGGTTGCCGATTTATCAATATGAACAGTTGCCCGGATAACGGGCAACTGTTTTTTTTGTTATATTGTTTCGGTTGTTGTAAAAAACTATCTTTGTTCAAAGAAATAGCTAAATAATGTCGAGAGAATTAATGGATGAAACAATACGTCTCCGGAAAATCGTTTCATTGGCCGGAATTAGTTGGTGTGAATTTGAGTTGGAAAAGAATGTATGGTTGTTTTCTAAGGAGCTGGTTGCTTTGTTGGGACTGCCCGGAGAATGGCTTCCTTCCTCCGGCTTTATTGAAAAGGTCAGGGAAGATTATCAGGAACAGGTTTCCCAGGAATTCGGTTTTCTTTTATGCGGAGCTGTATTGGATGTGAAATTTCCTGTAAAAACGCCTTCCGGAAATGTATGGTTGCATTTATACCTTGACAGTTGTGCCGGTAAACAGGAAAATCAGAAGAGCGTACTCGGCTATATACAGAGAATCGAATCGCTTGAAAAGGGTGGGCCGGCAGGTATGGAATCTGAGCGTATAAATAATTTGCTGTATCAGCAAAATGCGATTTCCCGCTATTTGCTCGATTTTTTACGAAACGGGGAGATCGATGAAGTCATTAATTCGACTCTTGCAGCTATATTGAAGCAATTTCAAGGGGGACGGGCGTATATTTTCGAGTATGACAACGCCAGGCATATCCAGCGGAATACATATGAGGTCGTTAATGGTAACGTAGCGCCTCAGATGCATTTGCTACAGAATTTGAGTACGGATATGACACCGTGGTGGAATCGCCAGATGGCAGAACTGCGGCCTATTGTACTTAATACGATGGCTGATTTCCCGCCGGAGGTAACAGAGGAGGAAATACGCATTTTAGTCGATCAGGGGATTAATTCTTTGATGGTCGTCCCTTTGGTCAGCGGAGAGCAAACCTGGGGATACATCGGTATAGATGTCGTTACCGGATCCCGTCAATGGAGCCGGCAGGATTATCATTGGTTTACTTCTTTGGCCAATATCATTTCTATTTGTATCGAGCTTCGTAAAGCCAAGGATAACGCTATCTATGAACGGCGTTTCCTGCACAATCTGTATACCCATATTCCGATGGGATATCTTCGGATAAGTTTTGTAAAAGATAAGGAGAATGACACGTTCGATTGTCGTTTGACGGATGTTAACGAATTGGGGGCTAAGTTTACGGGTAAACCGTTGCAGGATTATATCGGGCGGCAGGTTTCGACCCTCGAACTGGGAGATGGAATAAATACGGAGATGTTGGTACAACTTTGTAAGGAAAATAAACACAGGGAAATCGATTTGTATTATCCGGCTTCCGGAAAGTATTGCCATGGTATTCTTTATTCTCCGGAAATGGGCGAAGTGGTTATGTTGCTGCTGGATATTACGGCAGCTATCGAGGCAGATAAGGTTATCGAGCGTAGTCAGCGGATGTTTAAAAATATTTTCGACAGTTGTCCGATAGGAATCGAGATATATGATAAGGATGGCTGTCTGATTGATTTGAATCATAAGGATCTGGAAATATTCGGTGTTTCCCGGGAATCTGCACTCGGTTTGAATTTTTTTGCCAATCCGAATGTCCCGGTCAGTATAAAAAAACAGGTACGTAATAATGAACCGGTCGATTTCCGGCTCTCTTATTCTTTTAAGAATGTGGAAGGAGAAAGGTATTATTCCAGTGTCCGCAAAGGTAAAATCGATTTGTATTCAAAGATTAGTCCTTTGTATGATGCACAGGGTAATTTTATCCATTATCTTCTGATTAATATCGATAATACGAAAGAGCACGATGCTATTACCCGCATTCATGATTTTGAAAATTATTTTCTTCTGATTTCGGATTATGCCAAAATAGGTTATGTCAAAGTCAATCTGATTACGAAAAAAGGGTACGCTATTCAACAGTGGTATAAGAATATAGGAGAAGAATCTGACAAAGAGTTGAAGGATATTCTTTCTAATTATGACTACATTCATCCGGATGACCGGAAATATATTTTTCAATTTTATGAAAATGCCATTGCCGGAAAACAGAAAAGCTATAAGGCTGAAATTCGTGTACGTAAACCCGGAACTGCAGACGGGTGGCGTTGGCTTCGGGTGAATACGATGGTAACGGTATACCGGCCGAAAGAAGGGGAGGTGGAGATTGTCGGCGTGAATTACGATGTGACGGAGCAAAAAGAGACGGAGTTAAAGTTAATTGAAGCGAAAAATAAGGCTGAAACGATGGATCGGTTGAAGTCTGCATTTCTTGCTAATATGAGTCATGAAATCCGGACTCCGTTGAATGCTATTGTCGGGTTTTCCAGTTTACTGTTGGAAACGGAAGATGTGGAAGAACGTAAGCAATACGTGAGTATTGTTCAAAAGAATAACGAGTGTTTGTTGCAGTTGATTTCAGATGTTCTGGATTTGTCGAAAATAGAATCCGGAAGTGTCGATATTAATTATACGGATGTAAATATATATGAAGTTTGTCAGGATATCCGGCAATCTTTGAGTATGAAGGTCGGTAAGGAGGTAGAATTTACCTTTGATTCGGATTTACCGGAATACCATATATTTTCCGATGCATATCGGATTCGTCAGGTAATCGGTAATTTTGTAACGAATGCCATCAAATTTACTTCTGAAGGCTTCATTAAAATCGGTTATGAGTTGCTGGAAGATAAAGAGCTACTGGTTTATGTACAGGATTCCGGTATTGGAATCCCCCGGGAAAAGCTTGACGATATATTCGAACGTTTCGTTAAGCTGGATGACTTCGTACAGGGAACCGGCTTAGGCTTGTCGATTTGCCGGAGTATTATCGAGCGTCTTCATGGAAAGATCGGGGTCGAATCGGAAGAGGGGAAAGGCTCTCGTTTCTGGTTTACACTCCCTTATATTTTAAATTAGATGTTGCGGGTTGAGATAAGTACGGAGTTCAGAAAACTGAACTCCGTGTTTTTTACTCTACTGCAGGGACTTCAATAAAGAGGACTTTAGCGTCTTCTTTGATTTTGATACCGAAGGTTTGCGTATCGTAAATACCTTGTCCGTCACGACGTTGTAGTTCTTGTCCTTCGACGACGACAGTACCTTCGATGACGAAGATATAGACTCCGAAGCTGTGGGGCGACCGGAAATGATAAATGTGGTCGCTGCCTTTCGTCAGCTCGCCGATGGAGAACCAGGCTTGTTGGTAAATCCATAATCCCCGGTCAGTGCCGGGGTAAGGAGATACGATGGTTGTGATTTCGTTGCGGCGAATGAGATTACTGATACGGGCGGTTTCGTAACGTGGGGTGACGTTCATCCGGTCTGGAATAACCCAGATTTGTAAGAAATCGGTTTTTTTGTCTGCACTCGCGTTGTGCTCACTGTGTACGACACCCGTGCCGGCACTCATAACCTGTATTTCACCCTGGTGAAGTACGGTTTCATTTCCCATATTGTCCCCGTGCTTTAATGCTCCGCTTAAAGGTATGGATACGATTTCCATGTTTTTATGAGGATGGAAGTCGAAGCCTGTGCCCGGATCGATGGAATCATCGTTTAATACGCGTAGTGCTCCGAAGTTGACGCGTTGGGGATTATAATAGTCTGCAAAACTGAATGTGTGTGATGTACGTAGCCAACCGTGATCGAAATGTCCGCGTGTATTGGCTTTGTGTAATACTGTTTTCATTGTTACTGTTTTATTGGTTGATGTCTTTAAAGTCCTTAAAGCTCATGGAAGCTTTAAGGATCGATTTTGATGTAGTTAAAGGTTTAGCCGCTGACTGGCATATGTATCAGAAGCTATAATGTCAACGATTAAACCTTCCATTCTGATCTGACATTGTAAATCGAGGTCGTTTTTGATCCCTTGGGGTATACGGTATTTTCCCTTTTGGGGTTTCTTGGGGAGATTTTTTTAAAATTTTTCGGACCGGTTGATTCCGACGGCAATCTCCTGAATGATGCCTTTTTTTATGTATACGGGGCGGGCATGTTTCCGGACGAGCGGACGATAATGTTCAAAAATCATACTCGACAGTATGCAAAAAATTCCGGAGATAAGGATAATATTTTCCAAACCGGTGTATTTTTCAATGTAACCGAGTGCCATACTTCCGATGGGGGATATTCCGGTAAATGTCATGGCCAGATAACCCATGACACGGCCTCGTTTATCTTCGTCGGAAAGGGTTTGCAGAAGCGTATTGATGGAGGCGACAGTGAGAATGATGGAAAATCCGGCAGGTATACAGACAAGGGTGGCCAGCCAGGGTGTGGAAATAAAGGATAAGAAGGTAAGGGCGATGCCGAGTATAATGGCTGCCAGGGTGACGACCTTGCCCAGCCCTACGACGCTTTTCCGGGCAGCCAGAAATATGGCAGCACTGAAAGAGCCGATTCCGATACAGGAAAGTAATAGTCCTAACATCTGACTGTCTCCTGAAAGAATGTCTTTTACGTATGCCGGGATAAAGGTGACCAAGGGGAGTCCGAAAAAGCTGATTGCCGTCATCATCAGGAGTAAGGTACGGATAGGAATATTACTGGTCACATAATGGAAGCCTTCTTTTAAATCTGTGGAAATGGCTGATTTTAGCTTCTTTTTTCCTTGTGGGGCCAGGTGCATAAAAAGTAAGGCTATGATAACTCCCAGATAGCTGATACCGTTTGCCAGGAAGCAAATACCTTCTCCCAAGAGATTGATGAGTACTCCTCCGATGGCCGGGCCGATAAGCCGGGACCCGTTAATAACAGCGGAGTTTAGAGCGATGGCATTTCCCAGATGATCCGGAGCAACCAGACTGGGATAAAAAGCCTGGCGGGTCGGATTATCAAGAGCATTAATCAAACCGATGAGCAGGCTCAAAACCATCAGATGCCATACCTCTGTTTGTCCGCTGAGGGTGAGTGCAGCTAATATCAGTGCCTGAAGGGCCGATAGGGATTGGGTGAATAAAAGTATATTCCGTCGGTTAAAGCGGTCGGTCAGAACGCTCATAAACGGTGTTGCCAGTAATATGGGAATTTGCGCCATGAACGTGATCGTAGCAAGCAGGAATACAGAGCCGGTTAGTTTGTAAACCAGCCAGCTCATAGCGATTTGTTGCATCCAGGTACCGATCAGGGAAACACACATGCCGTAAAAGTACAATCTGAAGTTCCGGGTTTTTAGGGATACCCAGATTTGTGATAAGGCCGTGCGGTTATCGGGTAATAACTCTTTCCAATTCCCTTTGATTTTCATGTTATAATGTAATCTGTAAGATGGAGATGGTTTTTGACCGTTCCGGTTTTACAATAATTGGGGGGATTTGATTTTCGGTTAAATGCCCAGTTCTTCGTCAATCAATATAATTTTTATTCTTCCGGCCGGCCACGATTTTTCAGTGATGGTCCAGGTATTGCATATCCGGTGAGGGCTACGGCAATCCATACACGTTCCGGTTTTCCGGCAGGGAGTATTAAAGCCTTCATGACGGAGTATATTCTGTGGTGCGGCCCAGGTCCGGATTCTTTGCATGGCGGATTCCAGATCGGGAACGATTTTGTTAATCCCGATGAAAAGTACGACATTTTTCGGCCCGAAGGTAATGCCTGCTACACGGTTTCCGATCATATCGAGATTTACAAGCTGGCCTTTCTGAGTCAGGGCATTGGTGCCGGCAAGAAATAAATCGGCTTGCAAAGCCTGACGGCGCTGATATATTTTTTGTGCCCTGCTCATGTGTTTTCCGAATGTATGGATTAAGGCAATTTCTGTATTTTTTTCAAGTTCTTCCAGAATATGACAGGCTTTCACGGTTTCGGAATCTCCCCAGCTAACCGTTGCCGGACATAATTTGCCGAAAATTTCAGAAAAGAAGATGTTCCGGGCGGCTTGTGTATTTTCTGCACGATAGACGTCAAAGTTATTGGTTTGTAGAGCTTTCAGGGTGTTTTCAATGATTTGTTTTTCCATAGGATAAATTTTTTACAAAGGTAACTAACACATCGGAAAGGGAAAGAGAGCCCGGATAAATTTATGAGATTATGATTTTTTATATAATTTTGCCACTCATTTACTTATATCCCGGTATGGGATGCTTAGGATCAATTGTCTGATATGAAAAATAAATTTGATTTTCAGCCTGTATTCTTTCTGACATTGAAGAATTATTCAGGGAAAAAATTTTTCACCGACTTGATGGCCGGTATTATTGTAGGTATTGTGGCTTTACCGTTGGCTATTGCTTTTGGTATTGCTTCCGGGGTAAGTCCCGAGCAGGGATTGATAACAGCTATTATTGCCGGGTTTATCATTTCCTTTTTGGGAGGAAGTACGGTGCAGATCGGGGGACCTACAGGGGCTTTTATTGTCGTGGTATACGGTATTATCCAGCAATTCGGTTTTGAAGGATTGGCTATTGCTACCGTTCTGGCAGGTATTATGTTGTTGCTGATGGGGGCGTTGAAGTTAGGGACCGTGATCAAATTTATTCCCTATCCGATCATTGTCGGATTTACCAGCGGTATTGCTTTGACGATTTTTACGACACAGATAAAAGATTTATTCGGTTTGGAGATGACGGCTGTTCCGGCTGATTTTTTATCCAAGTGGGGAGCTTATTTTGAGTATGTGTCTACGATCAATATCGGGTCGATGGTGGTTGGTATCGGCAGTATTCTTTTGATTGTCCTGACACCGAAATTATCGAAAAAAGTGCCGGGCTCTCTGGTGGCTATTATTGTGATGACGGCTGCCGTTTATGTGTTGAAGAAATATGCGGGGATGACAGGAATAGAAACGATTGGGGATCGGTTTGAAATCAATGCGTCTTTACCTCAGCCGACGATGCTTTCTGTAAATATGGAAACGCTCCATTTGCTTTTTCCTGCAGCTTTTACGATTGCTATTTTAGGGGCTATCGAATCTTTATTATCGGCTACGGTAGCTGACGGTGTGACCGGGGACAAGCATAATTCGAATACGGAGTTGATAGCCCAGGGGGCTGCCAATCTGATTGTGCCCTTTTTCGGCGGTATCCCGGCAACCGGGGCTATTGCGCGGACGATGACGAATATTAACAACGGAGGGCGTACTCCGGTGGCCGGAATTATACATGCGGTCGTTTTGTTATTGATATTGTTGTTTTTAGGTCCTTTGACAAAGCATATTCCGATGGCTTGTCTGGCAGGGGTATTGGTTATTGTTTCCTATAATATGAGCGAATGGCGGACATTTCGTTCTTTACTTAAAAATTCAAAATCGGATGTAGCCGTTTTATTGACCACTTTCTTTTTGACCGTCATTTTTGACCTTACAATTGCTATCGAGGTCGGATTGTTGCTGGCGATGTTGCTGTTTATGAAACGGATGAGTGAAACGACGAAGGTGTCTGTCGTGAAAGATCGTCTCGACCTTTCTTCGGAAGGTGAAATATTGCATGAGGAAGAAAAGCTGAATTTGAAAAAGGGGGTGGAAGTTTATGAGATAGACGGACCGTTCTTTTTCGGAATCGCCAATAAGTTTGACGAGTGTATGAAGATATTGGGAGATAAGCCTAAAGTCCGGATTATCCGTATGCGTAAAGTACCCTTTATGGATACGACCGGATTGCATAATTTGGAAAGTTTGTATCGTTTGGCAGAAAAGGAAAAAATACGGATTGTCCTTTCAGGTGTGAATGAAGAAGTACATAAGGTACTTATGAAATCGGAATTGTCGGGTAAAATCGGAGAGGAAAATATTTGCAGCAATATCCAGGAAGCTGTGGAAAAAGCAAATGCGATGGTTGAAAAGTAACCGGAATTGTCGTTTATTCTGGATTTACGATTAAAATGCAGGGGCTGAAGCAGGAATAATTTATGAATATATCGGAAACCAATCGATAAGTGTATGAGTAAAAAAGTTTGTTTATTTTTTATCATTTGTTTTTTATTACCGTTGTCGGGGAAAACCCAGGGATTTGTAAAATCGGAGAAAGAAGATTTCGAATGGCGGGTGATCGGCCGGGCTTTATTTGACGGTGGGGCATTTTTCAGTGATTCGACGGAAATGGGAAACGGTGTGGTTATAAATGATTTGCGATTGGGGGTCGTGATGCGCTTTTTAACTAATTGGCAGGGACGGGTAGAAATCGGTTTTTCAGAAAGTAAAGTTTCTTTGAAAGATGTTTATGTTGCTTATCATCAGGGGGCCCATACCTTGAGAGCCGGACATTATTTTGAACTTTTCGGAATAGAGAACCGTGTTGCGACGACAACCTACCGTTTGATGAATATGTCGGTGACAAACAGTACTTTCGGTGACAGGCGGAAAATCGGTTTCAGCTATATGTATGATAAGCTTCGCTGGACGGTAGCCGGGGGAATTTTCAGCGATAGTGATGTCGATAATAATAAAGGTTTGAATGAGGGATATACGCTTGTCGGAAAATGGGTCGGACGTCCGGTTTTCGATGAAGATAAGTTGTTACATATCGGATTGTCTGCCCGTTTTAGCGAACATGATAAAGCGGAAAGGCAGGAATTGATATACAAAGCCGGGGCGCCGACAAACGTATTGAAGAAAGATGAAAATCAGTTTCTTCGGGCCTCGGTAACGGATATGATAAATCAGTGGCGTTGGGGAACGGATGTGATATTACTTTATAAAGGAGCGTATTTGCAAAGCGAGTGTCTGGTGGCTCATGTAAATCGGGCTGGTGCCCCTGATTATACGGGTAAAGGAGGATATGTACAGGTCGGATACCTGTTGTTAGGCGACCGGAAATATACCTATAACCGGGCACAGGGATGGGTAGATAATCCGGCTGCTTCCAATCTCGAACTGCTGTTCAGGTATAATGTTACCAGTATGAATGACCGGAAGGCGGAAATAATGGGAGGAAAAGAGCAGGATATTACTTTAGGCGCGAATTATTTTATCAATAAATATGTGGCTGTCCGCCTGAATTATACTTATATGGTTACGGATAAATACGCCGTAAACGGGAAAGAGTCCGTTAATTTTATTCAAGGCCGTTTGCAATTCAGTTTTTAGGGCGTTCTACGTATAGCTGATAATTGGAGTCCAGTTTTAATATGCCGTTGAAACTGTTTCCGGCTTCGTCTTTAAAACCGTTGATTGTTCCCGTTTTGCCTTTTTGTATCAAGGTATCTATTTGTTTTTGCGTCAGCTTTTTTTCGTGTATGGACAGCGGGATTAAAAAATCACAGGATTTTCGGTAGAGGGTACATCCCCAGGCCGTTTTCCCTTTTACTACGCTGCCTTGTCCGCATTTGGGACAGATCAGTACGGGAGCGGGGGTTGCCGTAGAAGCTGTCCGTTTTTTCTTCTCTGTCGTTTTTTTCTTTTCTTCTTCTTCCGGAACTACGGTTATGGTTTTTGCGCTGGCATATTTCACCCGGTGGACGATTTCGTTTACCATGACTTTGAGTTCTTCCATAAAGCCATTGACTTCGTATTTGCCGTCTTCAATCATCCGGAGTTTTTTCTCCCATTGCCCTGTCAGTTCGGCCGATTTCAATAAATCGTTTTGTATCGTATCGATCAGTTCTATGCCTGTCGGCGTTGCCAGGAGGCGTTTTTTATCTTTACGGATATAGTGCCGTTTTTGTAATGTTTCAATAATGCCGGCCCGGGTAGACGGACGTCCGATGCCGTTTTCTTTCATCAAATCGCGCAATTCTTCGTCTTCGACTTGTTTGCCGGCAGTTTCCATTGCACGTAATAAATCCGCTTCCGTATAATATTTGGGCGGTTGGGTTTCTTTTTCCAGAATTTCGGGGGTATGCGGGCCGTGTTCTCCTTTTTCGTATACCGGGAGTACATTCTCGTCGTTCTGTTTATCTGTATTTACGCCGAAAACAACACGCCAGGCCGGATCGATGATTTGTTTCCCGGTAGCTTTGAATTCCTCTTCACCGGTTTTTGCCATAACTGTTGTGTTGGCAATCTCACAATCGGGGTAAAAGGCTGCGATAAAACGCCGGGCGACGAGGTCATAGACTCTTTTTTCGTCCGGACTCATATCGTAACTGAATACGCCGGTCGGAATGATGGCGTGGTGGTCCGTAATTTTTTTATCGTTGAATACTTTAGACGATTTTTTGATTTTACCACCTGTTAAAATCGGTTGCACCAAGTTTTCGTAAGGCTTTAATCCTTTCAAAATACCCGGGACTTTTGCATATTGGTCATTGGGCAGGAAGTTTGTATCTACACGCGGATAGGTGGTCAGCTTTTTTTCGTAAAGCGATTGGATGATTTTCAGCGTATTGTCGGCTGTAAATGCATATTTCCGGTTGCATTCCACCTGCAGCAAGGTCAGGTCGAATAGTTTCGGAGGACTTTCCATCGCTTTTTTACGTTCGATGCTGAGAATTTCCAATTCTTGTGTCTGGATTTTTTCCAGTAAAGCTTCGGCTTCGGCTTTTGTATTAAAGCGGCCGCGGGTATAGGAAAATAAGCCTCCCCGGTAGTCGGTCCGGATTTCCCAATACGTTTCGGGCTTGAAATTTTCAATGTTTTTTTGTCTTTCGACGACAAGCGCGAGGGTCGGAGTCTGTACCCGCCCGATCGAAAGAACGTTTTTTCCGTTACCGTATTTTAAGGTATATGCCCGGGTTGCATTCATTCCGAGTAGCCAATCGCCGATTGCCCGTGCCGACCCTGCTGCATATAACGTATCGAAATCTTTTGACTCCATCAGCTTATCGAAGCCTTCCCGGATGGCTTCCTCTGTCAGTGACGATATCCACAGGCGTTTGACCGGGACGTTGCATTTGGCTTTTGTCAACACCCAGCGTTGAATCAATTCTCCTTCTTGGCCGGCATCTCCGCAGTTGATGACCATTTCGGCTTTTGAGACGAGTTCTTCTATGATGGCAAATTGCTTTTTGATGCCCTCGTCGTCGATAAGCTTGATCCGGAATTTAGAGGGGATCATGGGGAGAACACTCAGGTTCCATTGTTTCCATTTTTCTGTGTATTCGTTAGGCTCCTGCAAACTGCATAAATGTCCGAATGTCCAGGTAACACAATACCCGTTCCCTTCCATATACCCGTTCCGGCGAACGGTGGCTCCGATCACATGGGCAATTTCTTTCGCGACACTCGGCTTTTCTGCTATACACATTTTCATACTTCAAACTGATGCTGATGAGAAGACAAAGATACGAGAAAAACCGTTGAAAACCGTAAATTCAAAAACGAAACAGATTGTTCGGAAACGTATAAATTTATGATTTACGATTTATGATTTACGATTTTAGATTGAGTGCACAAGCCAACGCTAAAGAAAATTTTAGATTGACGATTTTAGATTAAAAGAATTTGATAACAGATCAGTTGTCAGGCAATTTACAATCTATAATTTGTTATCGGCTTTGTCACTCAGGCCGTTTTATCTTTGGTGACTTTTTGTACCACCCAGATGCTTAGTTCATAAAGCATATACATCGGTATGCCTAAAAGGAAAAGACTGAAGAGGTCGGGAGGGGTAATAATTGCTGCAACAATCAATATGATGACGAGAGCATGCCGCCGGTATTTTTTCAGATGTTTGGGGGTGACAAGTCCGATTTTAGCGAAAAAGAAAGCCAAAACCGGAATTTCGAATACGGCACCCATAGCAATCGACAGTGTTGTAAATGTAGACATGTAAGATGACAGTGTAATTTTGTTGGCGACGATTTCGCTTACCTGGTAGGTCCCCAGAAACCGGAATGAAAGGGGGAACACTGCATAATAATTTAATAGAATGCCGCAGAAAAACAGGATGAATGCAACAATGAGCGTCAATGTTGAATATTTTCTCTCTTTTTCATATAATGCAGGCTTGACAAAGCTGAATAATTGATAAATAATATAGGGCGACGTGATGACCAGGCCGGCATAGAAGGCTGCACTTAAATGAACCACGAACTGGGAAGATAGTTGTATATTAATTAATTCTACATGAAAATCTTCCGGACAGATGGAAGGTATATGCAGTAGCTGGCCCAATTGGCATAAGGCCCTGTAGGTAATGAAGTCGGAGCGGTGGGGAGCCAGTATGATATCGAAAAGCAGTTGTTTGTTGACGAAAGCAATAACAGCAACCGATACAACGGCAATAGCAATACGAAAAATGACTTTTCTGAGTTCATCCAGATGATCCCAGAAAGTCATGTTCTGTTCTTTTTCCTCCTCCATCGGGTTTTCCACTGCTGATTATTTCTCTTTCTCGGTATTATTTTTGTTGTCATTTTTGTTTTCTTCATCGAGGCCGTTCATGCCATCTTTGAAACTTTTGACACCTTTGCCAAGCCCTTTCATCAATTCCGGAATCTTTTTACCACCAAAAAGTAATAATACCACCAACACAATAACGACGAGTTGAGTCGTACCGATCATTAACACTGTATTCATAAATTTTTTTATTTTATACCCACAAATATAGTGGAAGATTTTAAAAAATAAAATGAAAAGACTGAATTAATGCTATTTTTATTGTATCGGATTTGTTGTATTTTTGCCGCGGATCATTAAAAAAGTATTTATGAGCGGATTTTTTGGCTGCGTGTCACGCAAAGAGTGTGTTGCCGATGTTTTCTATGGTACGGATTATCATTCTCATCTCGGTACTAAAAAAGCAGGTATGGCTTTTTATAACGGACAGGATTTTGTTCGTTCCATCCATAGTATAGAAAGTGCTTATTTCAGAAATAAGTTCGAACCGGAATTGGAAAGATTCAAGGATTCTTATTTGGGAATAGGGGTAATCAGTGATTTGGAATCCCAGCCGATAACCGTGACTTCGCATTTGGGACGTTTTTCGGTTGTGACGGTGGGGCGGATCGATAATATAGACGAGATTGCGGAAAAATTGCTGGCTGAAAAGATTCATTTTGCGGAGTTATCCGGATCGTCGATCAATCCGACTGAGGTGGTGAGCATATTGATTAATAAAGGGGAAACTTTTAAAGAAGGGATTGAGATCGTACATAATGCAGTCAAGGGGTCTTGTTCTTTTTTAATATTAACGGATAGTTGTATTTATGCTGCCCGGGATAAATTCGGACGTACACCGGTGATTATCGGTAAAAACGAATTCGGCTATGTTGTAGCCAGTGAAAGTTCTTCGTTTACCAACCTGGGGTATTCGATTGTGCGGGATCTGGGCCCCGGAGAGGCTGTCCGGATTTCGAAAGACGGCGTTACTCCGATCATCACTGCCGGTTGCCGGAAACAAATTTGTTCTTTTCTTTGGGTGTATTACGGTTATCCGTCGGCTTATTATGAGGGTATAAATGTGGAAGATGCCCGTTATCGTTGTGGGGCTGCAATGGCTATGAGGGATGAGCTGAAAGCGGATTTTGCTGCCGGAATCCCGGACTCGGGGGTCGGACATGCGATCGGTTATTCGAATGCCAAAGGAATTCCTTATAAAAGACCTTTTGTAAAGTATACTCCTACATGGCCGCGTAGTTTTATGCCTCAAAATCAGAGTATGCGTGATTTGGTAGCGAAGATGAAGCTTTTGCCGAATGAAGCCTTTACGCGGGGAGCCCGTATTGTCTTTCTGGATGATTCGATTGTCAGGGGGACACAATTGAAAGACAATGTAGTGAAGTTACGGGAGTGCGGGGTGAAAGAGGTACATATCCGTATTGCTTGTCCTCCGTTGATCTATCCGTGCTGTTTTCTGAATTTTTCGACATCGCGTTCAACATTCGATTTGTTTGCCCGCCGGGTGATACGTGATTTGGAAGGTACTTCCGAGTTGACGGAAGAAGTTTTGAAACCGTATTCCGACCCTGATTCAGATAAGTACAAGGAAATGGTAAAAGTGATGTGTCAGCATTTGCAGCTTGATTCGTTACAATTCCAGCGATTGGACGATTTGGTACAGGCTATCGGCTTGCCTAAGGAGCAATTGTGTACGCATTGCTGGGACAATTCCAGCTATATGGAATAATTTTTGATTTACGATGCAGATAAATTTTCAGTTGCGTGCGTGTTTTGCTGAATAATTGAATCCGGTCATTCGTAATGTATTGAAGGACCTGCAGTTGTTTTTGTTTTTAACAGTACTGCAGGTCCTTTTGTTTTTGATACTCTAACCTATTCTCTTAAATGTTATTTTTTTGTCTTTTTGAAATTGAAAATTAGCCCTTTTAAGGCTTTTTGCGGGCGAATCGTTCTTATTTCTGCTTTTTTAGAGCATAATTCTGCGTTTAAATTCATTTTATTTGTTATTTTTGAACACACTTTGTAAAATATTTTACACTAAAATAAATTGTCTATGAGAAAATTGTTTTTATCTGTATGTGTGCTTCTGTCAATGGCAACGTTTGCACGTCAGAAGGAATGGCTGGATCCGGAGGTGAATGCGATCAACCGGGCGGCGATGAGGGCGGCTTATTTTGCCTATCCTTCTGTTGAATCGGCGCAAGCAGGCATTAAAGAAAAAGCGTCCAATTTTATGTCTTTGAATGGCATGTGGAAATTTAATTGGGTGCAGAATGAAACGGAGAAGCCGGTTAATTTTTATCAGGTCGGTTTTGAGGATCAGTGTTGGGTCGATTTCCCGGTACCGGGTATATGGGAAGTGAACGGATACGGTGATCCTTTATATAAGAATGTGGGGTATGCCTGGTCGAATCAGTTTCGTAGCAATCCGCCGCTGGTGGAGTCTGCAAATAATCATGTCGGATCGTATCGCAAAACGATTGATTTACCTGCCGATTGGAAAGGCAGGCAAGTGTATCTGCATGTCGGTTCTGCGACTTCGAATCTGTATGTATGGGTGAACGGTAAATTTGTAGGGTATAGTGAGGATAGTAAAATGGCGGCAGAGTTTGATATCACTAAATATTTGCAGCCGGGAAAGAATCTGATTGCTATGCAGGTCTATCGTTGGTGTGACGGTAGTTATCTGGAAGATCAGGATTTTTGGCGTTTATCGGGAATCGGCAGGGACGTTTACCTGTACGCAAGGACTCCGGTGCATATCGAGGATATTTTTATTACGCCCGATTTGGATGCTGCTTATAAGGACGGAAAATTGGATGTTGTAGCCAATGTTACCCGTGGTGGCGGATCGGTAGAGTTGGAATTAAAGGACATGAATGGGGCGACGGTCGGTAAAAAAGAAGTACGGCCGGATGGTAAAGGAAATATCCGGACTTTTATTGAAGTAAGTAATCCGGCTAAATGGAGTGCCGAAGAACCGAATCTTTATACATTGACGTTTACTTTAAAAAATGCTGCCGGTAAGGTACTGGAGGTTATCCCTCAACGTGTCGGATTCCGGAAAATCGAGTTGAAAAAAGATTTGGGACAAATATGGGTGAACGGTAAACCGGTGTTGTTTAAAGGAGCAGACCGTCATGAAATGGATCCGTTGACAGGGTATTATGTAAGTCGT
The DNA here is from genome assembly GCF_003524185.1 of Culturomica sp. Taxonomy (NCBI): domain Bacteria; kingdom Pseudomonadati; phylum Bacteroidota; class Bacteroidia; order Bacteroidales; family Odoribacteraceae; genus Culturomica; species Culturomica sp. The sequence continues at coordinate 37,679 of NZ_DOED01000033.1, forward strand.
GAACGGATGATTCAGGATATTCAGGTTATGAAAGAGAATAATTTGAATGCAATCCGTACCTGTCATTATCCGGATGATCCGGAATGGTACAATCTGTGTGATGAGTACGGTATTTATCTGGTCTGTGAAGCCAATATCGAATCGCACGGAATGGGATACGGGGAAAGAACTCTGGCGAAAAATCCCGCTTATGCCAAAGCTCATCTGGAAAGAAATCAACGGATGGTGGAAGCTTTTAAAAATCATCCTTCCATTATTTTCTGGTCGCTGGGAAATGAAGCCGGAGACGGGCCTAATTTTGAAGCATGCTATAAATGGATCAAAGAAAGAGATGGGAGCCGTGCCGTACAGTATGAACAGGCTGGGAGCAAAGCCCACACCGATATTATGTGTCCGATGTACGATGATCTGAACTGGATGGAAAAATTTGCCAAAAGTGATGATCCGCGTCCTTTGATTCAATGCGAGTATGCTCATGCGATGGGAAATTCACAAGGGGGATTCAGAGAATATTGGGACCTGATCCGTAAATATCCGAAATTGCAGGGTGGTTTTATCTGGGATTATGTAGATCAGGGATTGCGCGGTTATTCCCGCGACGGTTCTATGATTTATACGTACGGTGGAGATTTTAACCTTTATGACGGCTCGGATAACAATTTCAACTGTAACGGTTTGATCAGTCCCGACCGTGTACCTAATCCCCATATGAATGAAGTTAAAAAGGTATACCAATCTATTTGGACGACTCCGGTTGATTTGCAAAAGGGCCTGGTGAATGTTTACAATGAAAATTTCTTTATTGATCTCTCTGATTATTACATGGAGTGGACGTTGCTGGCAGACGGAGAAGCAATTGAAAGCGGTGTTGTGGCTCAGTTGAACGTTGCGCCCTTAGCTACGGAACAGGTGGCTTTGGGATATCAATTGCCTCGTACCGAAAAGGAACTGTTGCTGAATGTGTCGTATAAATTGAAACGTGCCAAACAACTGTTGCAAGCAGGTTATGTTGTTGCTGAAGACCAACTGTCGGTTCAGCCTTATACCGGTTTTAATGCTTCTATTGCCGCATCCGATAAGGCTGTGAAGATATATGAAGATCTGGTACATGTTGTATTGACGACTGGCGAAACTCAGGTGACTTTCGATAAACGTAACGGCTGGATTCGCGGACTTTCCATGAACGGATTGGAAATGCTGGAATACGGTTATAGTTTGCAGCCTAATTTCTGGCGTGCTCCGACAGATAACGATATGGGTGCGAATTTGCAAAATCGTTTCCGGAGCTGGAAAAATCCGGAAATGAAAGTCAAAGGTTTCAAAGCCGAACAGAACGGTACGAATGCTCTTGTTACCGTCGATTATGAAATGCCGGGAGTGTCTGCTGCCTTGAAGATGATTTATGAGATAAATTACGAGGGAGAGATTCGTATCTGTCAGGATATGAAGGTCGATAAGAGTAAAGAAAAAATGCCTCACCTTTTCCGTTTCGGTATGCAGGTGGTTATGCCGGGAGGCTTTGACCGTATTGATTACTACGGACGCGGACCGGTAGAAAATTACAGTGACCGGAATTTCAGTGAGAATATCGGCCGTTACCGGCAGTTGGTGAAAGATCAGTACTATCCGTATATACGTCCGCAGGAATCGGGCACCAAGACGGATATTCGCTGGTGGAAGTTGACAGATATCGACGGACGTGGATTGGAAATCCGTTCCGACGTGCCGTTCTCTGCTTCTGCATTACCCTATCTGCAGGATGATCTTGATGAGGGTACCCGTAAGCACCAACGTCATTCGGGTGATCTGAAAACGCGGGATTTGACAACCTTGTCGTTTGATCTGAAACAAATGGGACTGGGATGTATCAATAGCTGGGGCGCATGGCCGCTGGAACCCTATTTATTGCCTTATGACGATTATACGTTTAATGTAGTGATTACGCCTGTCAGAAAACGATAAGCGGAACAGGTATATTTTCTCGCAGATTGCGCAGATTTTGCAGGTAAACAATTTATCTGTGGATTCTCCGGAATCTGCGGGATTTTTTGTAGATTTATTTTCTCCAATACATATATAAGATGAAGACCCGAGTATTTCCCCGTTTACTATGGATCCGGCTTATGCAAATCTGGCGCTGGATGGGTGAAATCGGTCTGTTTCGTATCATTTTCGTATGGTGTGTTATTGTGCCGTTTGGCTTTTTGTTCCTGTGGCAAAAGATGGGCGGTCAACCTTATAACTGGGGGATACTTTCCGTATCGGCTGTTTTGTTTTTATTGCTTCACCGGAAAAGAAAAGATTTTTTGTTTTTATATAAACAGGTTTCACGGCCCCAGTGGCTTTATTTCGGGGAATATTGTTTCTATTCATGCTTTATCATCGGCTGCTTGCTTTTTCATGAAGAGTATACTCCTTTGTTGTGTTATATACTGGTTTTATTGGGTATTGCTTTTGTTCCGCCATTGTCAACAGCGGTTTGTACATACACTGTTTTTCTTCGTCCTGTGCCGGTTACTTGTTTTGAATGGCGTTGCGGTATCCGGCAGAATGTGTTGTCACTTTGGCTGTGTCTTTTTTTAATGATGGGTGGAATCTTCTTTTGGGGAATAGCGATTGCTGCATTCGTTTTTTTTACGTTGCTCGTACTTTCTTTTTATCTGGAAAATGAACCGCGTAACGTACTGGAGGCTACAGCTCTTACTCCAAGTCTTTTTTTGAATCGGAAACTGATCCGGCACACCGGTTATTTTGCATTGGCTTTGTTGCCTTTTTGCTGTATTGCATTTATACATTATTCTTATTGGGTATATACGCTGTCGGCTTATTTTGCCGCTTTGAATCTGTTTGTGTTCGGAATATTGATGAAATATACATATTATCGTCCGAATACTTATAGCACTGTCCGCTCGTTGATTATTTCAGCCGTGGGCTTATTGTCGCTGCTGCTGCCTTTTGCGGGTATCGTGTTTGTTGCCAATTTATTTTTGTATTATAGTGCATTGAAGAATTTAGATACCTATTTTTATGCTTTCGATTAAAGAATTATCGGTTTCATACGGCAACACCAAGGTGTTGGAAAATTTATCCGTCAATTGGAAAGCCGGGTGTGTGCACGGAATTGTCGGATTGAACGGATCCGGCAAAACAACTTTCCTGAATGCTTTATTCGGGATAAAGAAAAAAGATAGCGGAACTGTATTGTGGAAAGGGCTGCCGTTGAAGCGGACTGATATCGGTTTTTTGGAAACCGAGAATTTTTTTTATTCACGTATAACAGGAACTGAATATCTGAGTTTGTTCCCGACGAATCTGCCCCGTTACAATCAGGAGGAATGGAATCGCTTGTTCAATTTGCCTTTGCAGGAATTGATTGAAAATTATTCTACCGGAATGAAACAGAAGCTGGCTTTGATGGGGCTAATGAAACAAAACAAACCGCTTCTGATATTGGATGAACCGTTTAACGGTTTGGATATGGAAGCATCGAGAGTTTTGATGTTGATATTGGACAGATTGAGAGGACAAGGGACGACGATTCTGCTGACCTCCCATATATTACAGTCTCTGACGGGGATCTGTGATTACATACATTTGCTTCGCGGCCGTAAGATCGTATTGACGAGGAGCCGGGATGAGTTTTCAATTTTGGAAAAGGATTTGTTTCAGGAGCTCGATGCCGGTTATCGCCGGATCATCGGGGATATATTGTAAATATCCGGAATCTTGAACATTTTACGGGAGTGTTCCGGTTGCTTCCCGGACAGAATAAAAAACGACACAGAAGTTTTTGCTTCTGTGTCGTTTCTGAGTTTAATATTTATTGTCTGATTCTTCCAGGTCTTTTATATTCATCGCTTTGCGTGTCATGGAACGCCATGCATACCAGATGTAAGCAATAACAATGGGAACGATCAGCGATACCCATGACATGGCTTTCAGGGTGTAAAGTGAAGACGACGAATTATAGATTGTCAGTGAGGAATCCGGATCGACGGATGAAGGATAGAAAGCCGTGTTGTTGAATCCGGCAATGATGAACAGTCCGACGACAGTCAATACGGTGCCGGCTCCGGCAAACCAGATGCCTTTATTCCACTGTGGAACCAGAATAGCCCGGATAATACCGAATAAAACCCCGATTACTCCGATAAGAAGAATGACTGTGTTTAACGGCATTTCCAGCAGGTTCTGAAAATATTTGTATTCTACGGGTGCTATTGTTCCGTCCGGAGTAATGGCATATCCTTTGCCTATGAGGATGGAGCCTAAAAACAACAGGAAGAAAAGGACAAACGGAAGCGAGTTGTAAAGTACTTGTTTATGGCTTCTGGTCCGGATGTCTTTGTTGTCGACGGTGAGGATAAAGTAAAGGGCTGCCAGTGTCCGGGCCAGGAAAAATACAGCCAAAGCCAGGAAATAGTTGGTGATGACGAATAAAGCGTCCAATCCCCGCCAGGGAGTGGTCCATTCTACATCGTGCATCATACCCAGACGAAACGGAGAACCGGTAAAAAATGTCGCTACTGCAGCTCCCAGTAGAAGTGGGGCCGCAAAACCATTGACCATTAAGAAAACTTCATAGGTACGGGTGCCTAAGAAATTTCTCGGTTTGTTACGGTATTCAAACGATACGGCCTGGAGTACGAAGCAAAAAAGGATCAGCATCCATACACCGTATGCGCCGCCGAAGCTTGTTGAGTAAAACAGAGGGAAACTGGCGAAAAAGGCTCCCCCGAATACGACAAGGGTTGTGAACGTAAGTTCCCATTTGTGACCGAGACTGTTGACGATCAGATCCCGTTCTTCTTTGTTTTTACCCAAGGTATATAGTAAGCTTTGTCCGCCTTGTACAAATAGCAGGAATACCAGTACCCCCCCTAAAATGGAGATTAATATCCACCAATAGTGTTGTAAGAAATATAATGACATAATCGGAATGTTTTAGTTCGTAAATCGATTTATAAATTATAATGTCTCTTTCGGGCCTTTCTTGATTTGAGAGAACATAATACCGATCTCTGCGATCAACAGAAGGGTGAAGAGTATGGCAAACATCCAGAATGTGGTTACGACCCAACCGGAGGCAATGCGTGTGATGGCGACATTGACGGGCATCAAATCCTGTATGATCCAGGGTTGGCGACCGACTTCCGCAACGATCCAACCGCATTGGGAAGCAATATAAGCCAGCGGAACACAAATTATGGCGAGGTACGGAATGAATTTAAATTTGTCGAATTTTCGTTTTTTGGCATACCACCAGGACAGGATGAATAAAGCGACAAAGAGCATTCCCAGACCGACCATGATACGGAAGCTGTAAAATACCAGCGGAACCGGAGGAATTGCATCGTAGGGTGATTCCAGATAGCCGTATCCGAAATCGGAATAATTTTCTTTCAAGACACGAAGTGTACTGTCTGCTACCTGTTGGTTGTCGTCCTGTACGGCTTTTTTATAGCTTTTTAAAGCCTCTATCGCTTTCCGGCCGTTGGCCATTCGTTGTTCAACAGAGGGATACGTAATACCTTCATAGGAAGTATAGCCGTCCAAAATATTCCGGATACCGGGCACAAAGGCTTCCGTATCTCTGTAACTCATCAGGGAGAGAAGTTTGGGGAGCGTAAATCCGTACTCGACGGTTTTCATTCTCGGACTGGGCAATGAAGGATCTGCCGAGAGAATGCCGACTACGGTGAGACCGACACCTTTACCGCCTTCGTTAAGACCTTCCATGGCTGCCAGTTTCATCGGCTGTGTACGGGTAACGTCTTGTGCCGTCGTATCGCCGGTGAAGATGGTGACCAGGATACTGAATATACCGAATACCGAGCCGAGTAGAATGCTTTTCCGGGCAAACTCCAGATTCCTTTTTTTCAGGATAAACCAGGCGCTTACGCCGACAACAAAGCAAGCCGAAAGGGTGTAGGCTGATGTGACCGTATGGAAAAATTTGTTCATGGCTGTCGGCGAGAACAGTACGGCCCAGAAATCAGCCATTTCATTGCGGGCGCTTAAAGGATTAAATTCAGTGCCTACCGGATTTTGCATCCAGGCATTGGCTACCAATATCCATAAGGCGGAAATATTGGAACCGAGAAATACCATCCAGGTCGATACCAGATGGAATTTTTTACTGACTTTATTCCAGCCGAAGAACATGACGGCAAAGAAGGTTGCTTCCAGAAAAAAGGCAAATAATCCTTCTATAGCCAGCGGAGCGCCGAAAATATCTCCGACAAACCAGGAATAGTTCGACCAGTTGGAGCCGAATTGAAATTCCAGTATCAAACCCGTGGCGATTCCGATGGCAAAGTTGATGGCAAATAGCTTCATCCAGAATTTTGTTGCATTTAACCACTCTTCTTTACCGGTACGTACCCACATGGTTTCCATGACGGCGAGTAAAAACGATAATCCGAGGGTGAGAGGTACAAACATGTAATGGTAAATGGCTGTCATGGCAAATTGCCAACGAGACCATTCCAATAAAGAATCCGATGAGATTTCGTATAGCATAATTTTAGGGTTTTGTTGTTAGTTCCTTAAAAACATGATTACTTTTTTCCTGATCCGTAGTATAATGTGTATTCAAATAGTTCGGCATAAGGCTAAATTTGAATACAATAAACATGATCAGTAGCTTGGCTATGACGATTACACATACAATTCTTGCCCAGCGCGGCAAATGACGGAATCCATCATAATATAAGTTCCAGATGCGTTTTAACATGGTAATAGCCTAAAGTGTTAAAAACGAAATAAAGATATGAATGTTTTTCAATATTCCCATTTTTTTTAATTTGAAATAAATAAATTTTTTATATGTCAATATTTCTTTATTTTTGACTGTTCTACAAATATTATAAGTATGAATAATTTCGGCAAATATTTTTTAGGATTTATCGGGTTGATATGTGTCGGTTTATTTTGCTGGTATTTTTCGACGATTATCGCTTATGTATTGGTTGCGGCAGTGATTTCGTTTTTGGGTAAACCGATTGTAAACCTATTGGGTAAGGTTCGGATTCGCGGGCATGAATTGCATGACGGAATAAAAGCCGGTTTGACATTACTTGCTTTATGGACGGTTTTTGTCTTGTTTATCATAACGGTAATACCTGTTGTCACGCATGAATTTGAGAATTTGGGAACGATCAGTGTCGAGGGGGTGATGAGTAAGTTGTCGGGGCCGGTGAATGATTTCGGCAATGTATTGCGGGAGTACGGAATTATCGAGCGGGACAGGGATGTGGGCGAGTACATTTCGGAAGGATTGAGTTCATTGGTCAGTGTCACGAAAATCCGTTCTATTTTCGATTCCTTGGCAGGCACTATCAGCGGTATTTGTGTGGCTCTTTTTTCCATTACGTTTATTTCTTTTTTCTTTTTAAAGGACAGCCGGCTTTTTAGCGGGATGGTTTTGGCTGTATTGCCTTCTAGGTTTGAAGAAGGAGGGCGGAATGCTTTAGACTCGATACAGAATTTATTGATCCGCTATTTTGTAGGTATTATTGTTGAAGTGATCGGGGTGATGACGATAAATACGCTGGGCTTGTTGCTTATCGGATTCAGTTTCCCCAATGCCATTTTGATCGGTTTGATTTCCGGGATATTGAATGTTGTCCCTTATATCGGGCCGTTGATCGGAATTATCTTCGGGGTATCGGTTGGTATTGTTTTGAATATCGATATGCCTTTTTATACGGATTTATTGCCTTTGTTGATATACATGATCATTGTAATGCTTTTCACCCAATTGATAGACAATGTCGTTTTCCAGCCTTTTATCTATGGAAATAGTGTGCATGCTCATCCGTTGGAGATATTTCTGGTGATCTTGATGGCTGGGAATATCGCGGGAGTACCCGGAATGATTTTGGCAATTCCTGCTTATACCGTATTGAGGGTTATTTTGCGGGAGTTTTTTAATAAATATAAGTTAGTCAAAAAAATAACACGAAGCCTCGATGAATAGATGGACTTTTTTTATTTTACTGTTACTTGCGGGGACGGCGGTTAAAGCCCAATACAGTCAGGAATGGGTGATTGGAGGACGAATTAATTATATGAATGGGGGACGGGTGTTGATGCCGGACGGGGAACGGAAAAAGGCCGGGTACACAATAAAAGTTGCCCCCTCTTTGGCTTATTTTATCCGGAATGGCCTGGCTGTCGGTGTCGGAGTCGGGTATGAATATACGAAAGATTTGCGGGGACGCCAGCATACGGGAGAGATTGTACCTTTTATCCGTTATGATTTCGGAGGAGGACAGGTACGTCCTTTTTTACGCGCAGAAACCGGTTGGGGCTGGGGACGCAGTTATATGAAAGAAGGAAGTGACGGAAAACATTTTCTGTGGACATCGACATTGAAGCCGGGTGTCTGGATCCGGATTACGGATCGTTGGGCTGCCGAAGCTACTTTCAGCAGTTTGCAATACAAGCGTGTGAAAGCGACAGACCTGGAGACCGACGAAACGATTACCCGGGACAAATGGAAATTCCGTTGGTTGGATATCAGTTTCGGGTTTGCCTGTATTTTCAGATGGTGATCTTTCGGTGGCTTGGGGAAACGGGGAAATGAATTTCGGAAAGTTATTGGCTAAACCATGATTTCCGGTAAAAAATAACGTGGCAAAAGCTAAGCTTTTGCCACGTTTCTTTTGTTATTACAATAATGCATATTTCAGCACTTCTTCTATGGTATCTACGTAGTGGAATTTCAGACCTTTCAGATATTCTTTCTTGATGTCTTCGATGTCTTTCCGGTTCTCACTGCACAGGATGATTTCCTTGATACCGGCACGTTTGGCTGCCAGTATTTTCTCACGGATACCGCCTACCGGTAGCACCTTGCCTCTCAATGTTATTTCACCCGTCATGGCCAGGGCTTTTTTTACTTTTCGTCCTGTCAGAGAAGATACGAGGGAGGTGACCATGGTGACTCCGGCGGAAGGACCGTCTTTGGGGACAGCTCCGGCAGGAACGTGGATGTGGATATCCCGGTCGTCGAATAGGTTTGTATCCAGTCCGATTTCGGCTGCATGTGATTTGATGTATTCGAGCGCCAGCGTGGCTGATTCCTTCATTACATCTCCCAGATTTCCCGTTAGGCTCAGGTGTCCTTTCCCTTTGCTGTAGCTTGATTCGATGAACAGGATATCACCGCCTACGGCTGTCCATGCCAAACCTGTGACAACTCCCGGAAGGTCGTTGCCCTGGTATTCTTCTCTGGAAAAAATCGGAGAACCGAGGTATTCTTTTAGCTTATCGGCGTCCAGAACGATGTGGAACTTTTTGTTCATCGCTACCTTGCGGGCAATCTGCCGCATGATCTTGGCGATGATTTTATCCAGACTTCGTACTCCGGATTCCCGGGTGTATTTGTCGATGATCATATCGATTATATCATCCGGGATCTCTATATTTTTTTCACTTATCCCATGATTTTCCATTTGCTTGGGTATCAAATGGCGTTTGGCAATTTCTCTTTTCTCTTCGATCAGATAACCGCTGACTTCTATAATTTCCATACGGTCGCGTAAAGGCGGAGCGATTGTCGAAAGATCATTCGCTGTTGCAATAAACATAACCTTCGACAAGTCATAATCAACGTCCAGAAAATTATCATGGAAATTGGTGTTTTGCTCCGGATCGAGCACTTCCAGTAAGGCCGATTGCGGGTCTCCCCGGAAATCATTACCGACTTTGTCGATTTCATCCAGAATGAATACGGGATTGGATGTGCCGGCTTTTTTTATGCTTTGGATAATACGGCCGGGCATAGCACCGATGTACGTTTTCCGGTGTCCCCGGATTTCAGATTCGTCATGCAAACCACCCAATGACATGCGTACAAATTCTCTGCCGATGGCTTTGGCAACGGATTTTCCCAATGAGGTTTTGCCGACCCCCGGAGGACCGTAAAGGCACAATATCGGCGATTTCATATCGGCTTTCAGTTTTAATACAGCCAGGTATTCCAGTATCCGGTCTTTTACTTTTTCCAGTCCGTAATGGTCCCCGTCCAATATTTTCTTTGCATGATTGAGATCGAGATTGTCTTTGGAACAATGGTTCCACGGAAGGTCGATCAGTTCCCGCAGATAGTTGGATTGTACCGAATAGTCGGGGGCAGCCGGATTTAATCTTTTGAGTTTACTCAGTTCTTTGTCAAAAACAGCCCTGACCGAATCACTCCATTCCTTCTGGGAAGCTTTTTCTTCGAGCTCTTTGATTTCTTCATCGGCCGGATTACCTCCTAATTCATCCTGAATGGTTTTCATCTGCTGATGAAGGAAATATTCCCGTTGTTGCTTGTCGATATCGCTTTTAACCTTTTTCTGGATATCATTTTTCAATTCAAGTAAGCTCACTTGCTTACTTAATATCTCCAGTAATTTGATGGCCCGTTGTTTAAGGCTGTCAATTTCCAGTAATTCTTGTTTGCTTCTGTATTCCACATCCGTATTGGAAGATATGAAATTGATCAGAAACAACATACTTTCGATGTTTTTCAAAGCAAAACCGGCTTCGCTCGGGATGTGGCTGGAATATTTCACGATCTTAGAGGCCATGTCTTTTAAAGATTCGGCAATGGCATTGTATTCCGGATCGTTTTCCGGCATCCGTTCTTCTTGTTTTAATATGATTTTTCCGACGTGGTACGGATCATCGTATAAGATATCTTCCAACAGAAAGCGCCTTTTCCCCTGAACGATAGCTGTCGTTGTGCCGTCCGGCATTTCCAGAATTTTCAGGATAGAGGCTACGGTTCCGATTTTAAACAGATCGTCGAACTCCGGATTTTCTGTGTTTGTATCCTTTTGTGCGATAACACCGATTAAGGCGTTTTCTTTGTAAGCATATTTAATTAGCTTTAACGATTTATCTCTGCCGATATTTACGGGAATAATTACGCCCGGAAATAGAACGGTATTCCGAAGCGGTAATATTGGCAGTGTGTCAGGTATGTTGATATCGTTGTTCAACAGCTCTTTTTCATCACCAATGATCGGTAAAAAATCCGAAGATTCCTCTGTAATCTCATCCAGCAGCATTTTTCTGAAATCTATTTTATCCATTTACTTCTCCTTCTCAATTTTAGTTATTACAGAATTTATAGATGATCTAACTGACATTTTGTCAATATAGTGCAAATATAATGTTTATCTCCCTATAGGGCAATTCTCATGCCAAAGGTGTAAAAGGTATACGAGCCTCCGAAAAATATGACCAATAAAAAAGGCCGCTTTTTAAGGCGGCCTCATTTATTTTTCATGCAGAAATTATTTTTTTCTGTTTTCCATATGTGTTTTGTAACGGTTCATGAACTTATCAACACGTCCTGCCGTATCGACCAATTTCACTTTACCGGTATAAAACGGATGTGAAGAATTGGAAATTTCCAATTTCACCAACGGATATTCAACACCATCAATTTCAATCGTTTCTTTTGTTGCAGCGGTTGATTTGGTAAGAGTAGTCGTTCCATTAGACATATCTTTAAACGCTACCAGTCTGTAATTTTCAGGATGTATGCCTTTTTTCATCTCGTATCTATTTATTTATAATTTTCTTCATTAACGGCTTGCAAAGATATGTCATTCATTATAAATTACAAAGAAATTTGAGAATAATTTGAAACCGGTTTTTTAAAAGTCCGATTTCCCGGCCTGTAAATTCTGAAAATTTCGTTTTTAAATTGTATTTTCGGGGGCTAATTGAGCATTTATGGATACATCAGGATTGACCGAATTGTTTTTATCGGATACGGGCGAGCGTCCCGGCGAGATCGTTGCATTGTCGGCTGCCGGTTCGAACCGGCAATATTTCCGCATGAAAAGTATGCACTACATACGGATCGGGGTAAATGGGACTTCGGCTGAAGAAAACCGGGCTTTTGTTTATATGTCGGAATATTTTATCCGGCAAGGGTTGCCCGTACCCCGGGTATATGCATTGAGTGATGACGGGATGTGTTATTTGCAGGAGGATTTGGGGGATTGCCTGCTGTTCGATGGGTTGGCGGCGGCACGCCGGAGCGGCTGTTTCGGAGCGGCTGAATACAGCTTGTTGCACAAGACGATAACTCTTTTGCCGGATATACAGTTTAAAGGGGTGAAAGAGCTGGATTTTAACCGCTGTTATCCTTTGCCGGAATTTAACCGTCGCTCGGTGTTTTGGGATTTGAATTATTTCAAGTATTGTTTTCTGAAACCAACGGGGATTGATTTTCAGGAAGATGATCTGGAGAATGATTTCAATCTGCTGGCAGATGTTGTGCTGGCAGAGATTCCGGAAGCTTTTATGTACCGGGATTTTCAGTCACGGAATGTCATGATACGTGACGGTAATCCTTATTTTATCGATTTTCAGGGAGGACGGAAAGGTCCTTTTTATTATGATGTGGCTTCTTTTTTGTGGCAGGCCAAAGCGATGTATCCACAGGAATTGAGGCGTAAGCTGGCAGAGGAATATCGGTTGGCACTTCAGAAATACGTCGTAGTCGGTGAGCAGGAGTTTTATGCCCGTTTGAAACACTTTGTATTGTTTCGTATGCTTCAGGTATTGGGTGCTTATGGCTTTCGGGGGTATTTTGAAAAGAAGGCACATTTTATCGAAAGTGTGCCTCCGGCAATTGCGAATTTAAAAGAATTGTTGCGGGAAGGTTTTCCGGAGTATCCTTACCTTTCTGTTTTGTTGTTGAAAATGACAGAATTGGAATGTTTTGCGGAGAGAAAAAAGGAAGATGTTTTGACAGTTCATGTTTATAGCTTTTCTTATAAAAAAGGTATTCCGGAAGACCGTTCCGGAAATGGAGGGGGATTTGTATTCGATTGCCGGGCAATCCACAATCCGGGTAGATACGAGCAATACAGGCAATCGACCGGATTGGATGAATCTGTAATCCGTTTTTTGGAAGAGGATGGGGAGATCTCGGTTTTTCTTAAGCATGTTTATGCTTTGGTGGATACTTCTGTGCAACGTTATCTTGAAAGAGGATTTACGAGTCTGACGGTTTGTTTCGGGTGTACCGGCGGCCGCCATCGTTCTGTATATGCAGCACAGCATCTGGCGGAACATCTGTATAAAACATATGCTGTCCGGGTACATTTGATACACCGGGAACAAAATATTGAAACTTATTGGGGAAATGTATGAAAGCAATGGTATTTGCAGCCGGATTGGGAACCCGTTTACGGCCTTTAACGGATAATTGCCCGAAGGCATTGGTGGCGATTGCCGGGAAACCGATGTTGGAACATGTTATCTTGCGTTTGAAAGCTGCCGGTTTCGATCACATTATAATTAATATTCATCATTTCGGACAACAGATTATCGACTTTCTCCGTTTGCATGAAAATTTCGGTTTGAGAATCGATATCTCGGATGAACGGGAAGAATTACTCGATACGGGAGGAGGAATCCGGAAAGCTGCCTGTTTTCTGGATGATAACGAACCTTTTCTGGTTCATAATGTCGATATTGTTTCCGATTTGGATTTGAGGTTATTTTATGAAGCACATATCCGTTCGGGGGCATTGGCCTCATTATTGGCCGGAGAAAGGAAGACTTCGCGTTACTTGCTGTTTGACGGGACTCAGCGATTGTGTGGTTGGGAAAACAGAAAGACCGGGGAGGTGAAATCTCCTTATCCTGATTTTCAGCCCGGACATTATACGGCTTATGCTTTCGGAGGAATCCATGTGCTTTCGCCCCGGGTATTTCAATGGATGAATAAGTGGGAGGGGAAATTTTCGATTATCGATTTTTATTTGTCAATAGCTGCGCAAACAGAAATCCGGGCCTATTGTCCGTCCCGCTTGCAATGGATGGATGTCGGAAAACCCGAAACATTAGCTGCTGCAGAGAAATTAATGGATAGCAGGTATGCAAAAAATAGATAACGGACTGTTCCCTTTTTACCGTTTTGAAAATCTGTCCGTTTTCGGAGAGATCGTACATTTTGTTGCTTCGGGAGAAAAGAATATCGGTTTTACCGAAGGCACTGATTATGAAATGATCCGGGACAATCGAATGGATTTGGGAAAGGCTGTCGGTTTTGAAGTAAGCCGGATGGTATGTGCTCATCAGATACATTCTGACCACATTACTGTTGTGAAAGCTGAAGACAGGGGGAAGGGAGCTTTGGATAAAGAAAGCCGTTTGCCGGATACGGACGGGATGATTACGGATGTCCCCGGAGTTTGCCTGCTCGTCTTGTCTGCCGATTGTGTACCGGTGTTGTTGTACGATCCGGTAAAGCGGGTTATCGGAGCCATACATGCCGGTTGGCGTGGCACCGTTGCCGGTATTGCGGGTAAAGCTGTGGCCGGGATGCGGGAAAATTACGGTTGCTGTCCTGCAGATATTATTGCCGGTATCGGGCCTTCTATCGGGAGATGTTGCTTTGAAGTGGGGCCTGAGGTGGCGGATGTTTTCCGGAAAAAGTTCGGAAATATGCCGGAGTTGGTTACAGCTTCGGAAGTTCCGGATAAATTTTTTGTCGATTTGTGGATGGCTAATTTTCATGTATTGACACATGCCGGTGTGTCTGCCCGCCATATTGAAATTTCCGGGTTATGTACCCGGTGCCGGCCGGATGAGTTTTTTTCCTATCGGTATGCAGGAAAACAGGCCGGACGTTTTGGTGCCGGTATTGTGTTGTGTGAAAAATGAAGACGTTTCCGTGATTTATTGATTGAAAAAGGATGACTGTGAAAATATTCCCCGGGTAAAAGTTCTACCTTTGTGTCCTGAACTGTATTTATAGGCATTTTTTATGGCCGGCATTTTTATTGTATTGTTGTTTTATGTATTGGGCGAGTTGGTCGGTTGGCTGATCAACGGATTTATTCCCGGTAGCGTAATCGGGATGATATTGCTTTTCGCGGCATTGTGTCTGAAACTGGTAAAACCCGGACATATCAAGCCTGTGGCTAAATTTCTATGTGATAATATGGCGTTGTTTTTTGTTCCGGCAGGTGTGGGGATTATCAATGCGTTGGATATTTTATCGGCCTATTGGCAGGCTGTGCTGGTAGCTTGTGCCGTGAGTACGGTGGTTGTGATTATAGTGGTCGCTTTTACCCAGCAATGGTTTGAAAAAAGAAAACAACAGTGATTTTGTTATGAAACAGCTTTTAAGTTCTGAAATATTTATACTGACACTGGTGATCGGGGTCTATTTAGCAACGCTTGCGTTGTACCGGAAGACGAAATTGCCATTGCTGCATCCATTGCTGGTTTCCATACCGGTACTTGCCTTGCTGATACATTTTTTAGGTATTTCTTATCCTGATTTTGAGCGGGGGAGCCGTATGATTAATTTTATGTTAGGACCTACGGTGGTTGTGTTGGGGTATTTGTTGTATGAACAAGTTGCGGCTCTGAGAGCGAATGCTGTATCTATTGTAACTTCTGTATTTGTCGGATGTGTGACCGGCATTGTCAGCGTGATATTCATTGCCCGCTATTTTGGTGCGGACCAGGCGTTGATTGCTTCGTTGGAGCCGAAGTCTGTGACGACTCCGATTGCGATGAGTATTGCGGAAAGATCGGGAGGAATCCCTTCCATTGCAGCGGTTGTCGTTATTGTCGTCGGTATTTTTGGCGGAATTGTCGGTCCTTTTATTTTGGAAAAATTAGGAATACAAAGCCGTATTGCTAAAGGTTTGGCTTTGGGAGCGGCAGCGCATGGCCTGGGGACGGCCCGGGCTATGGAAATCGGAACGATAGAGGGAGCAATCAGCGGTTTGGCAATCGGAGTTATGGGAATTATGACGGCTGTTTTGGTGCCTGTTATCGAATGGATACTGTAGCATTTACGATTTTTGATTTCTGTGTTTTCCGGTAAAATAAAAACAGGGGCTTTCAATTTTATTGAAAGCCCCTGGCGTCTTTTATAGATGTGATTCAGAGTTTTTCGATGATTCCCCGGAATAATGCGGTCATTTTAGGTTGGGCTGTGTTGCCGATGTCCTGGACCTCTGTATGATTGGTTTTGATTAATTCCGGAGAAGCGGTACTGTTGGTAATGACAGACATACCGAAACATTCCATACCCATGTGACGGGCTACAATGATTTCCGGAACGGTAGACATGCCGACGGCATCTCCTCCGATTACCCGAATCCAATGGTATTCTGCGGGCGTTTCGAAAGAAGGGCCTTGCAAGCCGGCATACACTCCCCTGCGCAATTCCAGGCCTAATTCCTGGGCCGTCTGTTCTGCCAGGGCTATGAGGCGGGGACTATAAGCTTCTGTCATTCCCGGGAAACGCGGTCCTAATTCATCTATATTTTTGCCTCTTAAAGGGTGTTCCGGGAATAAGTTTATATGATCGGTGATGACCATTAAATCTCCCACCAGGAAATTTGTATTGACACCTCCGGCTGCATTTGAAACAAATAGCCGGTTGACGCCGAGCTGATGTAAAACTCTTACGGGGAACGTAACCTCCTGCATCGGATAACCTTCATAAAAATGAAAACGTCCCTGCATGGCAATAACGTTTTTATTGCCGAAGCGCCCGATCAAGAGATTTCCTTTGTGTCCTTGTACTGTAGATACCGGGAAATTCGGAATTGCTGCATACGGAATCGTGTGTTTGATTTCGATGGCTTTGCCGAGTTCTCCAAGCCCGGTTCCCAATATGATCCCAATAGAATATTCCTCTCTGTCTAAAAAGCGGGAAATGTAAGCTGCGCTATCTTTTATTTTTTGCAACATAGGTCTTTAATTCGTTGATTAATATATCTTTTTTATTAAAAAATATAGGTTCTACCGGTATGTAATATATTCTTTCCAGGATATCTTCCGGGATATTACAATCTTTTAAACGCATGGCGTCCTTTTCTGTCGTAAAAATATATTTGTTCATATTCCGGATGCTTCGGAATACTTTTTCAATCTCGGCGATGTCTTTCGGCTTGAAGTTGTGGTGATCGGGATAGCGTATTACTGTGATATCGCTGGAAAATTGTTTCAGGTATTCGATGTAAGGTTCCGGTTGAGCGATTCCCGTAATGCAAAGAACCGATGCTTTTTTTTCCGGTTGTGCTATCGTTTTTCCGGAGCATAAGCTTGTGATTGAGCCATAACCTTGCCGTGTAAAAAAAAGCTGTTGATAAGGTTTGATTTTCAGGTGCTTAAAAACCAGCCGTTTTTCGATGGGCGTAAGTTCCGGCGGGCATTTGCTGGTTATGATATAATCGGCCCGCCGCAAAGCGTAAGGAGTCTCCCGCAAGCGTCCTGCCGGTAAAAGGTAGTCTTTGTATACCGGCCGGTTATAATCCATCATTATGATATTTTTGCCGGCTTTGACATATCGGTGTTGGAATGCATCGTCCAACACGATGACCTGCGGAGGGGCCGGTAATGCCAGTAGTTTTTCAATACCTCGGCATCGTTTTTCGTCTACCGCGACAATAATATCGGGGAATTTTTTTTTGATTTGCAACGGCTCATCCCCGATATCATTGGCTGTCGATTGAGCATCGGCAAGCCGGAATCCTGTGGTTTTCCTTTTGTAGCCCCGGCTAAGACAGGCCACCTGAAAATCTTTCTGCAATTCCGCCAGGATAAGTTCCGTATGAGGTGTCTTGCCGGTTCCGCCGACCGTAATATTACCTACGCATATAATGGGAACATTGAATTCCTTGGATTTCAGTATTCCCATATTGAAGAATGAATTCCGTATACCGACAATCAGTCCGTATACGAAACTCAATGGTAATAATACGATTCTTGCAAGAAACATTATCTGTAATTAAATATGTTAATGCAAGGCTTATTCGATGGCTAAGTTGTAAGGTATCCGTGCCATCAGACCCTGCGGTATATTTTTAAATTCCTGTAATTGCCGGAATGTTTCATAAAAATTGCCCAATTCTTCTTTCATAATCCGTGTTTTGGCTGAAGAAGAGAAGTTATTGAGTAATTCTTCCAGAAAATCTTTTTCTACAGGGTATTCTGTAATTCTGTATTTTTCAATTCCGGCTTTGTATGCAGCAATTTCAATCGCTTGTTCCAAACCGCCCAATACATCAACCAGACCTACCTGTAAAGCATCAGCTCCTGTCCATACACGTCCCTGGGCAATTTCGTGCACTTCGTCTCTGGTCATGTGACGTCCCTGAGCCACCCGGGACAAGAATGTTTCATAACCCCGTTCAATATATTTTTGAAGGACTTCTTTTTCATAGGTAGTTAACGGACGGTTACTGATAGGCAAGGGAAGCGGTGCGCCTCCACCGAAATCACTGTGAGCATTTGTTTTAACAGTACTTCCCGTGATGCCCATTTTGTCTTTGAATAGTTTTTCTCCGGAGAAGAATTGTCCGAAAATACCGATCGATCCTGTTAACGTAGTCGGGTCGGCAACAATTGTGTCGGCAGCACAGGAAATATAATAGCCGCCGGAAGCAGCTACGTTACCCATGGAAACGATAAACGGCTTGGTTTGGCTGGCCAACTGAACTTCCCGCCAGATGATATCGGATGTTAAAGCACTTCCTCCCGGAGAATTGACACGCAGGACGATGGCTTTGATGTTTTTATCTTTCCGGGCTTTACGTACTGTTTGTGCCAGTTCCGGCCCGATTGTTGTTGCCGTTTGGGATATGCCGATTTCTCCCGAAGCATATATGACGGCAATTTTATCTTTTATAATTTCGCTTTTTATATTGGGAACAGCAGCCTTTTTATAATCGTTTAAACTGATAAAGTTCAACTTATCTTCAGGCTTTATACCACATTTCTCTTTTAGTATATCGAGCATGGTGTCTTCATAGAAAACGCCGTCAAAAAGACCGTATGCTTTGTCTGTCTCAGGAGTGCGGATTTCCAGATGATCTGCCAGCCAATTCAGAGAATCGACACTGATCGGACGGGTTTCGGAAATGCCTAGTAACAGATGTCCCCAAAGTGATTTTAAATAGGTTTCGATCTGTTCGCGGTTGGCCGGACTCATTTCTGTTTGCGTAAACGGTTCTACTGCTGATTTGTATTTGCCGACTTTTACGATGTCTACTTTCAAGCCGATTTTATCCAGCATGTCTTTGTAGAAAAAGCTGGTGCCTCCCATACCCGCTAAAATCAGCGGACTTTCCGGATTTACAAAGACGCTGTCGGCAATTGTTGCCAAATAATAACTTTTTTGGGAATATCCTAAATTCGAATAACTGTAGATGAATTTGCCGCTTGCTTTGAATTCTTGTAATGCATTGCGGATTTCAACTGTTGTGGCCAATCCTCCGAAATTACTTTCAATTTCGGTAAGGTCCAGATAAATACCTTTAATCCGGTCGTCTTTTTGGGCTTTTCCGATGTTTTTTAAAATGTCGTTCAAGCCTGTAGATTCTATCGATTTCATGGACATAAAGTTAAAATTGTCCATGGGGTTTGCGGAAGCTCTGTCCGGGATATTTCCTTTAAACTGAAGATGTAAAATGCTGTTGTTTTTTACTTCAGCCGGCTTGTCGCCGAAAGACGCGATAATTCCGATAAAACCGAAGAATATGAAAATCATCAGAATATGTACGATGATCACTCCGACGATGGTTGCAAGGGTGTATTTTAAAAAACTTTTCATAGAATTTATATTAATCGTTTTGATTTTAGATGTCTGTAGTAAATAACCGGGTCGATTAAATCATTTAAATAATTGCTGTTAACCGGAACATTGTTTACAAAAGTAGCCATATAATTTTTTTGACACAAGGGCAATGTCGAATATTTTTTGTTTTACAGTAAAATAATGTACTTATAAATTTTAGATTTACGATTTACGATTTTAGATTGAACGCACAGGCCAACCTTAAAGAAAATTTTAGATTTACGATTTATGATTTTAGATTAAACGCACAGGCCAACGCTAAAAGAGAATTTTAGATTTTAGATTTATGATTTTAGATTATACCCACAAGGCAATCCTAAATAAAATTTTAGATTTATGATTTACGATTTTAGATTAAATGCACAAGCCAACGCTAAAGAGAATTTTAGATTGACGATTTTAGATTTTAGATTATACCCACAAGGCAACCCTAAAAGAATTTTAGATTTATGATTTACGATTTTAGATTGAACTCACAGGCCAACGCTAAAGAAAATTTTAGATTGACGATTGTAGATTGTAAATTTTAAATTGTCTGACAACCTGATTCCTTGTCAGATTCATTTAATCTAAAATCGTAAATCTAAAATCTACAATTAAAACGTTGGATTTTGCTTTCTTTTTTAATAGTTTTACAAACGATGGAACAGATTTTATTTTGAGATAAATACCGAGTACTATGAGCAGGTTTGTAATTACCGGAGGACGGAGGCTGAAAGGAGAACTTTGTCCCCAAGGTGCTAAGAATGAAGCATTGCAAGTGATATGTGCCACCTTGCTGACGAAAGAAGAAGTGGTTATTTCCAATGTCCCGGAGATATTGGACGTTTTAAAATTGATCGAATTGTTACAGGGCATGGGAGTGAAGGTGGAGCATATATCGCACGGAGAATTTGCTTTTTGTGCTTCGGGGATCGATTACCGTTATTTTGAAACTGAAGATTTTTATAATAAAGCTGTAAGTTTGCGGGGATCGATTATGATTTTAGGTCCCTTGCTGGCAATTCACGGCTGTGGCATTATTCCGAAGCCCGGAGGCGATAAGATCGGGCGCCGGCGGTTGGATACCCATTTCCTCGGGTTTGAAAAATTGGGAGCAACATTCGAATACGATGCGTTGAATAGTTGCTTTAAAGCTTCTGCAGCCAAATTGAAGGGAAATTATATGTTACTGGACGAAGCATCGGTGACAGGTACGGCGAATATCATCATGGCTGCCGTGTTGGCTGAAGGAGTAACGACGATTTACAATGCAGCTTGTGAGCCTTATGTACAACAGCTGTGTCTGATGCTGAATTCCATGGGAGCTAAAATTTCAGGTATAGCCTCTAATTTACTGACCATAGAAGGGGTTCGTGAGTTGCATGGATGCCGCCACCGTTGTTTGCCGGATATGATTGAAGTAGGCAGTTACATCGGTTTGGCAGCGATGACCCGGTCGGAGATTACGATCAAAGATGTGAATATCCGTCAGCTCGGAATTATTCCGGATGCTTTCCGGAAATTGGGTGTGCGGGTAGAAGAACGTAATGATGATTTATTTATTCCCCGGCAGGAGCATTATATGATCGAAGATTTTATCGACGGTTCCATACTGACGATGGCAGATGCGCCTTGGCCCGGTTTGACGCCGGACTTACTTAGTGTGTTCCTGGTTGTGGCTACGCAGGCGAAAGGAAGTGTGTTGATTCACCAGAAGATGTTTGAAAGCCGGCTTTTTTTCGTGGATAAGCTGATTGATATGGGAGCGAAGATCATTCTTTGTGACCCCCACCGGGCAACCGTAATCGGACAAAATCATGAATCCCAGTTGCGGGCGACGAAAATGACCTCTCCCGATATCCGGGCGGGTATAGCCTTGCTCATTGCGGCATTATCGGCTAAAGGTACCAGTTCCATTCACAATATCGATCAGATAGACAGGGGATATGAGCATATCGATGATAAATTGAATGCAATCGGTGCGGAGATTGTGAGATACAGTTAAAAGTTCAAATCTGGTAGTTTCTTTACGAGCAGATGATCCGGACTTTTTTTCAATAAATCGGCGATTGTTTCGTTGAATACAGGATGCCGGAATTCCGGCATCAGTTCATTCAACGGAATGAGTACGAAATTCCGTTCGGTGATCCGGGGATGAGGAATGGTCAGTTCCGGAGTATTGAGAATGATCGATTCGTAGAAGAGAATGTCAATGTCGATTGTGCGGGATTGGTAGCGTGGACCTGTATGGCGAACCCGCCCCAATTGTTGTTCTGTTTGCAGGCAGGATGCCAAAAAATCCCGGGGCGACAATGCCGTATCGAATAATACGATGCGGTTTAAAAAGACTTCCGGACTATCGAATCCCCAAGGCTCGGTTTCGTAATAAGAAGACATTTCCATTATTTCTCCGGCATGCAAAGCCAGGGCCGAAATCGCTTTTTCTATGATCTCTTGCCGGTTGCCGGTGTTGCTTCCGAAAATAACTGTGACTTTCATGAAAAAGGGTGGAGCGGCTTTTAATGTTGCTTTTTGTAATAGTTATGGTTGTTGCCGTTGTTGTTATTTTTCCCGTTGTTCTTGTTGTTGTTTTTGTTAACCATCGGTTTGTTGGAACTGGGTTTGCTTTTCTTTTGCAACAGGTCTTTGGAATTTGAGAGGGTCATTCCTTCCGGTAAAATGACGGAACTGCCGTAGTAAGTGTTGATGTCGTTGTAAATTTGTTCGTCCTCGACACTGTCTTTGTTCCACGTCAGGAAGGATTTTTTCATGTGGTTGGCCGTAAGGACAATTAAGGCTCTTTTTTGTTCGGGATCTTCTGTTTCCTTGATTTTTTCAATCAGTTTTTCAACTAATTTTCCGTAGTGCCGGTATTTAATGTGATTGGTCTGGTACGGGAGTTTTTCCGGTTTCTCATTTATTTTTTCCAGAGAAGGAAGCGGATAGGGCGTTTCGATATCTAATTTGAAACCGGACATGATCGCCAAATGATCCCATAGTTTATGGCGGAAATCCGGAACATCCCGTAAATGAGGGTACAGATTACCCATGACGTCGATAATCGTTTTAGCAGCCCGGGTACGCTCGTCCCGATCCTGGATCGTTAATATATGATCCACCATTTTTTGAATATTTCTACCGTATTCGGGAAGAAGCAGTTTTTTCTTTTGGGTATTATAGTCCATGCGTTCCGATAATTTTGGAGTGCTTTTCAGCAATTTTGAAGATATGTACGGCTTGCTTTGCCTTTAAATTTTTATTTCCTTTTTTGGAAAGTTCCGGGAAAGTACAATTGTTGTTTGCCGGAGAACTTTTTAGAATTGTGTGACAAAGATAAGCTTTTTTGGTTATTTAAACAGTATAATTAGTCTTCTTGTGTATATATTTTTGCAAATTTTAACAATAACGTTTTGTTTCCTTCTTTTGTAAAGAGAACTTTTGCTTTTTTATTTACGCCCAGTCCTTCCAGGGCGATGACCTTACCCGTCCCGAATGTCGGATGGAAGATGATCATACCGGGAAGGACCTGTCCGGGCTCGATTTGTTTCAATCGCGAACGGTCTAATTCCGGGATATCGGTTACAGGCGGCTTGGCTAAAGAAATCGTCGGTTTATGAGTAGAAACGGGAGTTTTGAGTCTAAAGCCGGACGATTCGTTCCGGGGACTTATAAAGCCTTCCACATAATGAGGATCGATTTCTGAGATAAACCGGGATGGCCGGGTCGGAACGATCTGTCCATTCCGGTAACGGGAATTTGCATAAGATATAACGACTCTTTTTTCTGCCCGGGTGAGGGCAACGTAAAACAGGCGTCTTTCTTCTTCCAGAGCGGAGGGTGTGGAGGTGCTCTGTTGGGCCGGAAACAGTTCTTCTTCGATACCTGTCATAAAGACATTGGGGAATTCCAAACCTTTGGCTGCGTGGATTGTCATGAGGGTTACCTTGTTATTGTCCTCTGCTTTTTCGCTGTCCTGGTCTGTCAGTAAGGCAACGCCTTCCAGAAAAGCGGGCAATTTTTCATTGGCTCCTTCCTTATATGCTGTTTCGCTGAAATCTTTGATTGCATTCAATAACTCCTGGATGTTTTCTTTGCGTGAGATACCTTCAGGCGTACTGTCGACAGATAAATCATCCACGATTCCGGAGGTTTGTGCGATGTAAACGGCGATGTCGTATGCGTTGTCTTCTGAAACCCGTCCCGTGAACTTTTCGATTAGTAGCCGGAAGTTGTTGAGTTTTGTGATCGTCGGTGCATTGAAGTTACCTGTCACTTTATCCAGGTTACACAATACGGTCCATATACTGACCCGGTGTTGAAGGGCAATTTCCCGTACCCTGTCCACGGTGGTATCGCCGATTCCCCGTTTGGGGTAATTGATGATTCGTTTCAGGGCTTCTTCGTCGTTTTGGTTGACGGCCAGCCGGAAATAAGCCAGGAGGTCTTTGATCTCTTTCCGTTGGTAGAAGGATTGTCCGCCGTATATTTTATACGGGATGTTCCGTTTGCGTAAAGCTTCTTCCAGGATACGGGATTGGGCATTTGTCCGGTAAAGTATAGCGAAATCACAATATTCCTGCTGTTCGTAGTTGGCCAGTTTGAAAATTTCGTTGGTTACCTGAAACCCTTCTTCTTTATCCGATAAGGCTCGCAATATTTTTATTTTTTCTCCTTCCTCATTTTCAGAGAAAACCCGTTTGGGGATTTGTTCTTTGTTTTTATTGATGATACTGTTTGCCGCTTCGACGATGGTTGTCGTAGAACGATAGTTTTGTTCCAGTTTGAAGAGGCGGTAGTCGGGATAATCATTCCGGAAATTCAGAATATTTTCAATGCGGGCTCCCCGGAAGGAGTATATGCTTTGTGCATCGTCTCCGACAACACATAAGTTGTGATGCCTTTCTGACAGTTTTTTGATGATCAGATACTGGGAATAATTGGTATCCTGGTACTCGTCGACCAGGATATAGTTGAATTTTTGCTGGTATTTATCCAGTATTTCCGGAAAGTCCCGGAATAAAATATTGGTTTGCAGCAATAAATCGTCGAAATCCATGGTGTCGCTTTGTCTGCAACGCATTTGATAATGTTTGTATATCTCTGCGATCATGGGTTTCCGGGCGGCTGCATCTGCTGTCGTGATGCGGGAAGATTGGGCATAAGCCTGTGCTGTGATGAGGTTGTTTTTGGCCATTGAAATCCGGCCCAATACATCGTTGGGCTTATAGGTCTTGTCGTCCAGTTTCAGGTCTTTGATAATTGCCTTGATCAGGTTTTTGGAATCCTGGGTGTCGTAAATTGTAAAATTAGAGGTATAGCCCAGTTTTTCAGCTTCAAAACGGAGGATTTTCGAGAAGATGGAATGGAATGTACCCATCCATAAGTTTGCTGCATTCTCAGAACCGACAAGCTGGGAGATGCGTTTTTGCATTTCCCGGGCTGCCTTGTTGGTGAAAGTCAGTGCCAGAATTTTATAGGCCGGAATCCCTTTGCTGAGCAGATTGGCAATACGGTAAGTCAATACACGGGTTTTGCCGGAGCCTGCTCCCGCAATCACTAAGGCGGGGCCTTCCGTATTCGCGACGGCTTCCCGTTGATTGGCGTTTAATTCGTTTAAAAAATCCACAATATATATGAAGCTTTATAAATTCATGTTTGGGGCTGTAAAATTAAAAATTAATCCTCAATCAGGCAATTAAGTCCCGGGATTGTTTAATTTTGCCGGAAGATAAAAAGAATATCGTTTTTTTAATTAATATTGCATAAATTAAGGATTGGCGTACGGTCAAAATGGTAGAAGTATGAAGATGACAAGAGTTTTGATATTGATGGTGTGTTTGTTGGGCACTCAATGGGGGATGGGACAAATCCTGTTTTTAGGATGTGATGAAGTGGCGCGGACGGAGTACAATGGAATTCCTTTTTATGCAGTGAAGAATACGCAAAATGATCCGCTTCCTTTCGGACGTGTGCAGTTTATGCCCGACGGCTCTTCCGGTTGGGAGTTTGCCTGGGAATACGAGGGACGTACACAGCCGGTAATGTATGAGGGAGATTCTACTTCTTTAACGGTGGATTTGTTGGGAAACGGTGTTTATTTTTTCCGGGCGGAAAAAGAGGGGGTACATCCGATTGAAGTCGGTTTTACGGTTTTCTATGTTCATATGCCGGTCCGGTTGGGTATAGAGAATGAAATGGATTGCCATTATATCACATTGAAGCTGGAAGGAGTGGAGAATCCGCCCGTATATAACGGGTATCCCGGGGCTGAAAATCCGCTTTATACTGTCGTATGGGGAGGGAAGGAGCGTACTTTGGCTCCGAGTCCGGATTATTACCGGGAAATTTCACAGTTTGTGGAAGGGGAATACCGGGATGTGCAATGCCGGGTAAAAATCAGGGATCGTTTCGGCTTGAACTGGGAGAGCAATGAAGCTACTTATCATTCTTATATCCCTTTGGCCGAGTTCAGTGCCGATCCGATGCAGGGGGAAGCTCCGTTGGAGGTAACTTTTGATAACCGCAGCGAGAATGCCCAGTCTTTCGAATGGTATTTGTATAAAGATACAACGGAGATACAACCGGGAGCTATGAGTGTTGAAGATAGCTTGCTGGATGGAAGAATCTATACCGAGCAGAATTTACCGCCCTATATTTATGAGCATCCCGGTAGCTATAATGTAAAATTGGTGGTTGTTAATACCCGGGGAATCAATCAATGTTCCGATACGGCCTATATCGATCGTTATATTGTCGTAGACTCTTCTTTGGTGGAAGTGCCGAATGTATTTACGCCGAACGGAGACGGTATAAACGACATATTCAAGGTGAAGGCCCAATCTCTGGAATATTTTCACGGTGTGATTATCAATCGGTGGGGACGCAAGGTATATGAATGGGATGATCCGCAGGAAGGCTGGAACGGAAAAATACACGGGAAATATGCCAGTCCGGGAACTTATTATTATATCATCACTGCCCGGGGCCGGGAAATCAAGACTAAAAAATACACCAAAAAAGGTCCCTTATTGCTCGTACGTTAGTGCCGGTTGTTGTTTAATTGTAATTACAATGTCGGATTAAATGAATCAGACAACGGATCAGGTTGCCGGGCAATCTAAAATCTGCAATTTATATGAGGTAAATGCTGAGTTCCAATTTTAAGGAAAATATGAATTCGGAAAAAATAAAAAACGGAGAAAATTTTTAATTTTCTCCGTTTTAGTACTCAGAGCGGGAATCGAACCCGCACATCTGTTGAGGATACTGGATTTTGAGTCCAGCGCGTCTACCAATTCCGCCACCTGAGCAAAGAACTCGGGTGCAAAAGTAGATATTTTTTGAAAATCTGCAAACACTTCGGGGATTTTTTTTATTTATTGTATCTTTTTTCAGAAGTTATGCGTAAAATCAACTGTTCTTAATGTTCAATACTCATGTTCAAAGTTTTCCCCACAGGTCATGGCTTGTGGGGATTTTTAGTGAAAAATCAATAAGTTAAATATTATTTTCGGGTCTCCATAATCCTTTGTATATTTGTCAAATAGAGAAACAACAAAAGATTTGAATATGAAAATTCGGTGGTGGTTCGGTATCGTGATTCTTTTTTTCGTGGGTTGTAAACAAGAGGTTCAGAAGACGGATTGGCAAATAACCGATTTGCAAATCGTACCCCGGCCGAAACAGATTGCTTTGGGAAAAGGATATTTTGAACTGAATGAAAAGACCTGCCTCCGGTATAATTCTTTTTCGGAGGAAATCAGAATTGCAGATAATTTGACGAAAGCGATTGAAGAAAAGACATTGTGGACCATCCGTTCCGCTGACGCAGCCCGGCAGAATGTAATTTGTTTCGCATTGGATTCATTAAGTGATATTCCTGCGGAGGGCTATCGCTTGGCGATTACTCCGGAAAAGGTTGAGTTTAAGGCCAAAACTTCTGCCGGATTGTTTTACGGATTGCAGACCTTTCTGCAATTATTGGCGGACACCTCTCTTTACGATACGAAGGAACAGCTTTGGCGTTTGCCGGTTTTGCGAATAGAAGACGAACCGGCTTTTGCTTACCGGGGAATGCATTTGGATGTGTCCCGGCATTTTTATCCGGTTGAATTTATATATAAATATCTGGATTTGATGAGTTACTATAAGTTCAATACTTTTCATTGGCATTTGACAGATGCCGGCGGCTGGCGGCTGGAAATCCGGCAATATCCCGGATTGGTGGAAAAGGGTGCCTGGCGTACACAGGAAGATTGGCGCAAATGGTGGGTAGGCGGAGATCGCAAATACGCTTTGAAAGATGATCCGGGGGCCTATGGCGGTTACTATACGGAGAAGGAGATACGCAATATTGTCGCTTATGCGGCAGAAAGACATATTACCGTTATTCCGGAGATTGAAATGCCGGGACATTCGGAAGAAGTATTGCATGCTTACCCGGAATTGGGGTGCAGCGGTGATATCAGCGATAGCGGTGAGTTTTGTGCCGGTAAGGAAGAGACGTTTGCTTTTATCGAAAAGGTATTGACGACTGTTATGGAATTGTTTCCTTCGGAATATATTCATATCGGAGGCGATGAAGCCTCTAAAAAACATTGGCGGAAGTGTCGGTATTGTCAGGAACGGATAAAAAAGGAACATCTGAAGGACGAGGCGGAATTACAAAGTTATTTTATACAACGTGTCGGGAAGTTTATCCATTCCAAAGGACGTAAACTAATCGGTTGGGACGAGATATTGGAAGGCGGTTTGGCAGAAGATGCAATTGTTATGTCATGGCGGGGGGAGAAAGGCGGAATTACAGCGGCGAAGTCCGGTCATGACGTGATCATGACGCCCGGCGAATATTGTTATTTCGATGCCTATCAGGCGGACCCTGTTACACAACCTTATGCCATCGGTGGTTTTACTCCGTACCTGAAAGTATATTCATATAATCCGGTGCCTCCGGAATTGAACGTGCAGGAAGCCCGTCATATTTTAGGGGCCCAGGCGAATGTGTGGACGGAGTATATAGCGACACCCGAACATGTGGAATATATGGTGTTCCCGCGTATGCTTGCTCTGTCGGAGGTTTTGTGGACGCCGCGCGGGAAAAAAGATTCGGCGGATTTTAAAAGGCGTGTGGCTACACACATTCAATGGTTGAAGAAGAGGGGTGTTTGTGTTTTTGAGTTGAGCGACCGGATTGATATGCAGGCGGAGGTAGACACTGTCCGCAAACAGATCAACGTGACTTTCGGCAATGAAAAATACAGACCGGAGATTCGGTATACCGTGGACGGAACGTTACCGGATCAAAATTCGGCCCTTTATACGACACCTGTTGTTATCCGGGATTCCGGACGGATAAAGGCCGCTTTGTTTGAAGGGGGTAAACGTTCCGGTTATATTTCTTCGGCCCGGTTCGACTATCACCGGGCAATCGGGAAGCCGGTCGTATACCATACGAATTACAGCGGGGCTTATCCGGCAGCCGGAGCAGGGACACTGACGGACGGTTACCGGGGAGGTCTGACTTATCATGACGGCTGCTGGCAAGGTTTTTTGAAGCATATAGATGTGACGATAGATATGGGAGAAAATATGGATTTAGGGTATGTATCGGTGAAATTTATGCAACTCACCGGTCCGGGAGTATATATGCCCCGTTATGTGAAAGTTAGTGTTTCGGAGGATGGAAATCATTTCCGGGAAGTCGGGAAAGTCGTAAATGATATTCCGGATGACCGGCCGGAACTTTGTTTCAAGGATTTTACGTTACATTTTAAGGAACATGCCCGTTATATCCGGTTGTTTGCTCTAAAGCAAAAAGGGTTTATGTTTGCAGATGAAATTGTCATATACTAAAAAATACATGAATGAAGTATCGTATTCTTATTGGGTTGATAGGTTTGCTGATTTTCGGTCAGACATTGAAGGCTCAGAATCGTTGTGTCGTTAAAGGACGTGTTTTTGATGCCGTCAGTCAGGAAGGTATCCCTTTTGCCAATGTCCTCCTTTATGGAACGACTATAGGTGTTGCCGCAGATGAAAACGGACAGTTCCGGCTTGAAAATGTCACACCTGGTTTTGTTCGCCTGGAAGTCAGTAGCATTGGGTATAAAACCCATGTGACTGGTGAATTTATGGTCAATACGGCAGCAGAGCGGACTGAAAATGTGGGTTTGGAAATAGAGGCGACAGCATTGGAACAGGTTACTGTGAAAGCTAGCCCTTACCGTAAGACGGCCGACAGTCCTGTTTCCTTGCAACGAATCGGAATTGCTGAAATAGAAAAAAATCCGGGAGGAAACCGTGATATTTCAAAAGTTGTGCAGTCTATGCCCGGGGTGCTCTCTTCTCCTGCCTTTCGGAATGATTTTGTGGTAAGGGGCGGAGGACCTGCGGAAAATCGTTTTTATCTGGACGAGGTGGAATTGCCCAACTTGAATCATTTTGCGACACAGGGAGCTTCCGGTGGGGTAGTTAGTATTGTGAATATCGATTTTGTGCGTGAAGTAAATTTTTATTCCGGAGCTTTTCCTGCTGCCTGTGGAAATATGCTTAGCTCTATGCTCGATTTTCATCAGATAGAAGGCAATCCCGACCGGATCAAGGTAAGGGCTACCGTGGGGGCGACAGACTATGGGTTGTCTTTAGACGGACCTTTACTGCCTAAAACGACTTTTTTGGTATCTGCCCGGCGGAGTTATCTGAAAATGTTGTTTGGAATTATCGGACTTCCTTTTTTGCCGGTGTATAATGATTTCCAGTTTAAGACCGTCACCCGTTTTAATCCGAAAAACGAGCTCACCATACTGGGGATCGGTGCTTATGATGTGAATCATCTGAATACCGATATGAAAGATCCGGACGACGGTCAGAAATATTTGTTGAATTGGTTGCCGGAAAGCCGGCAGTGGAGCTATACTGTCGGGGCGACATTCAAACATTACGGAAACAATTGGCATCATTTGTTTGTATTGAGCCGGAGCGGACTGCATAATAAGATTGAAAAGTATACGGATAACGATGAACATAAACCTAAAACCGTGGATTTCCGCTCGGGGGAAACCGAAAATAAATTCCGGTTTGAGCATCGCCGGCTGACTTCTGCAGGATATAAACTGAATGTAGGAGCTGCCCTGGAATATGCGCAGTACGACAATACCACATTCCGGAGAATGTTTGTCGGCGGAGAAGCGGCTGTTCAGGATTATTCGCGGGAGTTGAACATGTGGAAATGGGCTGTATTCGGACAGGTATCCAAGGCTTTTTTTCAGGAACGGTTGTTGTTGTCGTTCGGAGCCCGGTTTGACGGTTGTAGTTATACAAGTGAAACCGGTGATTTGTTCCGTCAATTTTCTCCCCGTTTTTCCTTCTCTTATGCCTTGGGTGAACAGTGGTCGTTAAACGGAAATATCGGCCGGTATTATCAATTGCCGGCTTATACGACTTTAGGATATGCTGACTCCAGGGGGGTATTGTTGAATAAGGCTACTAAAACCGGTTATATCGGTTCCGGTCATTATGTGGCGGGCCTGGAGTACCGCCCGGGAGCCCTGACAAAGATTACGTTGGAAGGTTTTTATAAGACTTACGACCGTTATCCGGTATCCCTGATCGATTCGGTAGCGTTGGCCAATAAAGGAACCGATTATGTTGCCGTCGGCGATGAGCCGGTTAGGCCGGTAGGGGAAGGACGTGCTTATGGTCTGGAATTGATGCTGAGGACCCAGGAATTTTACGGAATAGTGGCTTCTTTGGCCTATACGTGGTATTATTCGGAGTTCAAGGCCTTGGATCATCAGTTGCATCCGACCGGACGTTATATTCCGAGTAGCTGGGACAACCGTCATATTTTCTCTTTGACGGCTACCCGTAAGGTCGGTAAGAATTGGGATTTTGGTCTGAAATGGAGATATGTTGCGGGAGGTCCCTATACTCCTTACGACAGGGAAACTTCTTCGCGGATAGAAGCCTGGGATGCCAAACATCAACCTTATTACGATTATTCCCGTTTCAATACGGGACGTTTGCCGGCTTTTCATCAATTGGATATTCGGGTAGACCGTAGTTTTTATTTTCGGAAATGGGCATTGATTTTGTATGCCGATATACAGAATATTTATAATTATAAAGCTTTGGGACCCGCTATTCCGGTGCCGGTGGAGAATCCGGACGGCAGTTATCAGAAAGATCCTGACAGAGAGGGATATTATCTGATGCGTACGATTAAAAATGAACTGGGAGGAACGGTTCTGCCGTCGGTAGGTATTATTATTGATTTTTGATTTTATAAGTTTATATATGAAGAATATTGTATTTGATTTGGGAGGGGTTGTATTGGACTGGAATCCCCGGAAAGTAGAGGCGAATTTTCAAGGCAACCGCGCTTTGCTCCGGTATTTGCTCGATCATGATTTTTTTCAGCAATACTGGACTGAATTTGATCGGGGAACGTATACGGAAAAGGAAATTATCGATCTGATGTCTTCTTTGTCCGGATTCCCGGTAGAAGAATGCCGGGAGTTGGTGGAATTTGTCAAATTCTCCTTGACGGATATTCCGGAGACGGTTCGTTTGATCCGTCAATTGGCAGAAGAAGGATATAGTTTGTATTGTCTTTCAAATATGTCTGTCGAGTTTTATGAATATTTAAAACCCCGGGAGTTTTTTCATTATTTTAAAGGACAGATTATTTCGGGTATTGAAAAGCTGGTAAAACCGGACATGGCGATTTACCGGTTGCTGACGACCCGATTCGGACTTCATCCTTCGGAGACATTATTCGTCGATGATCTGGAGAAAAATGTTGATGTGGCGCAATCCATGGGATTTCATGTCGTACATTTTGCCGATCGGGAAAAAGGGTATGCCGGAATCCGGGAATTTATCCGGACGGGTAAATAAGGTTTATATGATTTAGGGTTTCTCTCTTGACAGGATGGTGGATATAATTTATAATCGTCAGTCTGAAATCTGTATTTAATAAATCTTGATTAAGCTTTTCATTTCTTCTACATTGATTTTATCGGGGTTGTTCTGGGAGTTGAACTCAAAACCCACGGGAACAGGTACGGCCGAATAGTGCATACAATATTCCTCTTTATCGGCATAGGGAGGAACAATGATATAGCTGTCTTTGTTTTCGATGGTGTAGAAGGATTCATAACGGGTGACCATTTCTTCATATAGTTTTTCTCCCGGACGGAGACCGATAATATCTACCCGGGCTTCCGGGTCGATAGCCTGAGTGATCGTCAGTATATTATAGGATTTGAATTTTGGAGAGATGATCTCACCGCCTTTACTTTCAGACAGTATTCGAAGGACTGTTTTTATGCATTCTTCTCCCGTAGCCATAAAACGGGTCATTTGAGGGTCGGTAACGGGAAAACGCTTTTCTTCCCGGGCTTTCCGCAGGAAAAAAGGTATAACGGTACCTGTTGATCCTAAAATATTTCCCAGCCGGACGATTGTCGGTTTAAAGTCGGGATGTTGTTTGTGTGCGGCTATAAAAAGCCGGTCGGATAACATTTTTGTCGCTCCGTACACATTATTTGCCAGGGAAGCCATATCAGTGGATAAAGCCAACAACCGGGCTGTTTTATGCCGGATGGCTGAATCAATCAGGTTTTTTGCCCCTTGTATATTTGTCGTGATGGCTTGCCATGGCTCGGCTTCTGCTTCGGGAACGAGACGTACGGCTGCGGTATGGATGATGAGGTCGATGTCCCGGCAAGCCCGGTCTACTATTGACGGATCGGCTATGTCGCCGCATACGAAGGAAACCGGAGCCTTAGAGAATTGTTGTTTCATCAGGCTCTGTTTTTCCGAATCTTTGGAAAGGATGACGATTTCCCGGATTTCCGGATATAGTTGTAAGACCGTTTCTGTAAATTTTTTTCCGAAAAAGCCGGTTCCTCCGGTAATGAGTATTCTTTTGTGATTGAGCATTTTCTTTATTAAATTATAAGTTTCAGGTTGTAAATTATAAATTACCCGGCAACTGATCCGTTATCAAATTCTTTTGATCTACAATCGTCAATCTAAAATTCTCTTTAGCGTTGGCTTGTGCGTTTAATCTAAAATCGTCAATCGTAAATCTAAAATTAAAACATAGGTAAATATACATTTTTAAGTTCGTTTATGCCAATTTCGGGTGATATAATAAAAACGGGCGCACAGCATGATACCGGTTAGTGTGAGGCCGATAGGGTAACCCAGCCATATTCCGTATAATCCCCAGTTCAGGATAAACCCGAAAATGTAGCAGATAGGCAACGCGATCAGAAAATATCCGATAAAAGAAACGATGGCCATCGATACGACATCTCCCATCCCCCGTAAAGCATTGGCAAACGTTATTTGTAAAGAATCGCCGAACTGGAATGCCAGTAAGAAATATATCAGTACGGAGACGATAGACAGAACTTCCGGAGCATCGGTAAAGAGAATTCCGACGTGATTCCGGAAAATCAGAAAAATAAAAGAGACGGTCAATGCCAGGCAAAGGATGAGGTGATAACCGGCTACGGTCGTTTTACGTACGGCTGCGATGTTGCCGCTGCCGACAAAGTTACTGACACGTACGGATATAGCGGCACCCACTCCATAGTAAATCATAAATCCCAGGGTTGAAATTGCAATGACGACCTGGTGTGCGGCCAAAGCAATGCTCCCTTTGTCCAGCCAGCCGACCATAATGCCGGTGACGCTGAAAAGTCCGTTTTCAAGGCCCATTTGCAGGCCGACCATCCAGCCCATTTTGTTCAGAGCCAATATGTCCGGTTTATTGTAATGACTGCGTTTGTATCCGACCAGATAACGGCGATAATAGATTTTGCGGTAAAATAGAATGAAAAAAGCCACAAACATGACAATGCGGGCGATCAATGTTGAAATTCCCGCGCCTACGACTCCCATTGCCGGACAGCCGAATTTACCGTATATGAATATGTAATTGCCTATGATGTTCAGTACGTTTGCAGAGAGCATAATATACATGGGGGTCCGTGTATCGGTTATCCCGTCGGCAAATTGTTTGAATGAATTGAAAAGCATGACGAAAAGCAAAGAGGCCAGATGTAATAAAAAGTAAGGCCGTATCAAGGGTAAAAGCTCTTCCGGCTGTCCCATCCTGTCTATGTTCAGGTACATGATAAACATGAGTACGGTCATGAGCAGTCCTATACACCCGTTGACGAGGAGACTGTTACGTAATAATTGTCCGATTTTGAATTTGTCACGTTTTCCGAAAAACTGTCCGACTAAAGGAGTCAGGCCGTACGAAAATCCGAGCCCGAAAAGTATGGGGATGTTGAAAACACTATTGACAAAAGAGGCCGCTGCTAAATCCAGTGTAGCGTATTGGCCTACCATCATGTTGTCTGCCAGTCCGACGATGACGATTCCCAACTGTCCGATGACAATCGGAAGCCCCAAACGTAGGATGGCTTTATAATCTTCTTTAAAAGTGGTAAAATAGCTCATATTTAAATGTGTCTTATTGAAGACACGGATATATTGTTTCAATAAAAACAGGTCCCGTTATTTACGGGTCGACAAATATAGTCTGAAAATTCGGAAATTAATACGCTGTAAAAAATAGAACGTTTTGATTGTAGATTTTAGATTTACGATTTACGATTTTAGATTGAGCGCACAAGCCAACGCTAAAGAGAATTTTAGATTTACGATTGTAGATTTTAGATTAAACACACAAGCCAGCGCTAAAGAAAATTTTAGATTTACGATTGACGATTGTAGATTAAAAGAATTTGATAACAGATCAGGTTGTCAGGTAATTTAAAATTTACAATCTAAAATTTACAATTTATATAGATGTCGTTTGATGGTTTAAACTGTTCTGAATAAAGTGATTAATTGGTGGCGAATCGCCGATGGATAACGCTTCGGATATAAACTGGATAAAGTCAGTAAAATTTAAAATTTAAATTTATATCTTGCGCCTATAAAAATGTGTACAGATGAAGAGACTATTTTTCTTTTTGTGTTTCCTGTTTATTTTGACAGGAGCGGTATGGGCAGAAAGTGGCATACGTGAAAAGTTGCAGCAAATCAAGGGAGTCAGCGACATTAAAGAAATGAAAATTGATTCTTTTGATGAGTATTATGAGTTTTGGTATGAGCAGCCGGTTGATCATGAAAATCCTGCTTTAGGCAGTTTTAAGCAACGGGTTTTGTTGGGGCATAAAAAAAAGCAGCAGGCACCGGTGATTGTTGAGATTCAAGGATACAATATCTGGACTCCGGAAGCAGGAGAATTGGCTAATTTGTTGGATGGAAATCAATTGACGATCGAGCATCGTTTTTTTAATAATAGCGTACCTGCAGGCGGTGTACCCTGGAAATATCTGACGATCAAACAGGCTGCGACAGACCAGCATGAGGTGATTCAGGCGATAAAGAAAGCCATTTACCCGGACTCAAAATGGATTACTACGGGTATCAGCAAGGGAGGACAAACAACGATTTTCCATCGTTATTTTTATCCGGAGGATGTGGATATCAGTGTGCCTTATGTAGCCCCGTTGAATCTGGAATATGTGGATCCCAGGATACAAAAATTCCTGGATAGGGTCGGTTCTCCTAAAGGTGGGTTGGGACGTTACTTTTTCGGAAGTAGTGAGGGTAACGATTGCAATTGGAGTATTCACAAATTTCAGGAACTTTGTTTTGCAAATATCGATGCATTGGTTCCGAAGGTTGCCGAATATGCCGAAGACAAAGGATATACTTTTGAGATGGCAGGCGGTTTGAAACGCGTTGTGCAATTGATGATTCTGGAGTATCCGTTTGCTTTTTGGCAGTGGGGACACCATTGCAGTAATATTCCCGAAGATGATGACGACATTGATGTTATCTATAACAATTTGATGGAGGTATCCGATCCTTCTTTTTTTGAAGATAAGCATATTGTTCAGCAACAGCCTTTCTTTTATGCTGCTTTGACAGAAATCGGGATGTACGATTATAAGGTGAAACCGTTTAAAAAATACCTGTCCGATAAGGAGGATATTACGTTTACTTTTACGATGCCAGAAGGTTTGGAATTACCTCCGTTTAATGATAAACAGATGAAGGCTATCAATCACTGGTTGCAGACGGATGCGGAGAAGATGCTTTTTATTTACGGAGGCTTGGATCCATGGGGAGCTACATCTGTTGATTTGAAAAATAACTCGAAGTGTAAAAAATACGTAAAGGGAGATATGCACCACGGCTGTCGGATTAAACATTTTGAAGAAATCACCCGGCAGGATATAATCGAGACATTGAAATCTTGGTTGAAATAGAAGGTTTTAATTTTAGATTGTAGATTTACGATTTTAGATTAAAAGAATTTGATAACAGATCAGGTTGTCAGGCAATTTAAAATTTACAGTTTATATGAAGATATAGAAAGGCTGCTTTCGGGCAGCTTTTTTTGAAATAGGGCGATTGGCCGGACTTTTGACGCAATGAATTATGGGAACATATACCGATATTTTTTATTCGGAGACGACAGAGCAACTAAAGCTTTTGATTTGTGATTTGGGCAGAAGAATGTGGCAGCGGGGGTACGTAGATGGTAACGGGGGCAATATCAGTGTCCGTCTGGACGAAGATACCGTTTTGTGTACGCCTACATATATGTCCAAGGGATTTATGAGTTCCGAAGATCTCTGCCTGGTGAATATGGCGGGAGATTTGTTGGCGGGGAAGCGGCGTAGTACAAGTGAGATAAAGACCCATTTGGCGATCATGCGGAATAATCCGCTGGCGCGGGCTTGTGTACATGCTCATCCTCCCTATGCGACCTCTTATGCCCTTTGCGGACAGTTGCCTCCCGCAGGTGTAATAGCCGAGGCTGAAATTTTTTTAGGTGAGATAGGGTTGGCCCCTTATGCAACACCCGGTTCCCCGGAAATAGAAGCTTGTATGTGCGGGTTAGCTCCCGGACGCAGCGCTGTGATTATGCAGGGACACGGTGCGATAACCTGGGGTAAAACAGTTGAGGAAGCGTATTGGAAAATGGAGAATCTGGAAGCCTATTGCCAGGTTACCCATTTGGTGGCATGTCGGGGGGAATGTATACAACCGTTTACGGAAAAGGAGCGGGAAGCATTGAAAACATTACGTAAAAAGTTTGAGTCATGAATGTTGCTGCAAATATTATAACACTGGAAGTCGATTGGCAGAATAATGTATTGCGGATACTGGATCAGACAAAGTTGCCCGGGAAAGAGTCTTACCTTTCTTTGGGAACAGCAGAAGAGATCCGGGAGGCCATTTATCAGTTGAAAGTTCGGGGTGCTCCTGCCATCGGTGTTGCTGCCGCTTATGGAATCGCGGTGTGTGCCCGGAATATTAAGGGCAATGACGTTGCCGGTTTCGAAAATGAATTTTGTAGGTTAAAGACATATTTGGGTTCTTCCCGGCCGACAGCCGTGAATTTGTTTACGGCTCTTGACCGGATGGAGGCGTGTGTAAAGCGTTACCGCACAAAAGAGGTGGAAGAAATAAAGGCTGCATTGATACGGGAGGCAGAGCAGATTCATGCGGAGGATCAGGAAGCCTGTCGTCGTATCGGGGAATGGGGATTGAAATTGCTGAAACCGGGAATGGGGATTTTAACGCATTGTAATGCCGGAAAGCTTGCTGTATCGGGTTGCGGTACCGCCTTGGCTCCGATTTATGCAGGTCAGGAAAAAGGGTATCATTTTCATGTTTTTGCGGATGAAACCCGTCCTCTGTTACAGGGGGCGCGACTTACCGCCTTTGAATTGCAGCGTTCCGGTATAGAGGTTACATTGATATGTGACAATATGGCATCTGTAGTTATGAAGCAGGGGAAAATACAGGCCGTATTGGTCGGTTGCGACAGGGTCGCTGCCAACGGAGATGTTGCCAATAAAATCGGAACTTCCGGTGTCGCTGTGATGGCTAAATATTACGGTATTCCTTTTTATGTGCTCGGTCCGACCTCTACAATTGATTTTCAAAGTCCGACCGGAGACGCGATTACGGTTGAGGAGAGAGCTCCGGAAGAGGTGACTGAAAAATGGTATGTGCAGCGAATGGCCCCGGAGGGAGTACAAGTATATAATCCGGCTTTTGATGTAACGGATCACAGCTTAATTACGGCAATAATTACGGAAAAAGGGATTGCCCGGCCGCCTTTTAGAGAGACATTGAACACTTTGATTGCTTGCGGTTCTTGATTTTGCTTCCCTTTTACCGGGTGTCGCTTATTGTATTTCTGATTTCCCGGTCTGTTCCCGGTTGTAATGATCGGGCATTGTGGGACGAACCTTTGTCTGTAGAAAGGAACCGGAATCTGAAATCGTCAATTTAGAAATGAGGTTTTAATTGCAGATTTACGGTTTCAAATATTTCATGATACATTCGGTAGCTCCCAATTGGCTGTTGACGTAGGCTACGGCTTTTTTACCCGCTGTTCCGGCTATTTCCGGATTTTCCATCAGACTGTCCAGTATAGCGTTCAGTTCGTTCCCGTTTTGGATTGTAAATGCACCTCCTTCCTGGATCAGGCTTACAGCTTCTTTGAACTTCCGGTATTTGGGGCCGAATATGACCGGAATACCATAGACGGCAGCCTCTAAAGTATTGTGGATGCCGACTCCGAAACCTCCGCCGATATAAGCTATTTTGCCGTAGCGGTAAATGGCTGACAGCAAGCCGATACAATCGATAATCAGCACCTCGGCCGAACTGTAATCGGCTGATTCGTCGGTATAGCGCACGATGCTCTTTTGGCATTTTTCCATGATCGACTTGATATGATTTTCACCGATTTCGTGAGGGGTTAAAATCCATTTATAAGTGCCTTGGTATTGGTTTATGTAATCGATCAGTATCTCTTCGTCGGGAGGCCATGTGCTGCCACAGACGACCGCAGGTGTTCTGTTCAGGAATAGTTCAACTTTTCCGATGTTTTTAGCTTGCGCAGCGATTTGTTTTACCCGGTCGAATCGGGTATCTCCGGTAAGTTCCGTATTTTTTATACCGATGGAGGCTAATAATTGTACGGATTCGTTGTCCTGAACGAAAAGCCGGGTAAAAAAATGCAGCATTTTCCGATGTAATCCGCCCCAATTTTTGAAAAATGGCTGTTCTTTACGGAAAATAGCCGATATCAGGTATACGGGAATATTATGTTCCGACAACTCATGCAAATAATTGTACCAGAATTCATATTTGATAAATACGGCTGCATCAGGCTTTAACCGGTTGATAAAAAAGCGGGCATTGCCCGGAGTATCTGCCGGAAGGTAAAGAATATGATCGGCTCCGTTATAATTTTTACGGATTTCATAACCGGAGGGGGAGAAAAAGGTAAGTAGTATTTGTGTATCCGGTTGCTCTTTTTTCAGGGCTTCCATCACCGGACGTCCTTGTTCGAATTCTCCGAGAGAAGCAGCATGAAACCATATCAGGCGTTTGGAACCCCGCGGGATTGCCGCAATCTGTTTGCGTATGTTTTTTCTACCTTTTAGCCATAATGCTGCTTTTTCATTGAATGGAGCTGCCAGCCGGATTGCTGTGCTATAAGCCCTGATGCCTATATTGTAAAAAAAAGCCATAGTTGTTGTTTTGTTGGAACAAAGGTAACGAATAAATATGGCATTCCGCTTTGTCTGTGCTAATATTAAAAGAAAAGTGTAAAAAAGAGTAATAAATTGCTTAATAAGTGAAATATTTTTATATTTGTAGGCATATGAAATATTGTGTCCGTTTTTATAGCGAGGTGCAGCTTACTTATGTTTTAGAAATGAGATAATTACTAATGTTTAACAAAAATTTATTACTATGGAATTAAATGGTGCTGTGTGGAAAACATCCACTTCAAAAATTTTCAGCGGTGTGTTATTGTTTTCGTTGTCAGGAATTGTCGGAGGCTTGTTTGCTGTCATTCTTGCTTTATCCGGAAGTCTTGGAGCTGCTTTATGGATCGGTGTACTGACCGGTATAGCTACAATTTTAGGATATGTGCTTTATCTTATGGGATTGGGTGAATTGCAGGGAATATTACAGGGAGAAGACGCATCTGCTATTGGTAAGGTAAAATTAGCTGCTATTCTTTTGATTATCGGAGCTTGTGTTTCCGTTCTTTTCTCGATCGTTCCTTTGCTCGGAACCATTGTCGGCAGCATTATCAGCGGTATCTTGAACATTGTGGGATGTATCCTTTGCGTGATGGCATTTGCCCAGTTGAAGAAATCAACGACATTTCCGGCAACAGCATTGAGTGGCGTATCTAAATTGTATGTCGCTTATTTGTTGAACCTGATCGGTTATGGTTTGATGTTAACCGTGATTTTAGCTGTTGTTGCTCCGATCTTGAATTTGGTTGCTTTCATTATGATTTTGATCGGTTGGGCCGGCGTAAAGAATGCTCAGGTCTGATCGATTTTTGTTGCGAAATAGAATACGTGCTTGAATCAGGTATGGATAAAGTTTGATAACTTTGAATTGCTGACTCGGCACTTATATTGGCAATTACCTGTCTCGTCTTAAAAGGCGGGACAGGTTTTGACAATAACTTCAAACGATATTTTTTATGTCGATAATGACAATTCCCGCTATGAGTTGTCCAATGATCGGCTCTGGACTAGCCGGAATGTCCTTACCTGATTCCGGTATTCTTCATAGCGGTATATTGCATTATCGATAAGACA
Organism: Culturomica sp.; assembly: GCF_003524185.1. NCBI lineage: Bacteria > Pseudomonadati > Bacteroidota > Bacteroidia > Bacteroidales > Odoribacteraceae > Culturomica > Culturomica sp. The sequence goes on from NZ_DOED01000033.1 coordinate 78,980, forward strand.
GGTTTCTTAGAAAATATATGTAGTAACCGTCTAAAGACGGCCGGTTTCCCGGCTATATATTTTTAGCGTGTGTTGTGCTTCGGGGTATTTCCACCCGACAGCGGCAGTTCCTTCGGGGAGGTATAAGTTTTTAATGATGTGGCATCTTCGGTTGTGTGTGACCCGGTAAAAGACGCCCGTATTTTGAATTGTTTTGTTGTAGCCTACAAATAGGTGTGGTTTATGGCTATTCCAGGATTGAATAATGTCATTTGTATTTCGGTTATTCACCAATCATTTTCAATCTTTCAACATAAATTGTATCAATCTTTTGTAGATCCTAATTTTAAATTATAAAACGGATCATAATGGATATCATCGAATTAAGCGGAGAGGATCAGCGCCTTTATCATATAGTAGGGCATCTGGTGATGAACAGTGAGGTATTGACCTATAATCTGAATTACCCATTTCGTACATCGCCGGAATACCGTTGGTTTGTTGCTATGGAAAAGGATATGACCCTTGGGTTTATCCCGGTAAAAGTGACGAGTAGAAAAGCCTTAATAAACAATTACTATATCGCGGATGACGATAAGACTGTTTTCTCAACTTTGCTTCAGACGGTTATCCGGACGTTTGACTGTAATTTCGAGGTCGAATCGGTTTCGCAGATGCGGCATATCCGTTTTTTCGAGCAAAACGGGTTTTCTGTTGTTCATTATTGGAAAAGATATGTGAAAATGAAGGTAAGTAAAGATGAAGAAGAATGTATATGAGTTGGCGATGCGTCGGATTGAAACTGTGTTTTCGGAATTCGATAACGTCTATATATCTTTTTCAGGCGGTAAGGATAGTGGGGTGATGCTCAATTTATGTATACGTTATTTACGGGCATCGGGCCTGAAAAGAAAGATCGGGGTTTTTCATATGGATTATGAAGTACAATATGATGAAACAACCCGATACATTGACCGGGTGTTCCGGTCTAACCCCGATATTATCGAGGTATACCGGGTGTGTGTGCCCTTCAAAGTCTGTACCTGTACCTCTATGTATCAGTCGTATTGGCGACCCTGGGACAAAGCCTGTAAAGAGCTTTGGGTCCGGAAAATTCCGCAGGGAAGTTATACGGAAGAGGACTTCCCGTTTTATGATACTACGATGTGGGATTATGATTTCCAGGTGCTTTTTGCGCAGTGGTATCATCGGATGAAAGAAGCTGCCAGGACTTGCTGCTTGGTGGGAATACGTACCCAGGAGAGTTATCATCGCTGGCAGACGATTTACGGTAATAAGAGAAGTTATATGTTTTATCACCTGAAATGGACGCAACGTATAACTAAAGATGTCTTCAATGCCTATGTGATTTACGACTGGCAAACGACGGATGTCTGGACGGCTAACGGTCGTTTCGGGTGGGATTACAACCGGCTGTATGATCTCTATTATCAGGCAGGCGTTCCGCTTGAAAAACAACGGGTAGCCAGTCCCTTTATATCGGCTGCCCAAGAAAGTCTGCAACTTTACCGGGCTATCGATCCCGATATGTGGGGTAAAATGATTTGCCGGGTCAACGGAGTCAATTTTACGGCTATATACGGTCATACGAGTGTTGTGGCGAGACATAAGGTCAAGTTGCCTCCGGGACATACGTGGGAGAGTTATATGCACTTTTTATTGTCTACGCTGCCTGAAAAGGTACGTTTGAATTATTTGCGGAAACTTTCGGTAAGCATTAATTTCTGGCGTGAGAAAGGGGGATGTCTGAATGAAGAAACGATTAAGCAACTCCAGGCTTGCGGGATTAAGATCGATGTTCAGGAACATAGTAATTACCGCACGGCTAAGCGGCCGGTGAGGATGGAGTATCAGGACGATCTCGATGCGCCGGAATTCAGGAATTTGCCGACATTTAAACGGATGTGTATCTGTATTCTTAAAAACGATCACCAATGTAAATACATGGGGTTTGCCCTGACAAAGAAGGAGCATGAGAATAAACAGCGTATTATGGATTTTTACCGTAGAATATATAAATAAATATGAAAGATTACACAAGTCCCGTATATCGCGTAATATCGGTGCCATTGGAAAAGATACAAGCCAATGCTTATAATCCCAATATTGTGGCACCGCCTGAAATGGAGCTGCTGGAACTGTCGATCTGGGAAGACGGTTACACAATGCCTTGTGTTTGTTATTATCTGCCTCAGGAAGACCGTTACGAACTGGTGGACGGGTATCACCGTTACAAGGTTATGCAGACCTCTAAACGCATTTATGAGCGGGAAAAAGGAAGATTGCCCGTTGTGGTTATCGAAAAGGATTTGTCTAACCGTATGGCTTCAACCATACGTCATAACCGGGCACGGGGGACACATAGCATAGAATTGATGACCAATATTGTTGCAGAGCTTAAGCGGGCGGGGATGTCTGATAAATGGATCATGGATCACATCGGAATGGATCAGGATGAGTTGTTGCGGCTCAAGCAAATATCTGGATTAGCTGCTTTGTTTGCCGATAAAGAGTTTAGTATTCCGGGATGAACAGTGTAAATTACAGCTGTAGACGGTGTGAAATGTGACTATGGATGACGATTTTAGATTTTATTGCCCCCCAGATTGCGCTGATCCCGCAGATTTAATCTAAAATCTGCAATTAAGAAGTTCATACGAATTGTAAATTTTAAATTGTTTGGCAACCTGATTTTTATCAGACTTTTTAAATCTAAAATCGTCAATCTAAAATTTATATATTAGACGGGAACAACAATCTTTTCTTGCCCGAAAATGGGAGAATGGGAATATCTTTTTTTGTTTATTGTTTTTTTCGATTTAATATATTGTTTTTGTTTTTATTGTCGTATCTTTGTATCGTCATTTGTGGAAGGATTTGGCTGATTGCAACCACGGTAAAAAACTGCTAAAATGCATGAGATTGTGTCTTCAACCATCCATAGCCTTTTCCATATATTTATTTATTCCCGATGCCGGGTTCGGATTGCTTTTGCACGGTGATCTAAAGTCTGCATTCAAAAATTAAAATTAGATTATGGGATATTTATTTACTTCAGAATCGGTGTCAGAAGGACACCCGGATAAGGTGGCGGATCAGATTTCCGATGCCGTTCTCGATAAGATTATTGCTTTTGATCCGGATGCTAAGGTGGCTTGTGAAACTTTGGTCACGACAGGGCAGACCGTGATTGCAGGAGAGATTAAAACTCAAACCTATGTAGATGTTCAGCAGATTGCCCGTGAGGTGATTAATGAGATCGGATATACGAAGAGTGAGTATATGTTCGATGGAAACAGTTGTGGTGTATTCAGTGCTATCCATGAACAATCGCCGGATATCAACCGGGGAGTTGTGCGGGAAGATCCGATGGAGCAAGGGGCCGGAGATCAGGGAATGATGTTCGGTTATGCTTGTAATGAGACGGATAATTATATGCCTTTGTCATTGGAACTGGCTCATTTATTATTGAGTGAACTGGCTCTGGTAAGAAAAGAAGGACAATTGATGAATTATTTACGTCCCGATTCCAAGTCTCAGGTAACGATCGAATACGGAGATAACGGAAAACCGAAACGCATTCATACCATTGTTATTTCCACGCAGCATGATGATTTTATCAAGCCGGCCAACGAAACTCCGGAAGCGCAGTTAAAGGCCGATGAGGCAATGGTTGAATGGATACGGAAAGACATTATGGATATTTTGCTACCCCGGGTAAAGGCGAAATTACCGAAAAGGGTGCAGTCTTTCTTCGATAAGGATTTGATTTTGTTTGTCAATCCGACCGGTAAATTTGTAATCGGCGGTCCTCATGGAGATACCGGGTTGACCGGCCGGAAAATTATTGTAGACACATACGGAGGTAAGGGTGCTCACGGTGGCGGGGCTTTTTCCGGTAAAGATCCTTCAAAAGTAGACCGTTCGGCTGCTTATGCCGCCCGGCACATCGCTAAGAATATGGTAGCGGCCGGTATTGCAGACGAGATACTGATTCAAATTTCTTATGCAATCGGAATAGCTCGTCCGGTGGGTGTATATGTCAACACCTACGGTACGGCTAAAGTCGGGTTGTCGGATATTGAAATTGCCGGGAAGGTAAGTGAAATCTTCGATTTGCGTCCGAAAGCCATTGAAGAGCGATTGAAGTTGCGTAATCCGATTTACCGGGAAACGGCGGCTTATGGACACATGGGACGCACCCCGCAGGTGGTGAAGAAAGTCTTTACTTCTAATTATTGGCCGGCATTGGAAAAAGAGGTCGAACTTTTTACCTGGGAGAAACTCGATTATGTGGATGAAATTAAAAAGGCATTCAAATAATCCGGTTTAAAATAAAAATGAAAAAATCCGACGAAAACGCTCAGGGCCGATCGTCGGATTTTTTATGTTTTATGAATGAAGGCTGTTTAGGGATTATTTGTGCTTTGGCTGTCCTGTTCAAATGGCATTTCCCCTTTCGGATGTTGTATAACTGAAAATAAGTAACAAAAAACGATCGGAGGATACAATCCTCCGATCACTTATAGTTTTGTATAAGTTTTTTGGGAATTTTAATTCCTTCTTCCCAGATAGATCATGACATAGTATAACAAGGTCGCCAGGGATGAAAGTGCTGCAATGACATACGTATAAGCTGCCCACTTTAATGCATCGAAGGCATAGCCCTGGGTTTGATAGTCGGTTATGCCGGAATTTCGCAACCATACCAGAGCCCGGTGACTGGCGTTGATTTCAACGGGGAGTGTAATGAAGCTGAATAACGTCATTATCGCAAACAGGATAATACCGGCGAGTAAAAGTTGAGGAAAGGTGTTCACCATTAAGATTCCCGCCAACAATATCCATTGTACCCAATGAGAGGCAAAGCTCACAACCGGAACGAGTGCGGAGCGCATTTTCAGCATACTGTACGCTTTAGCATGTTGTACGGCATGTCCGCATTCGTGGGCGGCAACCGCTGCCGCTGCGATACTGTTGCCGAAGTAGACTTCCTTGCTCAAGTTGATTGTTTTATTGACCGGGTTGTAATGGTCGGTGAGTTGTCCTTCCACACTTCCGATTTTAACACCTGTAATTCCATTGTCCCGCAACATCTTTTCGGCGACGTCCCGTCCTGTCATGCCATTGGCTGTCGGTATTTTGGAATATTTTGTAAAACGACTTTTCAATTGGTTGCTGATGAGCCAGCTGATCAGGGTAAATCCGATAAAAATAACCCAAATCCATAAATTACCTGCAAATAATGCTGTGTGTTCCATTGCTGTTTAAATTAATATTATACTTGGAAAAGGTACAAAAAATATACCATTTTATTCAAAGATACGAGGAATGCCGTTATTGCAGTTTGTTTTGGATATATTTAACAAATGCTGACAAAATTCAGCTTTCTTATTATCTTTGTCAGGTTACCGTGTCTGGTTGTGGATTTTGGGTTACGATTAATAATTCCTCTATTTACGGGGGAGGGGTACGGGTATAATCTAAAGTTGTAAATTAAAGTCTGCAATATTTATCGGTCTTGGGATGTTGTGGGACGGCGACTTTTTGATGTGGAGCCGTGATCGCAAGCGATTGTCAGAATCGGTTTGTCAGTTGTGAAACATTCGTTTAAAATGCAAAATGTCCGTAAAGACAAATTGTAAGGTGGGGTGGGAAATAAAATTTTAGAATAAAAAAATCAAATATAGGATATATGAAGATAAGATGTTTATTTTTCTTTTTGTTGGTGAGTATGACATTGTCGGCGCAGGATTATTTGTCTGCTTTGTTGCCCATGCCTAACCGGGTAGAACCGGGTTCGGGTGAGGATTTTATAGTGACACCGAAAACCGTGGTAACCGTTGATTCGGATTCTCTGGCTTTTGCTGCTTCAGAGTTACGGCGTATTTTACAGGAGCGTACCGGGCTTTCAGTAACCGGAACGGCCGGTGAAGGATCGGTGATAAGTCTGCAAGTAGATCCGGCAATGGAAGGGAAAGAGCATTATATATTGTCGGTTGAGCGTGACCGGGTGGTGATTAAAGGAGCTACACCGGGAGCCGTGTATTGGGGAATCATGACATTGGATCAATTGTTATTGGGGGATGTGTGCCGTTCTGCCGGAGCCAGAATTGCTCCTGTATATATTGACGATGCCCCCCGTTTTGCTTACCGGGCATTGATGCTCGATCCTGCCCGTCATTTTTTACCGGTAAAGGATGTGAAATTTTTTATCGATCAGATGGTCCGCTACAAATACAATGTATTGCAATTGCATCTGACTGATGATCAGGGTTGGCGTGTAGAGATCCGGAAATATCCTGCTCTGACGGCTGTCGGGGCAAACCGGAATCCGCAAGGAGGGAATGAAGGGCCGGACAACGGATTTTATACCCAGGAGGAATTGAAAGAGTTGGTGCGTTATGCTGCGGAGAGAAATGTAGAAATTGTGCCGGAGCTGGATATCCCCGGTCATACCGTTGCCGTATTGGCTGCTTTTCCGGAACTGGGGTGTCCCCATACGGAATCGGTTCAGAAAGTGATGGGAGAGACGGTGAATTTGATGTTATGTGCGGGGAACGATAAAGTTTATAAACTTTATGAGGATATTATTCAAGAGGTGGCGGCAATTTTTCCTTCGAAGCGAATACATTTGGGAGGCGATGAAGCGATTATTGAAGAAAACTGGATGCGGTGTGAGCGATGCCGTGCCTTGATGAAGGAAAAGGGCTATGCGAAAGTCAGCGAGTTAATGGGATATTTTTTCGGAAGAATACTGCCTTATGTCCGGGATAACGGAAAAGAAGCGATTTTGTGGTGTGAACTGGATAATATCCGGATGCCTGTCTCCGGGTATCTTTTCCCTTATCCGCAGGATGTGACGTTAGTGACCTGGCGTTATGGCCTGACCCCTTTTTGTATGGATTTGACTCTGCAACACGGGCATCAATTGATTATGGCGCCCGGAGAGTATGCTTATTTGGATTATCCCCAATGGCCGGGAGATCTGCCTGAATTTAATAATTGGGGAATGCCGGTTACTTCTTTAGAGACGTGTTATCGCTTTGACCCCGGATATGGCCGCCCGGCAACGGAGCAAAATCATATATTGGGAATAATGGGGACCTTGTGGGGAGAGGCCATCAAGGATATCAACCGGGTGACTTATATGACTTATCCCCGGGCATTGGCATTGGCGGAAGCAGGTTGGACCCGGATGGAGTTCCGGAAATGGGATTCTTTCCGGGAACGTTTGTATCCGAATTTAATGAATTTAATGCGTCACGGAGTTTCGGTGAGAGCTCCTTTTGAAATAGGGCGTTGAGAAGTTTTATCCTGCCCTGTCAGGGCAGGATAAAACCCGGTTTCTTTGTTTTTAAAGCTTGAATTCGAGATTGAGGTATATAAAAGATTCGGCTTTGCCGTTTTGAGGATTCCAGTTTCTGAAATTGGGAGAGAGTTTCAAAAACCGGATCGGTGTATACTGTACTCCGGCAAGTATGCGTTGTCCGTCTGTTTCCCGGAATTGTTCTTCCTGGGAATGTAGGTAGTCGTAACGGCCGAAAACCGTGAATTTTTTTCCTGCGTTGACGGAAGTGTAGACCGAATAGCCGTCTTTATTGTTTCCTTCTGTAAAAGTGGCATTCCATAATTTGTTGTATTCTGCTCCGATACGGAACAGTTTGTGCCGGTAACCGGCAAAGAGGGAAAGGTTCGACTGGTTTTCCGTGGAATCGCTGTTTCCTGTATAAATATCTCCGTATATCCGGAATGTAAGATCGGTGACGGGGGTAAGGGTTACTCCGGCTCCATAGCGGTAATTGTTGTCTTTGTTGATCTTTTTGTAGCCTTCTCCGTTTGTAAAAGAGAGATCAGCACTTATGTAATCGTTAAAACGGTATTTGCCGATAATTCCCATGTCGGCACTGGGCCCGAATTTGTATTCGTCATCAAAGGATTTGAGGATATACCGGTAGCCCCAGAAAGATTCCTGTAAACTGAACTGTTCTGTTTTTACGAGTCCGAAATCCAACGTGAAATTGCCCGGAGTCCAACTGAGCATCGCATTTTTTACGTAAGCGACTCGTTCCAGATCGGCACCTTTTAGATTGGTTTCCCCAATGTCGAATATCACCTTGCCACCGAAATTCTCCGTCAGTTTGAATTGGTAGCCCAGATAGGCTCTGTCCAGTTCAAATCCGGAGCTTGAGTTGGCATGTCCGAGTCCTGTGTGATAGTTGGCAAACAAGGTTACAATGGGTTTACCTGTGATGGTAATTTTCTGTTCCTGCGCACGAAGAATTAAAATCGATAATGTAAAGAGTACAAAAAAGCTAAGTCTTTTCATAAGAATGGTTTAGTAATTATCCAGAATTGTGTTACAAAATTAGGTCAGAATAGTTTCGTAAAAATGACGGAAAAGTTACATTTCTGTTACAACATAATTTTAGGGTTGAGATACAGTAATTAGCGATTTAAATTGAAAGGCAGACGGAAAATCACTTGTTTTTTTCAAAAATTGTATATAATTTGTGAACCGATTTAAAACGTTTGAAATCGCAGAGGGCGGTCGGAATGGAAAATTTTCTTCTTTTTCTGCGTCTTTTTCTTTTCAGACAACAATAATAACCTAAAACTTATTAACCATGAAAACCTATAGTCCTAACGAGATTAAAAATATCGCACTCGTGGGCAGTGCAGGTTCTGGTAAGACCACACTGGCTGAAGCGATGATGTACGAGGGCGGGGTCATCCCGCGCAGAGGTAGCGTAAGTGCTAAAAATACCTCCTCTGATTACCGGCCCGTTGAACAGGAATACGGTTCTTCTGTATTTCCGGCAGTATTGTATGCTGAGTGGAAAAACCAAAAGCTTAATTTTATCGATACTCCGGGAGCCGATGATTTTGTCGGAGGCGTTATCTCTGCGCTGGAAGTGGCGGATGCTGCAGTCATGGTTGTGAATGCAGTAAAAGGTGTGGAAGTCGGTACTGAAATTATCAGCCGTCATGCTAAACGGATGAATAGACCGGTGATTTTTGTTGTCAACCAATTGGATCACGAGAAGGCTAATTTCGAACAGACGATTGAGCATGCAAAGGCTTCTTTCGGTAAGAAAATTGTATTGGTGCAATATCCGGTAAATCCGGGTAACGGATTTAATAGGGTCGTAGATGTGTTGAAGATGGAGATGTATAAGTGGGGGCCGGAAGGCGGTAAGCCGGAGGTATTGCCGATCCCTGACGAGGAAAAGGAAAAAGCGGAAGAATTGCATAATATATTGGTGGAAGCTGCGGCCGAGAATGACGAGAAGCTGATGGAGCTTTATTTTGAAAAAGGTAGCCTGACAGAAGATGAGATGCGTGCCGGAATACGGGCAGGATTGATCAAGCGGGATATGTTTCCCGTATTCTGCGTATCGGCAGAAAAAGACATGTGTGTACGTCGGTTTATGGAGTTTTTGGTGAATGTAGCGCCGAGTGCAGCAGCTATGCCGGGTACAAAGACTGTCGACGGAGAACTTGTGCCGTACAATGCCGAGGGGCCGACCTCTGTATTTGTTTTTGCGACTTCTATCGAACCGCATTTGGGTGAGATCAACTATTTTAAAGTCATGTCGGGGAGTTTGAAAGAAGGGGATGACCTTACCAATATGACGAATAGTACGAAAGAACGTTTTTCTCAGTTGTTTGCTGCGGCCGGGAAAAACCGTACGAAAGTAACGGAGCTGAAGGCCGGAGATATCGGGGCAACCGTAAAGCTGAAAGGAACGAAGAACGGGGACACCCTGAATGAAAAGGATTGTGAATATCGCTTCCCGGGCTTTAAGTATCCGGAACCCCGTTTCCGTACAGCCGTGAAGGCTGTAAACAAGAACGACGACGAAAAGGTAGCTGAAGTACTTAACCGTATGCATGAGGAGGATCCGTCGTTATTAGTAGAGTATTCTAAGGAACTGAAACAATTGATTCTTTCCGGTCAGGGTGAGTTCCATCTGAATACGATGAAATGGCGTATTGAGCACAATGATAAACTGCCGATTGAATTTATCGTACCTAAAATTCCCTACCGGGAAACGATAACCAAGTTCGCCCAGGCAGACTACCGGCATAAAAAGCAATCCGGCGGTGCGGGACAGTTCGGTGAAGTACATATGGTTATCGAACCTTATGTGGAAGGTATGCCGGAACCGACTTCTTATAAAATCGGAGGCATCGACAGCAAAATGTCTGTGAAAGGGAAAGAGGAATATAACCTGCCGTGGGGAGGAAAACTGGTATTTTACAACTGTATTGTCGGGGGTGTGATCGAAGCCCGTTTTATGCCGGCGATCCTGAAAGGTATTATGGAGAAGATGGAAGAGGGACCGTTGACGGGGTCTTATGCCCGTGACATACGTGTGTGTATATACGACGGTAAGATGCACCCGGTAGACTCAAATGAAATTTCATTCCGTTTGGCCGGACGTCATGCTTTCAGCGAAGCGTTTAAAAATGCCATGCCGAAGGTGTTGGAACCGATCTATGACGTAGAAGTACTGGTGCCTGAAGAAGACATGGGAGACGTGATGAGTGATTTGCAGACCCGCAGGGCCGTTATTATGGGAATGGATTCAGACAGCGGTTTCCAGAAGATTATCGCAAAGGTACCTTTGAAGGAGATGCAACGCTATTCAACTGCCTTGAGTTCGATTACCGGAGGCCGTGCGACATTCAGTATGAAATTTGCCGGATACGAAAAAGTGCCGGGTGAAATTCAGGAGGAATTGTTGAAGTCTTATGACGAGGCTGAAGATGATGAATGATAAATCTTATAAACTTGGGAGCTGTGTCTGTGACACAGCTCTTTTTTTGAGATTTTGCCGTTTTTTGTCGCCGGGATGAGCAGCTGCTTGCCGTGAATGAAACGGAAAGAAAAAGAGGTATAAAAAAACCGGACGAACTATCGTCCGGTTTTTCTGAAAAGGTTATTAAATAAAAGCGTATTTTATTCCAAATCCTGATAGTCCCAGATTTTATAAAGACGTCCGTCTTTGCCGGGAATGATGTTGTTACAAAATTTGCTCGTCATATTTGTTTGGGGGGTGCCGATCCAGCTTGCCCTGCCGTTGACCCAGTCACTAAAATCCGGGTATGCCTTAAAAATGGAGATTTTTTCCTGTGGATATTTAAATGTTCCATTGTCTTTACCTACAACCAGGCCGTAAGGCATCCCTTCATGATTAAGCATATCATATCTCTGATAGTCGTAGTCGGATGTTACGGCATAATATCTTTTCCCATCCACCTCGATAAACCAGGCGATACTTTTTTTTGTTCCTTTAGCTAATTTATAGTTTGTGATTTGAGGCATCAGTTTATAACGTATCGGTGTGTTATCATTTACCGTATTGATAAATCCTTTGGCCCCATGGAACAAATCGGTTCTGACATCTTCCGTAATAATGTGTTCGGAATTGTCCGGTAATATACAGCCCAGTTTGATGGTTTTTCCGCCGCCGAGGGCAATCGGCTGTATATATATATTGTGTAAATCCCATTCCTTACCGCCGTTGCCGAGGACATTCTTTACATGTATGACTAAATCGTTGTAGTCGTAATCACCGTATTCCGTATCCTCGAACATAACGGCTTGCCAATACTGACTATAGGTATCTACGTTGTTCAGAATGGCAAAATCGACTTTAATACCGGATTCTCCCCTGGAAGGTAGAATACTGCCTTTGGGGATTTTGATTGTTGTCGGTTCATTGACTACGGCCAGCGTATCGTCTCCTTCGGTTACAATCGTCGTGTAGCCGGCTTTAACCGGTACCTCATAATTTTCGAATGCCTCACAATACGCAATGCGTTCCTGAGGTTCCGTATAAATGTTTTTGTCGTGAGTACAGGCAATGGCGACTAAAATAGCCATTGCTATAAATATAACCTTTTTCATATGCTTGTATTTGAGTTCAAATATAGGTGTTTTTGATGGAGTTGGTACTTATTTATGCCAGATTATTTTCCGACTTATTATTTACGATTTTCCGGAAATTTAGTTGCCTGTAAAACAGTCTGAACGAGTTATTTGACGAACTGATATGAAAAAACAATGAATGAATAGAGTGCTTCGTTATATTTATTTTTACGTTTTCAAGTAACAGATATATTTGTCGGGAAAGTATAGATTATCTTTTCAAGATACAGATAATCTATAAAAAATCAGTATGTTAATATTTTTATTTCTGAGTTTTTGCCGCTATATCAGGGAAGCGTATATCTGTTATTTAAATCTGACAATATATTCTATACTTTTATAATTAAGGTATGATTACAATGGAATTGTATCATGGTTAATTAAAACTAAACTGTTAAATATGAATTGATATATATTATATTAATAATATTTTTATATCTTTGTTAATAATAGTGTGATAGGGTGAATGATGAGTTTTGATAATTTATTAATATTCATGGAATTGAGATTTATATATGAAAAGAATCATTTGCATGATTTTATTGTGCTTTTCGTTGAATGTCGTAGGACAAAAATTTGTAATTATAAAAGACGGCATTGATAAATTGTCGATGTTAGCGGCTACAATTGTGGATTCGACTAAAATCGACGAGGCAGTTTTAGCATTAAAATATCGGTATTCGAAAATTGATACGGCAAAAAATATCCGGAACTATGGCTGTGATATTTTAATGCTGGTTGGAGAACGATTTGTTCGCCAATCGGATTTACATCTTCATTATAGCCATTTGCTGTTGACCGAAGGTGTATCGGATACTACATTAATCAAATTGCGTCGTGCTGTTGGTGAAAAACCTTCAAATCTTTTTTCAGATATTCTTTTAGATTGCCGGTCTGGAAAGTTAACTGTGAGATGTGGCGATTATTTTGAATATGACTGCATGAAGCGTTATAATCAACCACTTCCGAAACTTTCATGGATTATTCATGATGAGGAACAGTTAATTTTAGGGTATTCCTGTCGAAGAGCAACTACAGATTACGGTGGAAGAATTTGGGAGGTGTGGTTTACAAAAGATATTCCATTCTCTTTCGGTCCATGGAAATTACAGGGGTTGCCAGGACTTATTCTGGCTGCTTGTGATAAAGACGGAGGCTTTGTGTTCGAGTGTACTGAAGTTCGGAAAAGTAATGAGCCGATCATGAATTATCGCTTCATTTCAGAACAAAATCTGAAAACATTGCGCAATTACCTTCGATATGAGAGAAAATGTTTTGAACATCCGTTTGAAACTTATGCTAAAGGCGAGGAAGCTTATATCGTTTATAGTACTTCTGATGGACAAAAGGAGTACCTTGACAAAACGTGGACGATTCCATACAATCCAATTGAATATGTGGAAAATTGAATAATAATCAGCTTAAGGAATATATTTTGAGTTGAATCAGATATAAATTTTAGTTTATGGTAAAATATCTGCTGCTTACACTTGTCTTACTTTTCTGTGAAATAGCTGTTGCTCAGCAACGTGTTAAGATCACAGGGACTGTCTGCGATATGCAGACAAAGAAGCCTGTGGAGGGAGTAAATGTTATCCTTCAGGATATTTCCCGCCGGATTATTTATGGATACGACATTACACAGGGAAACGGATCTTTTTCGATTTCTTGCCAAGCTGGACCGGATTCACTGAGTGTGGTTATAAAAGGTTTTAATGTCAGGGAGCAATGGCAGATAGTTGCTTGTCGTTCGCAGCAAATAGATCTTCTGGTAGAATTTGAGCGGGTGAAAATTAAAGAGGTTGTTGTAAAGGCTCCGTCTGTAACTCGGCGCAGGGATACCCTGAGCTATATGGTTGCCAAATATCTTGATCCTACTGATCATACAATTGGAGATGTACTGAGGAAAATGCCGGGAATCGAAGTGGCGAAGTCAGGAGAGATTAGATATAATGGCAGGGCAATCAATAAATTTTATGTTGAAGATATGGATATGCTCGAAGGTCGTTACGGTATTGCTACAAATAATATTCAGGCCAGGGATATTGCCAAGGTGGAAGTTTATGAAAATCATCAACCCATCAAAGCACTTCAGAAATTAGCTCCGACAGATCGTGCAGCTATTAATTTGCGGCTCAAAGAGTCTGCCAAGGGGACATGGAATGCAACTCTTCAGCTTGGAGCAGGCTATAAGCCGTGGATGCGGAATATTGAGGCTACAACTATGTATTTTGGACGCCGTTTCCAGACGCTCAATACTTATAAGACAAACAATACGGGCGATGATGTGGAGCAGGAGCTTACGTCGTTTTATGGTGGCTTGGGTTCGACCTTGTCGATTTTGGGAGTACATACCCCGACTAAGCCCTCGCTTGATAAGAAGCGTTATCTGGATAACGATGTACACACGATCTCTGTTAATACCGTTACTAAACTCAAAAAGGAGCTGGAGTTAAAGGCCAATGCCCATTATATTCACGATTTCCGAACTTCAAAGGGTTCTTCGATAACCACTTATTATCTTTCGGGCCAATCGCCTCTCGTTATCAGAGAACAGACCCTTGCTGATCAACGTAACGATCGGACGGAGGTGAGTTTGCAGCTAAATTCCAATACCAGTAAGCATTACTTGCAAGAGAAGTTCACTTTTAGCGGTGAATGGAATTCTGATTTAGGGCGTGTAATGATGGGGGATGATCGCGTTGATCAGCGCTTTCGATTACCGAAGATTACAATACGCAATCGATTTCATAATGTGCGGCAGTTCAGAAAATGGACTTTGAATTTCAATTCCGAGACGGACTACAGTACACAGCCTACTACGTTGCGTATTTATCCTATGCTTTATCCGGAGGTATTCGATACGCCTACGGATTATCCGAATGCACATCAGATGCTTGATAGTAAATGTTTTCGTACCCAAAATCGGGCTTTTACCTCATATTCTGTCAAACGTTGGAATTTTTCGCTTAATGCGGCTCTTAATGCACGGATCGAAAGGATGGATTCGGAACTTGCACCGATGAATGCTCGGGGTCAGACGCTTCCAACTGTTGATACGATGCGTAACGACATTTATTGGCGTAAGTTTGACTTGATTGTGGGGCCTGGGATTAGCTACCGTATAGGTGAAAAATTCAATGCCTCGCTTTACGTGCCTTTGGACTTTATGAGTCTTCGGACAGAGGATAACGTGAGAGGAAAGACAGATAAATCTGATGATTTGATTTTTTCTCCTTCGTTTTCAATACAGTCGGCATTGACGGTAAATCTTAAATTTTCGGCGCGTGCTTCCTATCAGGAAAATATCGGCGGACTCTATGACACTTACAGTGGCTTTATCATGACCGATTATCGGATGATTTCGAGCAAGAAGGGGGAGATCAGTCGCAACAAGATACAGAATTATTCAGCTTCGTTTTCTTATGGAAATGCCATCCGGGCACTATTTGGCTCGTTTGATATCCGTTATTGGCGTACACAGCGCAATTTGATGTACGGTACGACTTATGAAGGGTCGCTGAGCCGTATTGAGTCTGTTTTGTTGGATAACAATTCGAAGGGGTTCAGTGTCAATGGAGAAGTTAGTAAACGCTTTGACGGAATTTCTACTACCATTAATGTTTCCGGCGGTTTCAATCGGTCGTGGGCAGAGGTATTGCGACAGGGAAAGGTGATGCAAACGACTTACGATCTGGCTACAGTAAGTTTTGGTTTTGCAAGTCAGTTTACTCAGGCTGTGCGTTTGGACTATGATGTAGAATATTCCCGTAGCCGTAGCAATATTGAGGGAGGTGACCAACTTGAGCCGATTGACGTTGTACAGCAAGAGGCAACAATGAATTTTATTATCAAGAAGAAATTCATTTGTCGGGTGGGGTGTGATTATTACTACAATGCGGGTGTCGGTGGAGCGGATCGCAATATGTTTTTCCTGGATGCAGGTCTGGAATATAATATCGGGCGTATGGCTTATAGTATTGAGGCTCGCAATCTGTTGGACACGAGGGTATTCAACTCGGCGTCTTACAGTGATATTACGAGTTATGTTTATTCCTATAAGCTCCGTCCGGCTTCGGTAATGTTTAAAGTGAAGTTCAGTTTACGCTGAAAATACTGGAAAAATAAAAAAACGAATACGAGTTATTCGGGTATTATTCGCTTCGGTCTTGCCAGCCGCAGCAAATAAAAACCTTCCTACGAGGAAGCAAAACCAAGTGTGAGTGTTTATTCGTTTAACTAAATCGCAGAAAGGCATTGCAAAGTTAAGATTATTTTCACGGTAATGTGAATTTAAAACAGGAAACGTCAGTTAAAGAACATCTGACGAAAAACAAAAGGTTCATATTTTATTATACTAAATTAAATCACATTTATTATGAATGCAATGAAAAATTTTGCTGCACAGCAACTTACAAAAAAGCAAATGACAGAGGTCACTGGTGGAAAGAGATACAGATGTACGATTACATATCCCGATGGTTCAACTGTAAAATTGAAGTTCAAAAGTGATAGTGTTGCAGATGCTCTTGACAAAGTTTGGAGTTCAACACCTGAAGGTGGTAAAGCTGAGTGCTAATTATTAGTATGTTTTAGGATTGTCTAAGACATTGAAAAATGTCTTAGACAACCTTATTTTATTATAATTTTTCATATAAAAATATGGAACAAATGCGTTTATTATTCCTGTTATTATGTCTTTTGTTTTGTATCGAGGGGAAAGGTCAGGTTAAAGAAATGGTTATTTTGGAAGAGGGTGATATGGGTAGTTTGTGGTACGGTAGCCAACGCATGGATAAATTTAAGGAGCTGGACCGTACACTGTTAACTGTGACTTATCGGATGAATTTTATCCAAGATACGGTTAAGCGGAAGATACTTGTTGATCAGATGATCCTGCAAATAGGGAAAAACTATTCCAAATTTTATTCACAACGCACCTTTTTGGACGATATGTCTTATACGGACTTTGAGATGGGTAAAACTGTCCGGGAGGAAGGATATGGCATTGATGGGACGGTGTATATCGACTGGGATATGATTTTCGATCTTTCCAAACGGACGGTCACTACCATTCACAGGATGCCTTATGAGGATGAAGTCTCTAAGTTTTACAGTGAGCCGATGCCTGTACTTCAGTGGGAGTATATTGATGGAGCGGATTCGGTTTGTGGTTATGCTTGCCATGTTGCCCGGACCTGTTATGCAGGGCGTTTGTGGAAGGCTTATTACACGATGGATATACCGCTTAATTTCGGGCCATGGAAATTATCGGGTCTTCCGGGGCTTATACTGAAAGCTGTGGATAGTAGTGGTGAATATGAATTTATTTGTGAAGGTTTGAGCGATGAATCCCAACCGATTCGCTCCTACAAATGGCGGAGTAAATCCATTTCGAAAGAGAATTGGAGACGTTTTGAGCGTCGGGTTCATACGGCACCATTAGAAGCACTTACGGCAGGTGGAACGAGGGTATTCAGGGTATATGATCCTCAGACTAAAAAATCCAGGGATTTGACGGCAGAATGGACAGTCCCTTACAATCCTATCGAACGGGAGTGAACAAATTAAATTGCTAAGAGAATGAAGACTCCTGCACCTGATCTTTTACATTCCTTCCTTTGTGCGTTAGGGATCAGAATAGATCTTTTGCACATTCGGGAGGTTTATGATAAACATCCCTTGCCCCATAGTTTCCGCGCATTGAGCGATACGCTAGATGGGTTACATGTAGAAAATGTGGTGTGCAGGCTTGAATTTAATCAGCTTTTCGAGATTGAAAGTCCTTTTATCGTGGCGATGGGTAATAGTGAATATCCTTTTTATCTCGTCGAAGGTTTCGATACAGATAAAGTTTCCGTTTTATTACGTACGGTTTTCGGTTATAAAATCGTACAAACTTTCGATCAGTTTCAGAGAGAGTGGGATGGTACGGTACTTATAGCTGAAAAAGGTGTTGACACGAAAGAGGATACTTTACTGGTTTATAAGTTTAAACAGGGATTGTGGTATGTTAGCCGGAGGATGGTATTTTGGATGATTGTATTGGTTTCGTACCTGTTGATATGGGGACTCATAAAAAATTCTGACTTTCCGGATTTTCGTTATTTGATAAAAATGATCGGGCTGATAATTTCATTACTGACGGTTGTTAAAGCAGAATTCCGGCCTCAACTCGTCCGGCATTTTTGTCATATTGGACGACATTCTGATTGTAATGACGTATTTAAATCAGCAGGAGCAAAATTGTTAGGTTGGGTATCGCTTGGTGAATTGTCGTTGGCCTATTTTGCGTCCTCCCTTATATGGGGTGTTTTCATTGTTTCAAATCCGGAAGCGGTGTTTCTTTTGCTGAATGTATTGGCCATGTTGTTTGTGGTTTATTCGTTTGTGTGGCAGAGCTTACATCGAAAATGGTGTACGTTATGTCTTACAATTGATATTGTATTGATTGTAGATTTTCTCAACGAAATTTTTCTACGGGGTGAAGAGATAAATAGATTGTGGGGTATTGAATTTTATATCGGGCTGATAAATTATACCGTTGTATTTATTTTGTGTTTGCTGATAATAAAAAAGATGATAGAAATTGTAGGGCAGAATCGGATGATACCGTTATGGCGGTTTAAGCACGAGTGCCTTGTGAGTTCTCCCGGTATTTTTTGGGAACTACTTGCCTTACAGGACAAGGAACCTATAGATATTGGTACTGTTCCGGTTATAAGCAATTACGCTGAAACAGAACACAGCATTACAATTATAATAAACCCTGCATGTTCTTTGTGTGTAAAAGTATATGACATTGTCATATCATTGGAAGGTTATCGTGTTAATTTGGTATTTGTCGTAAATAGTGGAGATCAGAGATCCTATCAAGCCGCTTTGAAAATGATTTCTTCGGGAATCAAAGATAAATGGGAGGAAACGAATCGGCTTATTTCTGACTGGTTTGAGAAAAAGACGTTGCCGGAAAATATGGAAATCGATGTGCGAGCCCCCCAAATTTTGAAGATGCAAATGGATTATTGTAAAAAAATACAGATTACCGGCACTCCGACAATAATTATTGATAATCGCCGAATTCCGGGAATGTATGACGCTGAGGATTTGAATATTGTATTATAAGAATATGTTGTTTTGTAAATCTGTTTTGTTCCTGTTAGCTGAAGTAAATGAGAATATTAGGGAGTTTAACAATTCTTTTGTAAACCAATTGAATGCGGTCAAAATAAATTGAAATGACTTTTCCACATTATACCCAACTCGATACCATGGATTGCGGACCAACTTGTCTGCGCATTGTTGTACGTTTTTATGGTAAAAATTATTCTTTGCAAAATTTGCGTGAGCGGTGTCATATTACCCGTGAGGGAGTTTCTCTTATGGGTATCAGTGATGCTGCTGAAAGTATCGGTTTGCGTACCGCAGGTGTAAAGATTACTTGGGAACAATTGCGTGACCAGGTCGATTTTCCTTGCATTGTATATTGGAATCAGGAGCATTTCGTAGTGGTTTATAAAATTACCCGTAAACGGGGACAGTGGTGGGTATGGGTATCTGATCCTGCTTCCGGACTTTTGAAATACAGCGAAGAACAGTTTAAAAAATCGTGGATTCAAAGCCGGGAGTTGTCCAATATCTCTATCGTTCGTACGCAATCTTCTCGACCTTCAAATGTTCCTGGAATCCAGATGTCTTCAGATGTGTTGATTGATACCGGGATTGTCCTGTTGCTGGAACCGACACCGATTTTCTACAAAGAAAAAGGTGACGAAGACAAGCGGGTGACGTTTTCTTATCTATTACAATACCTGCGGCCCTACAAACGTTATCTTGTGCAACTGGGACTTGCTATGCTAACAGCTAGCGTTTTGAGTCTTCTCTTTCCTTTCCTCACTCAATCGGTTGTTGATACGGGGATCGGTACGGGAAATCTCTCTTTTGTAGTGATGATTCTCGTGGCGCAGATGGTGCTGACGCTTGGACAGATGGCTAATAATTTTATCCGTTCATGGTTGATGCTACATATGACGACACGCATTAGCATATCTCTTATTTCGGATTTTTTGGCTAAACTTATGCGTCTTCCCATCGCTTTTTTCGATTCAAAAATGGTCGGAGACATTATGCAGCGCATTGGTGATTATGATCGTATTCAAGCATTTCTTACCGGTTCGCTTTTAAGTATTATTATGGCTATTGTAACCTTTGTGATCTATGGTGCTGTCATGGGAGGGTATGATCTGGTGATACTTGCTGTCTTTTTGCTTGGTAGTGTGCTGTACATAGGATGGGTTCTCGTTTTTTTGAAGCGTCGTCGTAAATTAGACTATATGCGCTTTCAGGAAGCGGCTAACAACCAAAGTAATCTTGTGCAGCTTATCAATGGTATGCAAGATATCAAACTCAATAATTGCGAAAAACAAAAACGTTGGGAATGGGAACGTATTCAGTCACGGTTATTTAATGTTTCTGTCAAGAGCCTTGCGTTGGGACAGACACAGGAGATTGGTGGTACCTTTATCGACCAAACGAAAAATGTGGTTATTTCTTTTCTTGCAGCTTCTGCTGTGATTGAAGGCAACATGACTCTCGGTATGATGGTCGCCCTGCAGTATATTATTGGACAACTTAATGCTCCTCTTTCACAATTTATCTCGTTTGTTCAAACAACACAGGACGCTAAGATTTCGCTTGAGCGTCTCTCTGAAATTCAGGAAAAGGATGATGAAGAACCCGTTGAGGAAGAGCGTATCCGGGAGATTCCTGAGGAGGCCGACATTGAATTTCGTCATGTGGTGTTTCAGTACGATGGTCCTCATTCCGAGAAAGTGCTTGATCATATCGATCTTAAGATTCCTGCCAATAAGGTGACTGCTATTGTTGGTGCTAGTGGTAGCGGTAAAACGACAATGCTCAAGATGATGTTGGGGTTTTATAATCCTGTCGAAGGAGATGTGACGCTTGCCGGGAAAAAGATCGCCCGATACAGTGCCTCATGCTGGCGGAGGGTATGTGGGACGGTGATGCAGGAAGGGTACGTCTTTTCTGATACGATTGCTAATAATATTGGAATCTCCGATGGGATTCCGGACAGGAAGCGGGTACGACAGGCAGCTAAAATTGCTAATATCGATTCATTTATCGATGAATTACCGTTAGGATATAATACCAAAATCGGTGCTGATGGACATGGACTCAGTACTGGACAAAAACAACGGCTATTGATCGCAAGAGCAGCATATAAGGATGCCAAATACCTTTTTTTTGATGAGGCCACTAATTCTCTTGATGCCAACAATGAACGAACGATTATGGAGCGGTTGGAATGGCTTTTTAAAAATAAAACGGTAGTCATCGTAGCGCATCGCCTTTCGACAGTAAAGAATGCTGATCAGATCGTTGTGCTTGATCATGGAAAAATTGTCGAGCAGGGAACACATGCGGAACTCACTGTAAAGAAGGGATATTATTACGAATTGGTGAAAAATCAGTTAGAATTGGGCAATTAAATAGGAGGAATTATTATGCCAAACCGAGATAATTTTCATAGCGAGGAGGTACAGGAGATTATGGGCAAGGCACCCTCATGGGTTGTATATTGGGGGGTGACGGTCGTGTCTGCAATTTTTGTTGCAATTTTTATAGCTTGTTATTTTATTAAATATCCTGATACAGTCAAAGCTCCGGTGATAATTACCACACACAATCCTCCTGCTGATCTGATTGTCCGTAACAGTGGACTAATTGATTCAATCTATATTTATAATGGAGAAAAAGTCAAACGGGGAAAGCTTGTTGCTGTGCTTCGTAATTCAGCAGATTTAATTGATGTACAAATGATTAGTGATAGGATCGCTGCTTCTACGGAAATGAGTTGCGGAGAGTTAATAAAGGCAACTTGGATTTATGGAAATTATAACCTGGGTGAATTACAATCAGCTTTTGTCAATTTTCAAAATAAATGTCGTGATTATGCTCACTATTTCAAGATGGGGCACGTCACTTGTAAAAAGAATCTGTTGGAACAGCAGATAGCTAAAAACAGAGAGTACCTTATCAAGCTCAGACGGCAACATATTTTACTTCTAAAGGACCTCAATTATCAACAGCAATTATATCGTCGTGATTCGATGTTGTATACAGAAAATGTAATATCTTCGGTTGATTATGAAAACTCCTTACAAATTCTTTTGCAGAAACAGAATAGTAAGGCTGGGCTTGATGTTAAGCTTACTTCGACGGAGTTGCAGATTATTGAGACTGAGCAACAAATTGTTGAGTTGATGTTGCAACAGGAGAATGAAGTGTCCAAATATGAAAATAGTATCGAACAGAGTCGGCAACAACTTATCGCTCAAATTGCACAATGGCGGCGGCAATATATTTTGGAGGCTCCGGTTGCTGGACGGGTAAGTTTAGTGAATTATTGGAGAGGAAATCAACAGGTTACAATTGGTGACAGATTGGCAAGTATTATTCCTGATAATGCAGTTGAAGTGATCGGACGGATGCGAATTCCGACAATGGGAATTGGGAAAGTGAAGATTGGACAGAAGGTCAATGTTAAGCTCAATGGTTATCCCTATATGGAGTTCGGAGTACTGTGTGGAAAGGTACACTCGCTTGCGGCAGTACCTGAACAGGTGCAAATGCAGGAAGGGATAGTTGCGGTATATATTGCCGAGATCGTTTTTCCGAAAGGTATGCAAACTTCTTATAAACGTGATTTGCCGATGATCCAGCAAATGGATGGTACGGCGGAGATCATTACAGAAGATAGGCGGTTGATTGGACGTTTTGTGCAGCCTATTGTATCTTTATTTAAAAACAGATAAATTATGAAAAAATCTCTGCCTTTTCAACTTGCTTTACCTCTTTCTTATGCGGGTGAGAAGGGAAGGGGCGGATGCCGGGAGACTGCTTTGCTTGTGCGATAGAGTATAATAACCAACATTTCTTTAGTTGATACATTTTCAGGAATGAGGATAATTTCTGATAGGTTGAAAAAACAAATTTCTGATATTATCTGGATGTTGGTTGATTTGATCGGTGGCTTCTATTGACAGCTGGGCTGGGAGATGACATTGACTTGGGTTTAATAACTTTATTTTTAAACAAAATAGACTTAATATAATATTATCTGAAATGGTGGAAGATAAGGAGGTGTAGCAAATAGATGGTCAATTTCCGGTTATTTGGCTATGTTGCTTTGAGCTCTGCTATTTTCGTGAAATCTTTTCTATATTTGTCCCGGAATTTAATCTTGATTGTATGAAACAGACATCTATTTTCCTGGTTGTATTTTTAGGATTGGTGTATTTTATGTTGGTGACGGTTTTTTGTTATCAATTGGGAAAAACCAATTCTTTCGGAGATGCTTTGGCTGGGGTGTGGAATAGTACAAAGGCTTTGTTACCTGTGATTATTATTACAGGAGTTGCTGTTTTCGGTGATTGTCGTGCTAAAAGGAAGAATATTCATTAATTGGAGGAGGCCGGAATGCATTTGTTTTATACCCCGGATATAGAAGGGGATGTTTATACGTTAAACCCGGAAGAATCGAAGCATTGTGTACGTGTGCTGCGGTTGGAGAAAGGAGATGAAGTAGCTTTGGTCGATGGCCGGGGAGGATATTATAGCGGCATTATTACTGCTGCTGCTATAAAAGGGTGTGAGATCGAAATTGTTCATAAGATTGAGGCGTATGGGAAACGTTCTTTTCGTTTGCATATAGCAATTGCCCCGACGAAAAATATCGATCGGATCGAGTGGATGCTTGAGAAATGCACGGAAATCGGAACGGAAGAGTTTACGATGCTACGGACGGCTCGTTCCGAACGTAAAGAGGTGAAGGCAGAGCGTTTGGAGAAGGTGATTGTCTCAGCCGTGAAACAATCGTTGAAAGCCTATGTGCCGGGTTTGAACCCGATGACCGATTTTAAGCATTTTATCGCTTCCTGTAATGAGGGACAGCGTTTTATCGCTCATTGTAATGAAGGGGAGAAGAGAAGGCTGGATGAGGTATATATCCCGGGAGAAGATGCTGTTATTCTGATCGGCCCGGAAGGTGATTTTTCGGACGAAGAGGTCGGTTGGGCGGTCTCTGCGGGATTTGTTCCCATAACATTGGGGAATAGCCGTTTGCGGACAGAGACTGCCGGAATCGTTGCGTGTCATAGTATCGGATTTATGAATAAGGTTTGAAAATATAGAGATTGACCGGATATATTTTAAAATTTCCGGGTCTTTGAATAAAAATAATATCATGGAACATCTTGTGAAAATAGTGTTGATTGTCGCTTTGTTTATTTTGATTCCACGCTGGATTTGGGGACAGGAAACCAAAGTAAAGATCGCTTTGTTGAAATATAAGGGAGGGGGTGACTGGTATGCCAATCCGACCGCCTTACCTAATCTGATAAAGTTCTGCAATGAGAATCTGGGTACGGATCTGGCCAAAGAACCGGCTACGGTAGAGCCCGGTAGCCGTGATATTTTCAATTATCCTTTTGTGCATATGACCGGGCATGGGAATATCGTATTTACGCCTGTGGAGGTGCAGAATATGCGGGAATACCTGTTGGCCGGAGGTTTTTTGCATGCGGATGATAATTACGGGCTCGATAAGGCTTTCCGGCGGGAAATGAAGAAAGTTTTTCCCGAAGATGATTTTATTGAATTGCCGTGGGATCATCCGATTTTCAGTCAGAAGTATAAATTTCCGGAAGGCTTGCCTAAAGTTCATGAACACGATAATAAACGTCCTCAGGCTTTCGGTATCGTAAAAGACGGAAGACTACTTGTTTTGTATACTTATGAAACGGATCTCGGTGACGGATGGGAGGATCAGGAAGTGCATAAAGATCCGGAGGACAAGCGTTTGCAGGCCTTGCAGATGGGAGCGAATATTATTTCGTATGTTTTTTTAAACCAATAGGCGTAGAACGATATTGCTAAAAAGCATCGATTTCTCTGATTTTAAACCGGTAGATACATCGAAGGGAAAATTACACACTGGGACGGACTCATTTGTGTAATTTTTGGTTTACGATTCCTCTTTTTTGCAGGGAAAGATTGGGGTATAATTTAAAATAGGGATTCTAAATTTTAGATTTTAAACTGCCTGGCAACCTGCTCCGTTATCAAATTCTTTTAATCTAAAAGCGTTAATCTAAAATCTACAATTTGAAGTCTATATTTAATTGTGTCATTTTTGCATAAATTTTGTGTTTATTGTGTCAAATTGACAGGTGTGCTGCAAAATTTTCACTGCAACCTTTCAGGGAAAGAATCGGTATAAGTTTTGTATCTTCTCATAACCGAAAGGAGCATTTGATTATGAATACAGACAATTATACGATTAAATCGCAGGAAGCATTGCAGAAAGCAGTGCAGCTTACACAGAGTAAAGGACAACAAGCCATCGAAACCGGGCATTTGCTGCAAGCGGTTATAGATGTCGGAGAGAATGTCACTCATTTTATTTTTAATAAATTGGGGGTGAACAGTAATTCATTACTTGCTGCCCTGGAGCGTATTATAGATACTTATCCGCGGGTATCCGGCGGTAACGTGTATCTTTCTTCCGATACAAATAAAGTATTGGAGAAAGCTACCCGCTATGCTAATGAAATGGGGGATCAGTATATTTCCCTGGAGCATATTTTGTTGGCTTTGCTGAATGGAAAGGATCAGGTAGCCCAGTTGATGAAAGACAGTGGGATGAACGAGAAGGAGACGAAGGCAGCAATTGCCGAATTGCGGAAGGGATCTAAGGTAAACTCGCAATCGGCAGAGTCGACTTATGATTCTTTAGGACGTTTTGCTATAAATCTGAACGAGCGTGCCCGCAATGGGAAGTTGGACCCGGTAATCGGACGTGACGATGAAATCCGCCGGGTGCTTCAGATTTTGTCGCGCCGTACGAAAAACAATCCGATATTGATAGGAGAACCCGGGGTTGGTAAAACGGCTATTGCCGAGGGGTTGGCACAGCGTATTGTGAACGGGGATGTGCCTTCCAATCTGACGTCCAAACAGATTTACTCGTTGGATATGGGAGCTTTGATTGCAGGAGCCAAATACAAGGGTGAATTTGAAGAAAGGTTGAAGGCTGTTGTCAATGAAGTTATCTCATCTGAAGGAGAAATCATTTTGTTTATCGATGAAATACATACCTTGGTCGGTGCCGGAAAATCCGATGGGGCCATGGATGCTGCCAATATTCTGAAACCGGCTTTGGCAAGAGGTGATTTGCGGGCTATCGGGGCGACAACCTTGAATGAATATCAGAAATATTTCGAGCAGGATAAAGCTTTGGAGCGTCGTTTTCAGAAGGTGATGATAGATGAGCCGGATGTGATGAGTGCAATCAGTATCATGCGGGGATTGAAGGAGAGGTATGAAAATCATCATAAAGTGAGGATTACGGACGATGCTATTATTGCTTCCGTTGAATTATCTCACCGGTATATTTCCGATCGTTTTTTGCCGGATAAGGCTATCGATCTGGTGGATGAGGCGGCTGCCCGTTTGCGTCTGGAAATGAATTCCGTTCCGGAAGAGATCGATGAACTGGACCGGAAGATTCAGCAATTGCAGATCGAGAAAGAGGCATTGAAACGGGAAGGTACAAGCAAGAAGCTGGATGATATTAAAAAGGAATTGGCCGATCTGAACGAAGAGCGCACCAAGTTGCGGGCACAGTGGGAATCCGAACGTTCTTTGATCGATGAGATTCAAAAAAACAAGGATGCGATAGAACAATATAAGTTTGAGGCTAACCGGGCCGAACGGGATGGTGATTATGGGAAAGTGGCCGAGTTGCGTTATGGCAAGATCAAGGAAGCGGAGCAGCATATCGAAGATGTGAAAGCCAGGTTGGCCGGTATGAAGAACGGAGAATCTTTGATCCGGGAAGAAGTGACGGCTGATGATATTGCTGCTGTCGTGTCCAGATGGACCGGTATTCCTGTCAATCGGATGATGCAAAGTGAAAGACAGAAGTTGCTTTCTTTGGAACATGAACTGCATAAGCGGGTTGTCGGACAGGATGTGGCGATTGCTGCGCTGGCCGATGCTGTGCGGCGTAACCGGGCCGGCTTACAGGATGCGAAGCGGCCGATCGGTTCATTTATCTTTTTAGGTACGACCGGAGTCGGTAAAACGGAGTTAGCGAAAGCATTGGCTGAGTTTCTGTTCGATGATGAAACTCAGATGACGCGTATCGATATGTCGGAGTACCAGGAACGTCATTCCGTTTCCCGTTTGATAGGAGCGCCTCCCGGATATGTCGGTTATGATGAAGGCGGTCAGTTAACGGAGGCTGTCAGACGTAA
The DNA here is from genome assembly GCF_003524185.1 of Culturomica sp. Lineage (NCBI taxonomy): Bacteria > Pseudomonadati > Bacteroidota > Bacteroidia > Bacteroidales > Odoribacteraceae > Culturomica > Culturomica sp. The sequence goes on from NZ_DOED01000033.1 coordinate 106,259, forward strand.
ACCTTATTCGGTTATCTTATTGGATGAGATCGAAAAAGCACATCCAGATGTGTTCAATATTTTGTTACAGGTATTGGATGACGGTCGTCTGACGGATAATAAAGGGCGGGTCGTGGATTTTAAAAACACGATTATCATTATGACTTCAAATATCGGAGCTCATATTATTCAGGAAAAATTGAAAGATCTGAATGATAAGAACCGGGATGAGGTACTGGAAAAAACAAATGCGGAAGTGTATGAGTTGTTGAAACAGACCATTCGCCCGGAATTCCTGAATCGTATCGATGAGGTGATTATGTTTACGCCTTTGCAGAAAAATGAAATCGTCGATATTGTTCGCTTGCAGATTCAGGGTGTCAATAAAATGCTGGCGAATAATGGTATCCTGTTGGAGATTACGGATAAGGCTGTGGAATGGATTGCAGAAGAGGGATACGATCCGCAGTTCGGAGCCCGTCCGGTAAAGCGGATTATACAGCGTACTTTGTTGAATGATTTGTCAAAACAGATCTTGGCTGAACAAGTTTCTAAGGACAATCATATTTTGGTAGACGTAAAAGATAATCAGATTGTTTTCAGTAATAAGTAATATATACGGGACAGTTAGAAAAGCTCTGCAATCAAATGCAGGGCTTTTTTATTTTTTGTCTGTTAAGTACTAAAATAATCCTATCTTTGAACATTTTAAATTTCAGTTATAAAATTTTATGAATCAACGTAAGGCCTATCTTTATGCGGGTGTTGCAATTTTGTGCTGGGCAACGGTTGCAACGGCTTTTAAAATAGCTCTTTCTACTATGTCGAATATAGATTTGTTGTTTATTTCTACTTTTTCGGCATTGATTGTACTTTTGGGTATCGTTTCTTTTGGAAAGGGCATAGGGCGGTTGAGACATGTAACTGCCCGCCAGTGGGGGCGTGCTGCTTTTATGGGTTTTTTGAATCCGTTTTTGTATTACCTGATTCTTTTTAAAGCCTATGCTTTATTGCCGGCACAAATTGCCCAGGCGTTGAATTGTATCTGGCCGGTATTGCTTGTATTGTTGTCGATTCCGATATTGGGACAGCGGATTCCCTTTATGAGTGTATTGGCGTTGTTGATCAGCTTTGCCGGTGCAGTTGTCGTTGCTTTTCAGGGAGATTTTTCCGGGTTGTCTGTCAAGGAGCCGTTCGGAGTGTTCTTGGCAGCTCTGACTTCTGTCATGTGGGCATTGTATTTCATTCTCAATATGAAAAGTAAATTGGAGGAAGAAGTCTCTCTTTTACTGAATTTTCTCTTTGCTTCTGTTTACATTACCTTGTTGATTTGTTTTACAGGATTTCAGGTGCCGGTATTGAAGGGTTGGCTGGCCGGAGTGTATGTCGGGCTTTTCGAAATGGGCATTACTTTTGTTTTTTGGCTGAAAGCTTTAAATCTGGCCCGTAATACGGCAACGATAGGTTCGTTGATTTATCTTTTTCCTTTTTTATCTCTTATTCTTATTCACTATTTGTTGGGAGAGGAAATTTATACCTCGACCGTTTTCGGCCTGGTATTGATTATAACCGGTATTCTGGCCAATCAGTTTATCATACGGAAATCAAAGTAAAAAATAAATGCGGTGCCGGAACACCGCATTGTTTTTTTATCGTTTCGCTTTCCACCTTTCATTCTATCTTTACGGATGTTTTCTATTTTAGATTTTCATCGGTTTAACTTAACCGATTGAGGAATAAACTTTTCACAGAGCTTTTGAATTTTAGAAGTCGTGATTTAGTAACTATACGTATTTCTGTGTTTTGCGGTGCAATAGTATCAAATAACTCGGCTGTAGAGGTAAGCAATTTCTTTAGAATTTCAATTAAATATTTTCTCTTTTATCTGATAAGTACCTCTCCAATGGAAAAATAAATAGGCAATACTTTTGCGGAGAATACTACAAGAAGTGTAGCGCAGATGTGGATATTTTCTGTAAAATCCGTAGGGCTTGATGTTGACGTTTCGTTCTTGGAATATACCTAAATATAAAGGATTATCCATTTTTAGATTCATTTCGATACGAATCGTTAACAGAATCATCAAATGCTACAAAAACCTATCAATATGACAGTTGATAGGTTTTTGTTTATTTACAAATAATGCAAAATAAAGCAGAGTGTATTTTTCCTCTTCTCAATATTAAATCACTCTTCTGAAAGTTGCTCAATTACTACCTCATCAACCTTGATTGTGTTTGCATTTTCTACTTGAAACCCAAAAGCATTGAAGGCTAATTTTTTTGTAATTGATATCGCCTCCATGTTATCTACGTTAAAAATCAATTTATTGCCTTTTTTTTCTATCTTAATTATTACTTCCTTGTTTTTGCCCGCCTTTAAAATGATACTACCTTGCCGGCTAATGCTCCATATACCATTTACTCTATTATAAATTTTATACTTTTTTTCTGACACAAGGAAACTACTGTAATTATTTTCATCTTCGTAATTGTAAATAATACCAAAAGCATAATCATTACTGATTTTAGGAATTAAAAATTTAAAGGTGATTTTGAAGTTTTGGTCAATGCGTATAGGTAATTCGGCTATACTTCGAACGAGAATATCATCTTTTTTATTCTGCAAAACAAAAAAACCATCTTGTATGCTGCCAGAATAGTCTTTTTCGTAAAATTCATCCCATTGGAAGCGGTTATTTTCAAAGGTTTCTTTAACAGTTATTTTCTCCTGTGCATTACTAAACAAAGAAGTAAAAACGAATGTCAAAATAAATATATATTTCATAGCATATTTATTTAAAAGTTACTACCCAACGAAGTTTGCAATTCTGAAATCACTTGCTCGTATTTTTTTAATATTCTGTCATATTTCGTAAAGCATTGATTACTAAGTCCACAGTCTTTATCTGCAATTTCAGACGATATTCGAACTCTGTACGCTAATTCATTCTCTCCTGTAAATTGCAGTTGTATTTCTAAGCGAGTTCTGACAATCTGATAAAGAAAAGTAGAGTTAATCCATGCGGTTTTAATCCAACCTGCGGCTTTGTCTCGAATTTCTACATTCTCAAAATTTGTTACAGCAATGTTCATCAGACGTTTCCAAACTTCATCTTCTGTCATTCCCTTTTTGACTGTTATGGTAAAAAATTTATTAGCTAAATCAACACCCTCTCCTGCTCCAATCGAATTCATTTCGGCTTCATCAACAAAAAGTTCGTATGAAATGGTTTTTTTGGGATTGTTTTTGAATAATTTTACTGTTCGCGATATATAACCAGCTGCTTCAAATTTTAATACAACAAAATCTTCATTTCTACTAAATTTGATTTGGTAAGAACCATTACCTACTTCATGACCGTTGTAAAAAATTTTAGCGGTTTCGGGAATAACATAAACTGTTTTTTTCTGTGCAAAAACACCTTGACTCATTATGAGTACTATCCCTCCAATGAGGAAAAATCTAAAAAATGATTTAAACATAACATGTGATTAGTTAAATTTAGCTTACTCTTTCACTGGATTTTCAGCATACCTCCTTTGTTTTTTAGTTTGTTTACCTGCTTTTCTATATACGCATAAAAAAAGCGCGGACAATTACTATATTATCAGTTCTTGAGGTCTTAGGATACCTTGCTACCAAATAAATGAGTAAAGCCCACGCCATATGACGTGAGCGTCTTCACTTTACTCTTGGTAGCTCTGAAATTTCCTAAGTTTCAAGAACAAGAATATAAGCTAAACGCTTTTTCCAATAAATCTAAAATACGTGTATTTTTATGTGTTCTTATTTCATAAGCAAAACTATTTGTATTCTTAGTACAAAAGTATAAAAATTCTTAATGACTTAAAACCTTATCTCATAAAACCTTTGCTTGTACTTATTTTGGAATTTTGAATCGGTTTGCTATATGATCTTGCCGATTGTTTCAGTTTTTGATATTTCTGTTTGAGTCAGTTGAAGGTATTTTACCCGTCGATAGATTGTTTCAGCCTATCGGAATTCTTGCTTTTTTTAAATACTTGTAATTTTGCATCTTACACGTTGAATGATTGGTCGTTTTCGCGTAAACCTGTAGTGCCTTAACATCCATTGTTCTGGTAATGAGATCGTACAGAACTATTGCTACGTTTTTCCTAAATATGTTTTTCGGCCGATTGCAATACAAAGCAGAGCATAACGAACGCTGGTTCTGCTGATTCGCTACGCTTTGCTTAAAATGCTTTCTGCCTAGAAGTTTATTTTAGGATAGTATCGATAGCTTTTAATTCTTCTTCGGAAAATCGGAGATTACCGGTGGCTTTTAAATTGTCGAGCAGTTGGTTGACAGAACTCGCTCCGATAATGACACTCGTTACTCTTTCGTCTTTTAATAGCCAGGATAGGGCCATTTCTGCTAATGTTTGTCCGCGTTGCCGGGCAATTTGATCCAATTGCCGGGCTTGTGCAATTTTCTCTTCCGTGACCTGTTCTTTTTGCAGAAATCCGCTTGCTTTGGCGGCACGGGAATCGGCGGGGATACCGTGTAAGTAGCGATTGGTAAGCAGGCCTTGGGCGAGAGGAGAAAACGCAATCAATCCCAATTCATGTTTTCTGATGATGTCTGACAGGTCGTGCTCGATGTGGCGGTCGAATAGCGAATAGCGGTCTTGATGAATCAGGCATGGGGTTCCCGCTTGTTTTAACTGTTTAACGATTTTATCTGTTTGTTCGCTATTGTATTTGGAGATGCCGATATATAATGCCTTGCCGCGTCTGACAATATCGGACAAGGCTTCGGCGGTTTCTTCAATAGGGGTAGCGGGGTCCGGTCGGTGGGAGTAAAAAATATCTACGTATTCAATGTCCATCCGTTGCAGGCTTTGGTCGATGCTCGCCATTAAATGCTTACGGCTGCCCCAGCTACCGTATGGCCCCGGCCACATATCGTGTCCGGCTTTGGTCGAAATGATCAGTTCGTCCCGGTAGCGGCTTAAGCTTTTTTTCAGAATATGTCCGAAGTTTTCTTCGGCGGCTCCGGGAGGCGGACCGTAATTGTTGGCCAAATCGAAGTGGGTAATTCCCCGGTCGAAAGCCGTGTGTATGATTTCGGTAAAATTGCTGAATGTATCGACATGGCCGAAGTTATGCCACAAACCCAATGAAATGGCAGGTAATAATAAACCGCTTTTCCCGCAGCGGCGATAGGGCATGTGTGTATAGCGGTTTTCGCTGGCTTTGTAGGTATCCATTGTTTTTATCCTTTTTGATTCATAATATTTGCAGGCGCTCTGTAATGTCGTAATTCGTCGGCCATGAATTCGAAATGTTTCCGGGTATGCCGGAAAAACATTTTGAATCCTTCGCATAAGTAGGATATATATTCACCGTCTTCGTTTTTGACAAAGCGGTTTTTGGGGCAGTCTCCTCCGCAGGCAGCTAAGTATTCACATGCCTGACATTGGCGGGCGAGTGTATCTTTTTTATGTTGTTCAAAGAAAAGTTGTTTGTCGCTTTTAGCCATTTCTGAAATGGGGGTCGTCATGATGTTACCTACGTTGTATTCAGGAAAAACAAAATGGTCACAACAATAGGTATCTCCATTGTGCTCGATTGCCAGGGAACAACCGCAGTATTCTGCCATAGAGCAAAGAGAAGGCTGTTGCCCCGCATAGGCCGCTAAAGTATTGTCAAAGTAATTGATGAAATGCGTCCCGACATCCTTTTTTACCCAAATATCGAAGATCCGGCATAAAAAATTTCCCCAGTCGGTTGCGTTTACGTTTTCGTTCATGACAGCGGTTGCTTTCGAATACCTGTTGTCTACTATAGAAAGAGGTTCTGTTTCGTCCAGGGCTATTCGTTCTACGATCGGGGTAAATTGCATAAAGCGGGAACCGATGCTTTTCAGAAAGTTGTATACAAGGGCCGGTTGCTTGCTGTTGGAGGCGTTGACGACGGACATGGTGTTGAATTCGACACCGTATTTCTGAAATAGCTTCACGCATTCCATGGCTTTGTCCCAGGAGCCTTTACCATTGGGGTAACGCCGGTGATTGTCATGGTATTTTTTAGGTCCGTCGATGGAAAGGCCGCATAGGAAATGATTTTCGGCCAGAAAATTCGCCCATTCTTCGTCGATAAGGGTTCCGTTTGTTTGAAATGCATTCAATATTTTCTTCCCATCGGCCTGTTTTTTTTGGATGTCGAGAATTTTACGGAAATATTCCACCCCCAGTAATGCCGGTTCACCTCCGTGCCATACGAATTCGATTTGTTCCTGTGGCTGGGAGAGAATATATTCCCGGATCAGTTTTTCCAGAACATTGTCGGGCATTTTGAAAAAAGGGAGCGTGGGATGTTTTCCGGGATAAAGGGCTTCTTTTTCCAGGTAGTAACAATAATCGCAATCCAGATTACATATCGGACCTCCGGTTTTAACCATAATCGTAAAACTGCGTCGGATTTTTTTTCTTTCTTGCTCAAATGAAAAAGATGCGTTTTTTCTGGTGTCCATAATTAGTGTCCGAAAATGTGAAGCCGTGTGTATTGAATAATTCGTCCAAAAATAATAAAAAACTCCTTGCCGGAGGCAAGGAGGGACACAAGATTCTTTGTGAAATTGTGTTATTAGTCAGGTTAGTTTAGTTTTAGTTTATATCGGATAGAACGAAAATGATTCTGAAAAGTTTCATATCGGATAAATTATTTTGCGGAAAGTTTTATGCCGGTTGTGGTATTTTTTTGCGTTTTTGTTTGTATAAACTAAAAAACGCTTTATATTTGCACTCGCTAAAGAAAAATGTTCTTTTACACAACGTGAAAATAGCTCAGTTGGTAGAGCACGACCTTGCCCCCCGGAATAATAAAATCCGACCTTGGCAAGACGGCTTTTCAAAAGAGTGAATTGTAAAATGCGAAAATAGCTCAGTTGGTAGAGCACGACCTTGCCAAGGTCGGGGTCGCGGGTTCGAGTCCCGTTTTTCGCTCTCTCTACAGAGATGCTCGAATGGTGGAACTGGTAGACACGCAGGACTTAAAATCCTGTGGCCATTGCGGCTGTGCGGGTTCAAGTCCCGCTTCGAGTACTCCTAAAATCAGGAAGTCAAACATAGTTCGGCTTCCTTTTTTTTATGCCTTTGAGGAGTATGTATTGCATAATCCTTGGAATAAATTTTTGGGTGACGATCAGATTATTATTATATTTGTCAGATTTTAACGACGAATAATATGTCTCGTAGAAAAAGAAGAGTAGCCGGTTCCTATTTTGTTTCAACATTAAGTATTGCTTTGGTGTTGGTGGTTGTAGGTATTTTGGTATTTATTCTTTTGAATGCAAGGGCGATATCTGATCATGTAAAGCAAAACATCGGTTTTTCCATTATTGTGAAGGACAATGTCAACGAGGCTGAAATGAAGAAGATGCAAAAGCTTCTGGATACGAAACCTTTTGTCGCGTCATCTGTTTTTGTCAGCAAAGCCGAAGCTGCCCGTAATTTTAAAGAAGAACTGGGAGAGGATTTTGAGCAGGTATTGGGGTATAATCCGCTTTTACCTTCAATTGAGGTTAAGCTGGTGCCTCAGTATGCCAATAACGATTCCCTGGAGATTATAGAGAAAAAATTGGTGGCTTACGATATCATACAGGAGGTCTCTTATCAAAAATCACTGGTGCAGTATGTGAACGAGAATGTTCGTAAAATCAGTATTATTCTGTTGATTGCCGGTGCAGCTTTGGTGTTGATTTCTTTTACACTGATTCGGAATACGATACATCTATCGGTTTATTCTCAGCGTTTTCTGATCAAGACCATGCAATTGGTGGGGGCAAAACCTTTCTTTATTTGCCGGCCTTTTATCCGCAATAGTGTTTGGTTCGGTTTTTTCGGTAGTATGATTGCCAATATGATTTTGCTGTTGGCTGTTTATTTTCTTCAAAAGGAAGTCGGCGGAGTTATCAATATCATGAACCGGGATTTGCTGATTGTAATGGTTGCATTTGTATTTGTGTCCGGTATTTTGTTGTCGTTTGTGTCTTCTTGGATGTCTGTTTTAAAATATCTGAATAAAGATTTGAACGACCTGTATAATTGAAAATTAAGTGATAAATATATGGCAGTGAAAAGTAATTTGAAAACGACACCGGAAAAGAAAGCCGGTTTTCCGATCCCGGCGGGTAATTATAAAATGATATTGATCGGTTTTGGGATTATTGTTTTGGGATTCATCCTGATGATGGGTGGGGGCAGTGACGATCCGAATGAGTTTAATTATGCCATATTCAGTTTCAGGAGAATTACTTTGGCTCCGATTGTCGTTCTTCTCGGTTTCGGTTTTGTATTTTGGGCTATTATGCGGAAGCCGAAGGAAAAGAAAGAGAAGGAAGATTGACGGTGATACAGTATATTGAGGTGTTGGGGATGTGATTGCCGGGGAATTACAGTTTTCGGGAGAGATATTTTACGGGAAGTTTGGCTGTACATCGGCGGAGCATATTGCGGGAAAGGTTTTTCAGATTTTAAAATTTCATTTGTAATATGGATTGGTTAGAGGCATTGGTTCTGGGTGTTATCCAGGGGCTGACAGAGTTTTTGCCGGTAAGTAGTTCCGGACATCTGCAGATTTTTAATGCTATTTTGGGGGTTGAAGGAGAGGAAAATCTCACTTTTGCAGTTGCGGTTCATGCGGCGACGGTCTGTAGTACGATTGTTGTGTTACGAAAAGAAATCGCTGTTTTGTTAGCCGGCCTTTTCCGGTTTCGGTGGAATGAAGAAACGATGTACATTGCCAAAATTGTCGTGTCGATGATACCTGTGGGAATTGTGGGTTTTTTCTTTAAGGATTATGTAGAATCCTTGTTCGGTTCCGGATTGATGGTTGTCGGAGGTGCATTGCTGTTGACGTCCGTATTGCTTGCTTTTGCTTATTATGCAAAACCTCGTGTGCGTTCGGTGATTTCTTTCAGGGATGCTTTTATTATCGGCTTGGCCCAGGCATGTGCCGTTATTCCCGGACTTTCGCGTTCGGGGTCTACGATTGCAACGGGGATACTCTTGGGTAATAATAAGGAAAATGTAGCTAAATTTTCTTTTTTAATGGTTTTGGTCCCGATTTTAGGAGAAGCTTTTCTGGATTTAATGAAGGGTAATTTCGGACAGGCAGAGAGCGGTATTTCCACCTTATCTTTGGCGGTCGGATTTTTGGCGGCTTTTATTTCCGGTTTTATTGCTTGTAGTTGGATGCTCAATCTGGTGAAAAAAGGAAAATTGATATGGTTTGCCGTATACTGTTTTATCGTAGGGGTGACTGTATTATCCGTGGATTTATTTTAATTAAGGCTTTAGATTGAACAACGAATCAGAACTTCAGGTTCGTTAATCCGCGAGGATAGAGGACTATGCATGAATCAGACTGAAAAGGCTGTTAATCTGAAATTACAAATGTCCGGGGGGAAGATTGCGGGTATAATCTAAAATCGTCAATTTGCAATTAAAACGTGGGTTAATTTATCTTATCAATCTGGTTTTTAAGATATGGTTGTATTTAAAGAAGAAGGTGTTTTTCAGGAAGGAGCATTGATATTGGTGGATAAGCCGCTGAAATGGACCTCTTTCGATGTCGTTAATAAAATCCGTTGGTGTTTGCGTAAAAAGTTCGGTAAGTTGAAAGTGGGGCATGCCGGTACGTTGGATCCTTTGGCGACCGGTCTGGTGATTGTGTGTATCGGGCGCTGGACAAAGGAAATCGACAAATATATGGGGCAGCAGAAAGAATATGTCGCAACACTTCAGCTGGGAGCGACGACACCTTCTTTCGATCTGGAAACGCAGGTAAACCGGGAGTATCCCTGGCAACACATAGACCGTCCTTTTTTTGAAGAGGCGATACAGCAATTTGTCGGTGAAATAAAACAAATACCTCCGACCTATTCTGCCGTCAGGGTTGATGGTGTGAGGGCTTATGAGAAGGCGAGGAAGGGGAAGGGTGTGGATATGCCCCCCAGAGATGTATATGTGAAAGAGATTGAAATTTTACGTTTCGAGCCGCCGCAGGTTGAGTTACGGATCGTATGTAGTAAAGGGACGTATATCCGGTCTTTGGCGAATGATATCGGGGCTGCCTGTGGAAGCGGGGCTTATTTGGCTGATTTACGGCGGACTGCCATAGGAGACTTTAAGGTGGAGGATGCAAATAATATGGATGAATTGATTGTTTTTCTACAAGAAAAATCATAACTTGCGCAACTTATTTTAATTTGGGGCGTTTCTTTGAAAAACTGGGAAGAAATGTTCCGGATATTGCTGTGTGGATAGCAAAGCGGTATTATTTTATTTTCAGGAATAGGAAATGAACGTTTTAATTTTAGATTTATGATTTCAGATTATACCCACAATCCTCCCCTTCAAAAAAGGGAATGGTAATCATAAAGTGTAGATCAAAAAATGAATAAGCGTTTAAATTGTAGATTTTAAATTGATGATTTTGGACTAAAAGAATTTGATAACGAATCAGGTTGCCAGGTAATTTAAAATTTACAATTTATATGAACGAATATTTTTGTCAGATTAAATAAAAATAAAATATGAAATTATCCAAGTTTAAATACAGATTACCTCAGGAGCTTATTGCTTTGCATCCGGCTCAGAATCGGGATGAATGCAGGTTAATGGTTTTAAACAAAAAAACGGGAGAGATAGAACACAAAGTCTTTAAAGATCTTATCGATTATTTCGATGAGAAAGACGTATTTGTATTCAATGATACGAAAGTTTTTCCGGCCAGATTGTATGGAAATAAGGAAAAAACCGGAGCCGAAATTGAAGTCTTTTTGTTGAGAGAACTAAACCGGGATTTACGTATTTGGGATGTTTTGGTCGATCCGGCCCGTAAAATCCGGATTGGAAATAAATTGTATTTCGGGGAAGACGATAGTTTGGTGGCCGAAGTGATCGATAATACGACTTCCCGTGGCCGGACGTTGCGTTTTCTTTTCGACGGAGAATATGAGGAGTTTAAGAAATTGCTTTACGGCTTAGGCGAAACACCGCTGCCTAAATTTATCGATCGTAAAGTAGAGCCGGAAGATGCTGAAAATTACCAGACTATTTTTGCCTCTCATGAAGGAGCTGTCGCTGCGCCGACTGCCGGCCTGCACTTTAGCCGTGAGTTGATGAAAAGGATGGAGATAAAGGGAATTAATTTTGCTTATATTACTTTGCATGTGGGGCTGGGGAATTTCCGTGAGGTAGATGTTGAAGATTTGACGAAGCATAAGATGGATTCGGAGCAAATTATTGTGAATCCGGAAACCGTGTCTATCGTAAATGAGGCAAAGGATGAGAAACATAAAATTTGTGCCGTCGGTACGACTGTTGTCCGGACGCTGGAAAGTTGTGTGACGACCAAAGGACGTTTGACGGAGTTTGAAGGCTGGACGAATAAATTTATTTTTCCGCCTTATGATTTCAGTGTACCCGATGCTTTTATTTCTAATTTTCATTTGCCTTATTCGACTTTGTTGATGATGGTAGCTGCTTTCGGCGGATACGAGCATGTGATGAATGCCTATGAGGTGGCTGTAAAGGAAAAATATAAATTCGGTACGTATGGAGATGCGATGTTGATTATTTGACCGCGTATTGATTTTTAACGAAAATAATGTAAAAGAGAGCTTAGGCTCTCTTTTTTCGTATTATTTTGTAGATTTGTCATATCTGTTTTACCTGAATTTGCGTATTTGGATTAATTAAATGAATACAAAATGAAAATAATCAGAGTTTTTACTGTGATCGGGATATTGTTTATCACGATGCAGTGTGCGACGGTTCCCATTACCGGGAGAAAGCAGTTGTTGATCTATCCGGAAGGGGAAGTGATGCAGATGAGTTTAACTTCGTATCAGGCTTTCTTGAAAGAAAATAAATTGTCGACGGATGTAAAGAATACCCAGCGGGTGAAAGAGGTGGGAAAACGGATTGCTGCTGCGGTTGAATCATATATGAAGTCGAAAGGACTGGAAGACCGGATCGCTGATTTTAAATGGGAGTTTAATTTAGTGCAGAGCCCTGAAATGAATGCTTGGTGTATGCCCGGGGGAAAGGTCGTATTTTATGAAGGGATTTTGCCCGTATGCAAGACAGATGCCGGTATTGCCGTTGTTATGGGACATGAAATTGCTCATGCTGTGGCGCGTCACGGTAATGAGCGGATGAGTCAGCAGGCACTGATGCAGGCCGGGAGTATGGCTGCTGCTTATGCGATGAAGAATAAGTCTGAAACGACGCAGGTGTTGTTGGGAACTGCCATCGGTATCGGAGGAAATTACGGGGTGATATTGCCTTTTTCCCGTAAACATGAGAGTGAAGCGGATCGTTTGGGCTTGATTTTTATGGCGATAGCCGGATATAATCCGCAGGAGGCTGTCGATTTCTGGAAACGGATGGCATCGGCTTCCGGTCAGAAACCGGCAGAGTTTATGTCGACACATCCTTCTGACGAGCATCGTATTGCCGATTTGGAAAAAGAGTTGCCGGAAGCTATGAAGTATTATGTGAAATAGAACGTATTGTTAACTAAATATTGAATATATGAGAAATGTGGTGTTAAGTGTTATGATGTGCCTTTGTTTTGCGGTGTGGTGTAAGGCACAGGAAAAATTATATGTACGGGATTATAAAGAGCTTTCGGACGGGACGACTGCCGATGAGCAGGAATGGAAGCAATGCGGACAGGCTGTCGGGGCTTGCTGGGGATCGACGGATATCCGTTATGGGAAAACAAAAGTTGCCGGACTGGATAAAGGACGTAAATTATGGAGAGGTAAAGTGTGGAAAGGGGAGGTTGTAAATTTACAGGCTGTTGTATGGGCAAAGCAGCCGGCAGAGATAAAACCCGAGATAACCGATTTGGTTGTCTCCAGTGGTCAGAAGATCGGAAAAGAAGATATTTCCCTTCACCTCGTTCGTTATGTGATGACGGATGAATTGAATAAAGATAAACGGGGGACATGCGGTTACCGGCCTGACCGGACTTTGTTCGATTCTTCTTTGGTGGCGGATGTACTCGACATGAAGGTGGCCGATTATATGGAAGCCCGTACGGTGCGTCCGGTATGGGTAAAGATACGGGTGCCGGAAAACCTTCCGGCCGGAGTGTATCGCGGTAAATTGAGTTTTGGACATCCGGACATAAAACCGCTGGTGATTGAAATCGGAGTCGTAAATCAGTCTTTACCGTCACTTGAAAATCGGGTTTTTCGTTTGGATTTGTGGCAGAACCCTTTTGCTGTTGCCCGTTTTCATGGGGTGGATTTATGGAGTAAGGAACATTTTGAGGCAATGTATCCGGTGATGAAACTATTGGCTGATGCCGGACAAAAGACGGTAACCGCCAGTATTATGCATAAACCCTGGGGAGGGCAGACTGAAGATTATTTTGAATCCATGGTGATGCGCATCAAGCGTTTGGATGGCAGTTGGCAATATGATTATGCTGTTTTCGACAAGTGGGTTGAGTTTATGATGGGGTTGGGAATCGACAGGCAGATCAACTGCTATACGATGATTCCCTGGGATTTGTCTTTTCAGTTTTTTGACCAGGCATCGAATCAATTGAAGTTTGTAAAAGCAGACGTCGGAACGCCGGCTTATAATGAATATTGGCTGCCTTTTTTGCAGGATTTTGCCCGTCATCTGAAAACAAAAGGGTGGTTCGATATAACGACGATTGCAATGGACGAGCGTCCTATGGCAGCGATGCAGAAAGCAATCAATCTGATCCGGGAAGCAGATCCGGCCTATAAAGTTGCATTGGCCGGAAATTTCCATCCGGAGATCGAAGCTGATATTGATGATTATTGTATTGCGCTGGGGCAGTTTTTTCCGGAAAACATTTTGAAGGAACGGCAGGCTGCCGGTAAACTCAGTACGTATTATACCTGTTGCTCGGAATCTTATCCCAATACGTTTACTTTTTCGCCGCCGGCAGAGGCTGTTTGGTTAGGTTGGTATGCTGCGGCCAAAGGATTCGACGGATATTTGCGGTGGGCTTACAATAGCTGGACCAAAGATCCGTTGACAGATTCCCGTTTCCGGGCTTTCGGAGGGGGTGATTGTTATTTAGCCTATCCGGGCGGCCGTTCTTCAATTCGTTTGGAAAAGCTGGTAGAAGGCATTCAGGATTATGAAAAGGTACGGGTGTTGAAAGAAAAGTTTACCAAGGAGAAAAACGTTTATAAGCTGAAAAAGCTGGAGGCTATATTGCAGGACTTTGAGGTTGATAAGTTAAAAGAGATTCCTGCGGCCGATATGGTTGCCAAGGCACGGAAAGCCTTAGACAAGCTATAATAAAAAGGGGAAACCGTCAACTGGTTTCCCCTTTTTCAATACTGCATATGTATTAAAGATTATTGGCATCCACCAATGTCTCTTTGTTGTATTCTCCGTTGGCTAATTTTTCAGCTACGTTTTTAAATGCCTTAATGGTGTATTTGACATCTTCGAGCGTGTGTGTGGCTGTCGGGATCAGACGCAACAGCAATTGTCCTTTCGGAATCACCGGATACACGACAATGGAGCAGAACAGGTTGTAATTTTCTCTCAGGTCCGTTGCCACCTGCATGCCTTCGGCTACGCTTCCGGAAAGGTACACCGGCGTTACCATGGAATTGGTTTTACCGATATTCAGTCCGTCCTCTTTCAGTCCGGATTGTAAGGCATTTGCTATCTGCCACAATTTTTCGCGGCGTTCCGGTTGGGTTTTCAGCATTTCCAAACGCTTGATAGCTCCTTCTACCATCGGCATGGTTAAGGATTTGGCGAAGGTTTGTGAGCGCATGTTGTATCTCAAATACATACATATTTCTTCGTCTGTGGCGATGAAAGCTCCGAATCCGGCCATAGCTTTTGCAAAAGTTGCAAAATACAGGTCGATTTTATCCTGTACGCCGAAATGTTCTCCGGTTCCGGCTCCTGTCGGTCCCATCGTTCCGAAACCATGGGCATCATCCACTAAAAAGCGGAAATCGAATTCTTCTTTCAGGGCTGCGATTTCGTCCAGTTTACCTAAATCTCCGGCCATACCGAAAACACCTTCGGTGATCACCAGGATGCCTCCGCCGGTTTCTGCAACCCATTTGGTTGCTCTTTCGAGTTGTTTGCGCAGGCTGTCGATATCGTTGTGTAAGTAAACGTAGCGTTTGGCCGGCGATAAACGCAGTCCGTCCATAATGCAGGCATGTGATTCTGCATCATAAACGATACAATCGAAACGACTGGTCATGGCATCGATAATGGATACCATTCCCTGATAACCGAAATTCAGTAAGAATGCATCGGGTTTGCCTACGAAATCAGCTAATTGTGATTCCAGGTATTCGTGACGGGAGGTTTGTCCACTCATCATTCGGGCCCCCATCGGGTAGGCGAGTCCCCATTCTGCAGCAGCAGCAGCATCTATTTTTCTTACTTCAGGATCATTGGCTAGGCCAATATAGTTGTTCAAACTCCAGTTTAATACTTCTCTTCCTCGAAATATCATCCGGGGGCCGATTTCACCCTCTAATTTCGGGAAAGCAAAATAGCCGTGAGCCTGTTTGGCATATTGGCCGATGTTTCCTCTTTGCTTTTTTACTCTTTCAAAAATGTCCACGTCTTTACTATTTTGGAATTTTGTAGATATATCTTTAATAATCGGAGCAAAGGTACAATAAAAAAGTAAAAAGCGAAAAGTAAATGCTAAAAGGTGATGTATAAAACAGCAAGTAGGAGAAAGAAGGGCTGATTTTAACGTTTGCCTTTTAACTTTTAACCTCTTTTTGTTGTTTGTTGGGATTTATGCTGTATCTTTGCATGTTGCAAAAAAAGCACTCGTTTTATGAAGAAAATTATTGGATTTATTCTGGCCGTATTGTTATTTTACTCGTGCGGAGAGTATCAGAAATTGTTGAAAAGTAATGATTATCAATTGATATACTCTAAAGCTATCGAGTATTACAACAAAGGAGAATATCAGAAGGCCATGAATTTGTTCGACGGTATCCGGACGGTCTTTACCGGAACGAGTAAGGCGCAGAGTATTGCTTATTACCGTGCTTTTTGTACCTATAATCAAAAGGAGTACCAGTATGCTTCCGAGCTGT
This sequence comes from Culturomica sp., assembly GCF_003524185.1. Classification (NCBI taxonomy): domain Bacteria; kingdom Pseudomonadati; phylum Bacteroidota; class Bacteroidia; order Bacteroidales; family Odoribacteraceae; genus Culturomica; species Culturomica sp. Next base: position 122,358 of record NZ_DOED01000033.1, read on the forward strand.
TTAAGCAGTTTATCACGATTTATCCGGAAAGTTCTTTTGCAGAGGAGTGTTTGTATATGGTCGGATATTGTAATTATATGGCTTCGCCTAAGCCTCGTCTGGACCAGACGGCCAGTTTGAAAGCAATCAATGATTTTCAGTTGTATCTGAATCGTTATCCGAATAGTATGCGTAAAGATAAGATCAACGGATATATCGATGAGTTGCTGGATAAATTGGCATACAAGGATTATTTGAGTGCGAAGAATTATTTTCTCCGGGAGCACTATAAAGCTGCTGTGATCAGTTTGCAGAATTGTCTGAAAGATTACCCCGGTTCCAAATACCGGGAGGAAATTATGTATCTGCTGTTTTTATCGAAGTATGAAATGGCGGTGAATAGTATAGACGATAAAAAGCTGGAGCGTTATAATGCGGCTAAAGAAGAATATTATTATTTTGCAGATGAATATCCCAATAGCAAGTATGTAAATGATATCAAGAAAAGATATGATGAGATAAATGCTTTTTTGGATAATTATAAATTCGACGAATAGATAAATTAATATAAAATCAGTTATGGTAGATTTTAAAAAAGTAAAAGCACCTAATAACACGATTACTCGTAATCCGGCTGTATTTTCGGCTAAAGCAGGTAATGTCTATGAGGCTGTTGCTATTATTGCGAAAAGAGCCAACCAGATCTCTGTGGAGATGAAAGACGAATTGAGCCGTAAGTTGCAAGAGTTTGCTTCTTATACGGACAATTTGGAGGAAATCTTCGAAAACCGCGAGCAGATCGAGATTTCAAAGTATTATGAACGAATTCCGAAACCGGTATTGATCGCTACCCAGGAATTTTTGGATGATGAAGTGTATTTCCGGAATCCTTCTACTGAAAAGGATAGAGAAAAAGTCGTTAAGGAAGACTGATAACTGAAGCCACTTTCGGGTGGCTTTTTTAATTTAGGAATGTGACGTTTTGTTTAGGGCCCTATGTTGAAAGGAAAACATATTATATTAGGAATAACAGGGAGTATTGCGGCTTATAAAGCGGCGCTACTGGCTCGTTTACTGGTCAAAGAAGGGGCGGAAGTGCAGGTGGTGATGACGGCATTGGCCAAGGAGTTTATTACCCCCCTGACTATGGCGACATTGACGAAGAAACCGATTTTAGTCGATTTTTACAATCCGGAAAACGGAGACTGGAATTCGCATGTTGATCTTGGCTTGTGGGCGGATCTGATGCTGATCGCTCCGGCAACGGCGAATACGATCGGGAAAATGGCTTCCGGTATTGCCGATAATTTGTTGTTGACGACATATTTATCTGCTAAGTGTCCGGTTGTGGTTGCTCCGGCAATGGATCTGGATATGTACCGGCATTCTGCGACCCAGCGGAATCTGGCTGTTTTGCGTTCTTTTGGAAATGTCATTATAGAACCGGAGGATGGCGAATTGGCAAGTGGTCTGACCGGTAAAGGACGTATGGAAGAACCTGAAAATATCGTTCGTCTGTTGGAGCGTTATTTTACTGCGCAAGCTGAGTTCGCAGGGAAAAAAGTGCTGATAACGGCCGGACCTACCTATGAAAAGATCGACCCGGTGCGTTTTATCGGAAATTATTCTACCGGAAAGATGGGGTTTGCTTTAGCTGAAGAGTTTGCCCGAAGGGGGGCAGAGGTGGTTTTGGTTGCCGGCCCGGTAACTCTTACAACCGGTCATCCTTCTATCCGGCGGGTGGATGTCGAATCGGCAGCGGAAATGTATGCTGAAGTTATTCCGGCAGCGGCAGATTGTGACATCATTGTTTCCTGTGCTGCCGTTGCGGATTTTACGCCGGAAGAAAAGGCTGTTTCCAAGATTAAGAGGGAGGGGGAAAATTTATGTTTGAAATTGCAGCCGACACAGGATATTGCGGCTGAATTGGGCAAGAGGAAAAAAGAGGGACAGTTATTGGTCGGATTTGCTTTGGAAACAGATAATGAACAATGCAATGCGTTTCAGAAGCTGAAAAAGAAAAATCTGGATTTGATCGTCTTGAACAGCTTGAAGGATGAAGGTGCCGGTTTTGGCGGAGATACCAATAAAGTAACGATGATCGACCGCCGGGAACATATTCAGGAATATGCCTTGAAGAGTAAGAGAGAGGTTGCTTGTGATATTGTCGGTCGGGTGAAGAATTTACTTTCTTGAAAACAAAACGAAATAAAATTGTGACATTTTAAAATATTGTTTACATTTGAATTCTGATATGGTATCAGAATTCAAATATATAAAACAGTGGAAATTCAGGTATAGCCTGAGTTACGGATGTTATTTACTGACGAATTTATAAAAAACCGACATTGTCAACTGACAAGTGTTGGTTTTTTTTTATATCTGAATCGGACCGGAGGAATTATGAGTGTAGAATTTTTGAGAACTTAAATATAACGATATGAACACACACAGCTTAGTATCTATTGAGGATTACACCAAAGAGGAAATTCTGGAGGTTCTGGAGTCTGCTTCGGAATTTGAAAAGAATCCAAACCAACGTTTGTTGGAAGGTAAGGTAGTCGCTTCTTTATTTTTCGAACCATCGACCCGTACCCGTCTTAGCTTTGAAACGGCAATCAATCGTTTGGGCGGACGTATCATCGGTTTTTCTGATGCGTCTTCTTCCAGCGTAACTAAAGGAGAAACGTTGAAAGATACGATCAAGATGGTGGATAATTATGCGGATCTGATCGTTATGCGGCACCCGGTAGAGGGAGCGGCCCGTTATGCCAGTGAAGTTGCCGTACATCCGGTTGTAAATGCAGGAGACGGAGCCAATCAACATCCTTCCCAGACGATGCTGGACTTATATTCCATTTATAAAACCCAGGGTACTTTGGAAAATCTGGAGATTTGTATGGTCGGGGATTTGAAGTATGGCCGTACTGTACATTCTTTGTTGCAGGCTATGAGTCATTTCCATCCTACTTTCCATTTTGTGGCTCCCGAGTCATTGCAAATGCCGGAAGCTTATAAGCTTCATTTGAAAGCTTTGCATATACCTTATTATGAACATACTGAATTGGATGAGGTGATCAATAAGGCTGACATTTTATATATGACCCGTGTACAGCGGGAGCGTTTTGCCGATCCGTTGGAATATGAAAAGGTGAAGAATGTATATATTTTGAGAAACTCGATGTTGACGGATGCCAAGGAGAGTATGCGTATTTTGCATCCGCTGCCCCGGGTGAACGAAATAGATGTGGATGTGGATGAAAGTCCGAAAGCTTATTATTTCGAACAGGCCCGCAACGGAGTATTTGCCCGTCAGGCTATTATTTGTAAAGCGTTGGGACTAAAATAATTTACGATTTACGATTTATGATTTACGATTGTATTGGGCAACGGAATCAAAAATCTTCAATCAAAAATCAAAAATTTAATTGTTATGGCAAAAAAAGAATTACAGGTTAGTGCTATTGAGAATGGTACTGTGATCGATCATATACCGGCCGAGAAGTTGTTTGATGTAATCAATGTGTTAGGTATTACGGCTTTGGATAATGCAATGACTTTCGGAACGAATTTGCGGAGCAGTAAATTGGGAAAGAAAGCCATCATTAAAATCTGGGATAAGTTTCTGGAAGATGATGAAGTGAATAAATTGGCTTTGGTAGCTCCTTCTGCCAAGATCAATATTATCCGGGATTACGATGTGGCGGAGAAAAAGACGGTTAATGTACCGGAAACCGTGGAAGGTATTGTAAAATGTATGAATCCCAAATGTATTACAAATCACGAATATGTGCGTACGAAATTTACGGTGGTGAACGACTCGCCTATTGTGTTGAAGTGTCATTATTGTGAAAAATTGACGGATCAGGAACACATGACGATGAATCAGTAAGGTTTAATTTTAGATTTTAGATTTACGGTTCTTCTCTTATTTGCAGGAGAGGATTGTAAGTTCAATCTGAAATCGTAAATCTAAAATCTAAAATCTAAAATTGATAAGGTTATCGGATGAATATTTCCAATAGTTCGGCTTCTTGTTGCGGGATGAGAAATATATTTTTCAGACAGGCCGGAACAAGAATTGTTTCTCCTTTTTTTACTTGGATGGATTGGTCGGTGTCGTATACGATTGTAAAATTACCGTCCAGGCACATATAAATAACGAACGAGTCGATATCGATATAGTCTTTTTCGATTTCTTTGTCAAACTTCAGGTAACTGGTTGTGAAATAATTACAGTCGACAAGTTCTTCCGTATGGTTTTCGTGCCTGTGATAGGGAATGCTGTGTTCTTTCTGGGAATTAAAATGAATGACATCGGTAGCTAATTCCGTATGTAATTCCCGGGCGTTTCCGTTTTTGTCCCGGCGGTCGTAATCGTATATCCGATAAGTAATGTCGGAGGTTTGTTGTATTTCTGCAATGAAACATCCTTTTTCGATGGCATGTACCGTACCTGCCGGAATGAAAAAACAATCTCCTTTTTTTACCTTTTCAACGTTCAGGATTTCGGGAAGAGTGTTGTTGTGTAATTTAGTCAGATATTCCGATTTGTCTGTATCTTTATTAAAGCCGAGCAGCAGACGGGCTTCCGGATCAGCATCTACCAGGTACCACATTTCGGTTTTTCCATAGGCATTGTGGCGCTCTTTGGCTGTGGCGTCGTCCGGGTGTACCTGTATGGAAAGTTTGTCACAGGCGTCGATGTATTTGATCAGAAGCGGAAATTCCACTCCGAATTTTTCATAGATATGATCACCTACGAGGTCTCCCATATAGACTTCGATCAACTCTTCCAGGCTGTTATCTGCCAAGGCTCCTTCCGAGACGACGGATATGTTGTCCTGAACGCCGGAAAGCTCCCAGCTTTCTCCGATGGAATCTTTTACTTGATTGTCTTCGCTTTTATAAGCGAGCTTTTTGCCACCCCAAAGCGTTTGTTTGATGATAGGCTTAAATTTTAAAGGATATAGCATATTATTATTTGTGTTTCTCTTTTTTTGGCATAAAAATTGTATCTTGCACAAAAATAATGCAAGCCGAAAGCAGAAGCAAATTTTTTGAATGATGCAAAGGCACAGCTTCTTCTATGCAAAGATATATATTAATTGAAAATTATTTATGGGAATGGTTATGAAAGGTGGTAAATGCTTATTGATTTTCTTGTTTGCGGGAATATTTATGTCTTGTAGTGATGATGGTAAGCGCGACGATACAATATTGAATATTGATAAAGTGACCGGGAAGTATTGGTATTGCATAAATTGGGCAAATACACCGAACAGTTATACGACGGAAGATTTGGTTGAAGCTGTGAAGCTGGAAAGCAGCGGTAAGCTGTGGACGATGGATTTTAGCGGACGTATCGACCGGGAAGTCGGGACATGGTTCAGTGGAGAGAATGAAATAACCTTGCGATACGATAACGGTACTACCGAGAAATGGGGAGTATTGCATAGTGGAAGTAATTACCTGACGGTGATGGTGAATAAAGGGGAGCGTAAGTATGTGACAGAACCGGTTTATTTGCAGGATTTGACAGGGGATGCTTATCTGATAAATGAGATAAAGAGTTCGGGTGTCGAACCGACGCGGGTCGGTGTTTCCGTAAAGGGTAAGAATACGGTAAATATGAGTGAGGCTTCTGTTATCGCAGCTCCGGATAAGGTATTTAAGTTGGCTTATCGGAGCCGGGTAAAAAGCTGGACGGATAAGGGCGATATTGTAGCCAGTGAATTTGAGTTACCGGAAAATACCCGGGATATTGTCTTTTATATTAAAGTTTCCGGGCATCCTTTAAAATTTAAGGATCGTATATATGCTGAAAATTTACCGCAGCGTTCATTCCGGGATTTCGGACTGAATGCTTATAATGAAGGTAAAAGTCTGCGGGTGGAATGGAATCCTTACGATCAGGCCTCTGTTTATTACCGGGTGGAAGTTCTGAAAGAGAATGCGGATGCCGCTAGTCCTTATTTTGTCAGTCAATTGTATGCCGGGATCGAATCGCTGTCAGTCGATTCGAATACGAAGACGGAAACCGATGTGGAAAACCGGATGGGAGATTTGAAAAACGGTGATAAATACATCGTCCGGTTGTCGGCTATTTTATTGGAACCGGGAATCGATTACAATCATAAATACAGCAATGTAAATATTCAGGCTATTTCTTATGTCCAGAGAACTTTAGTATGGACGGAAGAATAGTCAGGCTAAAAATGCATGGATCGTTTTTAGCAGTATTTCCGGCTGTTCGTTGTGGATGGCATGCCCCGCTTGGGGAATGATTTCTACACGGGCTGCCGGAAATTGTTTTTTCAGGCATTCTCCTTCGTTGGGAATATATGCAGACTTTTCACCTTTGATAAACAATATCGGGCCGGGATAGATTTTGTCGGTTATGTCTGCCGGCCAATGGCATACTTCATTTATATTCTGTTGCAGGGCTTCCGGGTTGATTTTCCATTTCAGTCCTTTTATTGTTTTACGAATATTTTTGAACAATATCTGTTGGGTAGCGGTATCGCCGAAATGCTTTCGTATATCCGCCTGTAGTGCGTTGCGATTGGCAAATGTTCCCGGATTGACGGATGTGATATACGTCAGGATATTCAGATGTTCGAGCGAGGGCATATAGGCTATCGGTGCGATGTCTATGATAATGGCTTTAGAAATGTATTCAGGGTATTGCAATAGAAAAAACATAGCGGTTTTCCCTCCCATGGAGTGACCGATAAGGTGAGGCTTTGTCAAACCGAGTTTCTGAATCAATTCCAGTAAGTCTCCGCATAAGGCCGGATAATTGTGTTGCGGGTGATGCGGGGATTGACCGTGATTGCGCATATCGGGAATGATAACCCTGAAACGGTCTTTCAAACGATGCATGATGGGTAGCCAGTTGTCGGAAGCCCCCCACAGTCCGTGTAAGATAATCAGGGGCTGTCCTTCTCCTTCTTCCCGGTAATATAGTCTCATGGGTATAGATGTTAAAAAAAGCCGCCCGAAGGCGGCTTTTAGTGAATTAATCTTTCAGCTTGGCCTTCAGATATTCTCTGTTGAGTCGGGCGATATGCTCGATAGAAATGCTTTTCGGGCATTCGGCTTCACATGCACCTGTATTGGTACAGTTTCCGAATCCGAGTTCATCCATTTTGGCAACCATTGCTTTAGCGCGGCGGGCGGCTTCTATTTTACCCTGCGGTAAGAGGGCAAATTGTGAAACTTTTGCAGCTACGAATAACATGGCTGACGAGTTTTTACATGTGGCTACACAAGCCCCGCAACCGATACATGCGGCTGCATCCATCGCTTCCTCGGCTTTTTCATTTGCAATCGGAATTGCATTTGCGTCGGGTACACCACCGGTATTTACAGACACATATCCTCCGGCTTGCTGTATCTTTTCGAAAGCATTACGATCGACGATCAGGTCTTTGATAACGGGGAATGCTCCGCTCCGCCAGGGTTCGATGGTGATGGTTGCGCCATCTTTAAAGCGACGCATGTGCAATTGGCAGGTGGTCACATCGTCGTCCGGGCCATGAGCACGTCCGTCGATAAACAAGCTGCACATACCGCAAATACCTTCACGGCAATCGTGGTCGAAAGCAACCGGTTCTTTGTTTTCACTGACCAGTTGTTCATTCAGGATATCCAACATTTCGAGGAATGAAGTACCGGTCGAAATATCATGGACTTTATAGGTTTCAAATCCGCCTTTGGATTTGGCGTCTTTCTGCCGCCATACCTTAAGTGTCAATTCTTTTAATATAGTATCTGCCATAACTAAACTTCGTTTTAAATTTTAAATTGTAGATTTCAAATTGTGTCGTTTACAATTTAAAGTTTACAATTTGCAATGGTCATTATTTATAAGAGCGTTGTGTAAGTTCGACATTCTCGAATACCAAATTTTCTTTGTGTAATTCGGGAGCTTTGTCTTCTCCTTTGTATTCCCATACAGAAACGTAGGTATAGTGTGCGTCGTCACGTTTGGCTTCTCCTTCTTCGGTTACTGATTCCAAACGGCAGTGGCCACCACAGGATTCGTTCCGGTCGAGAGCGTCGTGTGCCATCAAATTTGCCAATTCGATAAAATCGGCTACACGTGCTGCTTTTTCCAATTCGTTGTTCATGGCTGTGAATTCTCCTACAACGCGTAAATCTTTGTAGAATTCTTCTTTCAGTTCGGCGATCAGCTGAATTGCTTTTTCCAAACCTTTGGCTTCACGTGCCATGCCGATATAATCCCACATGATATGTCCCAATAGCTTATGGAAATGATCCGGAGATTTGGTCCCTTTAATGTCGAATAATTTACGTAAACGTTCTGTGACGTGTTTCTCGGCTTCGTCGAACTCCGGGGTATTGGTTTTAATTTTCGGAGTTTGGATTTCTTTGGCGAGATAATCACCGATAGTATACGGCAAAATGAAATATCCGTCAGCCAATCCCTGCATCAATGCCGAAGCACCCAGACGGTTGGCTCCGTGGTCGGAGAAGTTACATTCTCCGATGGCATATAATCCCGGAATGGTCGTCATCAGGTTGTAATCCACCCATAATCCGCCCATTGAATAGTGTATAGCCGGATAAATCATCATCGGGTTATTGTACGGATCGACAGCCGTAATTTTTTCATACATCTGGAATAAGTTTCCGTACCGTTTTTCGATGGTGTCACGGCCTAATTGCTCGATGGCGTATTTGAAGTCCAGGAATACGGCTTTTCCCGTGTTGTTGACACCGAAGCCGGCATCACATCTTTCTTTGGCTGCACGTGAAGCCACGTCGCGGGGAACCAGGTTTCCGAATGCCGGATAACGGCGTTCCAGGTAGAAATCACGGTCTTCATCCGGAATATCGTTCGGATTTAAAGTCCCGGCTTGTAATTTTTGGGCATCTTCTATTTTTTTCGGTACCCATACGCGGCCGTCGTTACGTAAAGATTCCGACATCAGAGTCAGTTTACTCTGCTGTTCTCCGTGAACGGGAATACAGGTCGGGTGAATCTGTACGAAACAGGGATTACCGAACATGGCACCTCTTTTATAAGCTTGCCATGCAGCACTTCCGTTACATCCCATAGCATTGGTTGAAAGGAAGAATACGTTACCGTATCCGCCGGTTGCCAAAACAACGGCATGTGCTCCGAAACGCTCGATCTTACCCGTTACTAAATCACGGGCAATCACTCCGCGGGCTTTGCCGTCAACAACTACGATATCGAGTATCTCGTGGCGATCGTATACCTTGATTTTGCCTTTTTCAATCTGCCGGTTCATGGCACTGTAACAACCCAGCAATAATTGCTGTCCCGTTTGACCGCGGGCATAGAATGTACGGCTTACCAATGCACCTCCGAAAGAACGGTTGGCTAATAAACCGCCGTAATCGCGGGCGAAAGGAACTCCCTGGGCAACACACTGGTCAATGATGGCGTTACTTACTTCTGCCAAACGGTAAACATTAGCTTCCCGTGCACGGTAGTCACCACCTTTGATGGTTTCATAGAACAAACGGAATACAGAGTCGTTATCGTTCGGATAGTTTTTAGCAGCATTGATACCTCCCTGTGCAGCAATGGAGTGAGCACGGCGGGGGGAATCCTGATAGCAAAAAGCAGCTACATTATAGCCTAATTCTGCGAGGCTGGCAGCAGCAGAACCTCCTGCCAATCCGGTACCTACGACGATAATATCCAGTTTCTTTTTGTTGGCCGGGCTGACAACACCGATATGGGCTTTATGGTTTGACCACTTGTCTTTTAACGGTCCGGCAGGTATTTTAGCATCTATTATTGACATGATAAATAGTTTTAAATTTTGAATTTAGATCTTGAATTGCAGTGTGATGAATTTACAATCCACAACTTACAATTGAATTAGTTTCCCAGCCCTGCCAGGAAGTATAACGGAATGATGCTGAAGCCGACAGCTATGATTACAGCCAGAATCCGGGCCAGGCATTCCAGGCGTTTTCTCCAGATCTGATTGCTGAAACCGATAGACTGAAAAGCCGACCAGAATCCGTGTGTCAGGTGAAGGCCCAGTAAGATAGCACCAATGATGTATAGGGCACAGTAGGCGATGCTGGATTTGAACAGGCTGGATACCAACAAATAGGTGTCTTCCATTTCCACTCCGTCAATGACAACATGAGCTAAATTGCCCGTGATTTTGATGTTCCACCAGAAATTGTAAAGGTGGATGATAAGGAATACAAGTACCAAAGCTCCCAGGATGTACATGTTACGTGAAGCCCAGGTTGCATTCTGACCTTGATTCCTTTGTGCATACTTTACCGGACGTGCCTTCTGGTTTTGTAAAGTAAGTACACTGGCCCAAATGATGTGGATGATGAATCCGAGAGCCAGAATCGGTTCAACGATCTTGATAACAGGATTGGTAGCCATGAAATTTGCTCCATGATTGAATAACTCCCCGCTGTTATCGAGAATCAAAAATAAATTTAGTGTCAGATGGACACATAAAAAAGCAATCAGGAAAAGTCCGGATAAACTCATAATGACTTTTTTCCCGATAGAGGATGATAAGAAATTACTCATAATTAAGATTATTTATTAATAACTGGTTAAATTCTTTCTTCACATGCAAAAGTATCTATTTTTCCTGATTTTACTAGTAATAATTAGGGAAAAGTTTCTATAATTATTTCCTTCTCATTCAGTCAGATATTACGGAAATCAGGGAGCTGAAAATTTAATTTTGCAAAGCCTGGTATATAAATTCCTGAATTTTTGTCCGGATATCTTCTTCCGAAAGTTTGGTGTTGAATTCACTCGGATAAGTCCTGTTGGACAGGAATATGTATATCAGGTGGTTGTCGGGATCGGCCCAGGCCATAGTGCCTGTAAAACCGGTGTGCCCGAAACTATCGGGAGGAATGATTTTGCATGTCGGTCCGATTTTTGTCGTATCGGTTTCCGGTTTGTCAAAACCAAGACCCCGGCGGTTTGGGGAAAGCGTATCGGCCCGATGGGTAAATGTCGAAATTGTACTTTCCGTAAAAAATTGCTCTCCGCCGTAGTATCCTTTATTCAAATACATTTCCATGATTTTGGCCAGATCGTTGGCCGTCGAAAACAGTCCTGCATGTCCGGCAACACCGCCCAGGATGGCTGCTGTCGGATCGTGTACGTAGCCTCTGACTTCTCTTTTACGATAAAGGTTATCTATACATGAAGGAATAATGTATTTCGTATTGAGGTGTTTGGCGGCATTGAAATCGGTGTTGTAAGTCCCTAACTTTTTGAAAAATGTATTCCGGCAATATTGATCCAGGGGTTGCCGGGTAATGGTTTCGATGGCTTGTTGCAGAAAAATAAAACTGAGGTCACTGTATACGTATTCTTTTTTAGGAAGCAGTTCGGAGTTTAACAGGGCATGCATAATGCTGTCCCGGTAACCGTCAAAAATGTATAATCCGGGAGTAAAGGCTTTGTAGCCCGGAAGGGCTTCCCGTGAGAAGGTACTGTCTTTAAACCGGTAATTCGGATTGGCGTACAACCGGTCTTTGAGTTTCAGGGTGTTGTATTTTGTCGGGACGGGAGTGAAAAGCGAACCGTGAAGGGCTTCTTTATCGACAGCCTCGGTAAAAGCCGGGATGTAGGATTTCAGACCGGCCATGTGCATGAGAACTTCTTTTACCGTGATGTCTTTTTTATTGGTGTTGCGCAAGGCCGGGTAATAGTCGGCAAGAGGAGCCTCCAATTTGATTTTTCCTTCTTCATAAAGCTTCATAACACAGGGAAGAGTCGCTGCGATTTTCGTTATGGAAGCGATGTCGTATATGTTTTCCGTGTGGTTGGGAACCGTATTTTTGTAGGTGTTGTAACCAAAAGCTTTATCGTAAACGACATAACCGTCTTTGGCTACCAATACCTGGCATCCGGGGGTGGCTTTTGTCTGAATGGCTACATTACACATGGAGTCGATACGTGACAGCCGCTCCGATGTCATACGGCACATTTCAGGCAGCGCATACCCCAGGCGGGTTTTGGGGGTTGATAGCCCGTCTCCGGCTGAGTAAGCCGGAGAAATGCTTACCGGAAGTTTACCGTCAACCGGGATGCCGCCGAAGATTGCTTGTGCAGCATATTGCCGGGCGTACAAGTGATCTTCAAAGTTGATCAGAATGGCATCTAACGGTAAATCGATATAGTTTTTAAGTCCGTAAGGCGTTCCCGGGTGGCAAAGGATGACCTTTTTTCCTTTCAGAGCGCGGATCAGGTCTGTAAGTCCGGGAGTATAGCCAAAATGGCGGGAACTGCGATTGGAAGCTTTGCTGTTGTATATGATGATGCAGTTGTAGCCGCTTAGTTGCCGGATGAAATTATTCAATTCCGTGGCGTTCATTTTGTCCGGAGCTGTCAGGTTGTATATTTCTGCATACCGGTTTAAGGTGGTCTGGAAATGATTGATATTGGCGGCCCCGAAATTTACGGCTGCAATCCGTAAGGTGTCTAGGCGCTGAAGCGGTAGTATGTTTTGTTCGTTTTTTATTAATGTAACAGCACTTTTATACAATTCCTGCTTGAGAGCAAAATCTTCAGGGGTGTTCAAACGGGACCACAATTTTTCTGTCTTGATCGGGTGAAATTGCGGCAGGACATATGTGTATTTGGCGATCAGGATTTTTTTGCATTTTTCGTCGATCATGCTTTCGGTCAGCACACTGTCAGTGATGGCTTTTTTGATTTTGGCAATCGCCTGACCGATGTCTTCGGGAAAGAGCAGAATATCGTTACCTGCCAGTAAAGCTGCAACCTCTGCTTCTCCTCGTTCCCGTCCCCGGGTTACGCCTTTCATGTTCATGGCATCGGTGAAGCACAGGCCGTTGAATTTCAGGCTGTCTTTTAAATACCGGTCGATGACGGCTGCGGATAAGGAAGCCGGCATGCCGGATGAATCGAGAGCTTTGACATTCAGATGGGCTACCATGATTGCCGGCAGGCCTGCCTCAATTAATTTTTTAAACGGATAGAGTTCCAGCGAATCCAGGCGTGTGCGGTCCTGGCTAATGAGCGGTAAGGCATAATGCGAATCGGTATCGGTATCTCCATGCCCCGGGAAATGTTTGGCTACCGGGAGTACATTTTCAGAGAGAGAGCCCCGGATATACATTTCGGTTTTATGCCATACGTTATTCCGGTTTTCTCCGAAAGACCGCATACCGATAACCGGATTTTGAGCGTTGTTATTGATATCTGCAACGGGAGCGAAATTGATGTGTACTCCCAATTCCTTACAATGCCGGGCAATTGTGGCTCCAAGCCTGAATATCAGGGAATCGTTGCGGATGGCTCCGGCTATTCCCATCAAAGGAAATTCCATCCCGGTTCTTAAGCGCCAACCTACCCCATGTTCGGCATCAAGACCGATCAGTAAAGGATATTTGGCTGCTTTCTGATAACGGTTGGTTAATTGGGCCTGACGTACCGGTTCCCCCTGGAAAAAAATCAATCCTCCGATGTTGTATTCCCGGATGATTTTTTCAAGTCGGTCTTCATATTCCTGATCCCTATTGCTGTAAGCGGCAATCATAAACAACTGGCCGATCTTTTCATTCAGTGTCATGGATTGCAAGGTTTCGTCTGTCCAATGATTCGCTTTTTCCGGATGGCTGGCAGAAAGCTGAAGGCCATAACACAACAATAAGAATAGCAACGATATCCTGTACATTTTCCCCTTTTCCCGTTTTGTTTTTACGTATACAAAAATAGTAAAGAATCGTCTTATTTCCGATGAAAAAGAAAAGTTTGTTGAGAAGAATACAAGACCGCTTTTTCATTTTTTGTACAATTCCTTTGTCTGATTTTCATTATGTTTATCAAACAAGAATCGCTTATAAAAATGAACGTTTATTTTAGTAAACGGATAGGCATATTTTAAGACAAATATACATATTTATACGGATAATGCAAGTATTTTACTATCAATTTTTTATTGTCTGATGTGGATTTGGTTTTCAGATAAATGGTTTCTTGCAAAAAGAAACGTTCATATTAATTGTAGATTTTAGATTTACGATTTTAGATTAAAAAAATCTGATAACGAATCAGATTGCTAAACAATCTAAAATGTTCATTTATTTTAGATTTACGTTTTCTCTTTTTGCAGGGAAAGCTTGTATGAGAAATCTATAGTCGATTATCACTGAAAAAGTGATTGCAGAATGGTACATGAGACGGAAAGTATTAACCCTCTAATATTGAATAGTATGAAAAGAGCATTTTTTGTCGTTATTCTGGTAACGATTTTTACAGGTAATCTTTGGGCGCAAGGAAAATTTGAAGGCAAGATTGTAAGAAAAGGAATATTCCAGGCAGAAGGTTTTTTCAAGAAACAATTGCCGGTATTAAGTGGTGGACAGGAGGACATTGTTATTGTAAAAGGGAGTAAATTATTGCAGTTGTCTGCTGCTACCAATCTGATGGTGTTGTTGGATTTTGATAATAAATGCGCCTATAACATTTTGCCACAAAAGAAGGTTGTCAATAAAGTGCCTTATCCGGGAGGAAGGCATCCGAATGATTTGTTTCAGAAAACGGATGAAAAGAAAGAAATCGAGGGTTTGATTTGTACGAAGTATGTTTCGAAAGTTGACAATAAGGGTGTCGTTGCGGAGGCTGAAAATTGGATTCCCGACGGAGTACTGGATTCGCAGGAAAAGATAGATATGTACAATTACATGTTCCAGGGAAATGACGGTTTTACAATGGAAGCGGTTGCAGAAACCCGGTCTACAATACCTTTGTTTAAAGGAAAATTTTTGGGTGTGACCAATACCGTCAGAGTCGACAGAACCCCTGTTGCGGATTCCATATTCGATATTCCTTCAGACTATAAATATGTAAATGATAAGGAATTCCAGAAGATATGGAAAAAATATGTCGCTCAATTGAATAAAGAAAGAGCGAAAATGGATAAGAATACGGAGTTGTTCGTACCTGAAAATGTGTGGGATTTTTAATGAAAAAATATGGTCTGGTTTGAAAAATGTGGTCTGGTTTGTTGGTTTCTATGGAGTTGCTTATTGGTGTATGCACAAAGCGGAGTATATGAGAACTACCGCCGTAGTTCTCTGTACTCGGTGATGCTGAATACGGGCGATAAATATTGCAATGAGATCGAGGATGTATTTACGACTCTTCCGGTTAACGACAAATTTAATAATCATGATTTGAGCGTGAAATCAATCAAGGATTATGACGGGTCGGCAAAAGACAAACGGGGAAAAATAGAGCGGTTTTTGGTGCAGTCGCAACTGGCCAAGCGTATTGTGGCCAAGTGGTTCAACCGGGATCGTGTGACCGGGGCTTTTGATATGGATTTGGTGGCGGAACGGGGACAATATAATGCTTCGGAACTGGATGTGAAGCTGGCACAGTCTACGGTGAGAGGAATTGCTTTGCTCGAAGATGCGGGAGAAGAATTGATCGGCAATACATTTTTGTTAGTAAACGATATCCGTTATGTAGATAAGGAAGCCAATGCTCAGGTAGCGTCTCTTATTTTTTCTGCGGTGAAAGCGGTTGCTACGGAATTGACTAACGTATCAAATGAAAAAATAGCTTCGGTGGCTTCTCTTGTCGATCTGGCTTCGGGGACGGGTAAGGAAGTGTCCGATCTGATCGGTGGCTTCCGGGTCACAATTACGTCGTATTTGTATCGGTTGGAGTGGACGGAGGCTGTCGCATCGGAGTTTTATGAGAAATATTATTACGATTCACTGTCTGTCGATGTCCATAAGAAAGAAGCGTTCGATGCCCGTACGGATTTATTTAAGTTTGAATTTATCGGTAAACAACGTGTGACAAGTGATAAATTAGTGCTTAATGGGGTCAGGAATAACATCCAGCTTATCCGCAAAGTATTGAACAGAGCTTTGGATAAATCTATCGTGAAATTGCAGCACGAGCATGAGGTATTTCGTGTGAAATCCGCGGTGTATGAAATAAAGGACGGAGAAGTGACGGTACAGATCGGAATGAAAGAAGGGGTCGATGAAAAATCCAGGTTCGAAGTGCTGGAGTGCTATGTCGGGGATAAGCAGCGAACGATGTATAAACGTGTCGGGATCATACAACCGGTTCCCGGAGCTATTTGGGACAATCGGTATATGGCGGTGGAGGAAGAAGCAGTTGGAGCGGACTTTAATTACACCCGGTTTAAAATCGAAAGCGGATCCGGTTTTCATATCGGTATGCTGGTACGTGAGATACGCTGATATTGTCTTGGGTTCTTAGAAGAACTTCTCAATAAAATCCCCCTGAAATTTCAATTTCAGGGGGATTGGTATGGCATTTAATTGAAGAATAAGGCTGTTTATTTCAGCATTTCAGCAATTTTGTCTTTCAATTCCTGACCGTGCAGGTTGCGGGCAACGATCTGGTTGTTTTCATCCAGAATGAGCAGATGAGGGATGCTGTTTACGCCGTACAATTGAGCGGCTGCATTTTCCCAGCCTTTCAGGTCTGAAACGTGGTTCCAGGTCAGACCGTCGTCTTCGATGGCTTTCACCCATGCTTCCTGATTGTTGTCTAGAGAAACGCCGAGAATTTCAAGTCCTTTCGGGTGGTATTCTTTGTAGATTTCCACTACTTCAGGATTTGCCTGACGGCAAGGATTACACCAGGATGCCCAGAAATCGATAATTTTCACTTTACCTTTGATATCAGCCAAAGAAAGCGGATTGCCTTCCGGTGTATTCAGGGTGAAATCCGGAGCTGTTTGACCGATAGCTACAGCTTCCAATTTGGCGATTCTTTCGGCAATTTTTTTCCCGTACAGGCTGTTTTTGGCATTTTCACCCAAATTTCCGTACATTTCTTTCAATTGGTCGAATTCCATGCCACCCATTTTGGAAGCAATGATAAAGGCGGATACAAAACTGTCGGCATTGTTTTTGATCAGATCAGCTTCCTGTGCTTCGGCCTCTTTTTCATAAGCTTCAAATTGATTCCGGATTTCGTTGGCTTTTTCCTGATCCTGATTTTGCATAGCAACCGTATATTCTTTATACAGCTCAGATTGTTTTTTCATCAGGTCATTTGAAATAACCAGATAATCATTGATGACTTTCTGATTTGCCGTTCCTTCAACTTTGGACTGGCTGTTGTCTGCCGGATTCAAAGTAGCCGTAAAGGTTGTATTTTCAATGATAAGGGGTGTACGGCCTCTTTTACCATCTACTGTCAAATAAGCGTCAGAAACTTCCTGGACACTTCCTTCCAGTTTGAATTTTCCGTCTTGAATGGGGGCACTGGCTAATGTATCAGCTTGTCTGTTCTGGAATTTTACCAGATGAACTGTTCCTTCTGTTTCTCCTTCCACAGTACCGTTGATGGTATATTTCTGTGTTGATGTACAAGCGCTCAGAGCCAGAACACAGAGAGCAGGGATAAGAATTTTTTTCATAGTTTTCTTTTTTGATTTATACAATAAGTGATGTGTTTCAATGTCTTTTGGACGATATTTGTTTTATTATAAAACTAATGCGGCAAATTTAAGATTTTTTCGTTAAACTTGCCGCACTTCTTTGCAGATAATATTTTAGATATTTTATTAATCGATTTTTCGTTTCATAAACCAACCTTCTTTAAAGGCGATGTTAAGTCGGATTTTTGCAAATTTTTCCTGAATCAATCCGTTTTCCTTGGTTCCTCTTATCCCTAAATCGAAAGCAATACCGAGCAATAATTCCCGGTTCGGAATGTATATCGGCATTTGGGTACCGAAAGTAATGGCATAGGTATTGATAAAGGTATTGTTCAATTTAATTTGAGAGCGGACCATATAAGTTCCTAAAATGTATTTGTTGCGTTGCCACCAGTAGCGTCCGTAACGTGCCGGCATTAAAGACGCGCCCAGAGAAACTTTGTGATAATCGTGGTAATCCTGATTGACTTTGAATTCTTCGTAGGCAGACATTTTCTGGAAGGTATAATCTCCTGCCAGCATCCATTTGTCTTTGTAGTCGTATGCAAAACCGCTGATGATCCGGAACGGATATTTTATGCCGCCCCGTCTCAATACTTCATCTTCCAGTGTTTGCTGGTCGGAAGTGCTCGAATTGATCTTATAGGATGTGAAGTCTTTTTTGGCAGCCAGATCGGTCCCTAAATTGAACGATGTTCCCAGTGTCAGTTTGGATTTCGGAGACAGGGTAAACAGGTATTGAAGGCCGAGGTTAAAAATAACATCGTGTACGGATATTTTATTCCGGGCATTGATGTAATAGCTGTCGGTGACGGCAGGAATCAACGTGACCCGCTTTTCGATATTACCGAAAACCAACGAGGTATTTAAGCCGACCGACAGGTTTTTAACTTTATAGGCCAATCCTAAATAGAAATCGTTCAAACCGCCGTTGCCCGATATTTGCTGGTTGTAGTATTCGTCGACGCTTCCGTTGATTCTTTCTTTGTAATGCAGGTCATAACCGATGTCCGATCTCTGGTTGAAACCGAAAGAAGCAAATAGGTTCGGATAGAGACGAAGCGCCATATTCAAGGCTGCATTCTGGGCTACCCGGTAGGTGCTGCTTTCTTTGTTTGTGGCTATGCCTACATATTCACCGGTAATTCCGAATTGAATGTAAAAGCGGTTACTGTCGAGTGCCGTATAGGAAGCCGGGTTGAGAAAGTTGATGTTGTTGGCATCGCGCATAGCAGCCGAAACACCTCCCATTGCGGTATAAGGGCCGTAATTATCCTGTAATAGTCCGATACCATACATGGAATAAGGAGTCCCGGTATTGTTCTGAGCGAATGTGCACACCGAAAATCCGGATAATATAAAAAGCAGAATAATTTTTTTCATAGATAATATGGAATTACTCATATTGGGCATAATAAACTTTTAATACCGGTACTTCGTCTACTGTCAACCGGGTGAAACTACTATGCATTTCAGTTAACGGGATGCTGACCAGAACCTCGTTGTTTTGTTCTGCATCCGTACGTTGACAAAGCGAGTTATAGAAATCCGTAATATTGATGATATAGGTTTCGTATCCCGGTTTGTTCGGTTTATAGACAAGGCTACCCGTTACGGCATTCCCGGCAATATTGGTCACCGTGGACAATGCCTTGTTGCTTACGTCCGATTTGTAAAAATATATGGTTTTAGGTAACGGATAATAGGTGGTTACAAATTGTTGCGGATGCAATTCGATTTCCGCTTTGACAATTGTCTGGTATTTATTACCTGCCGGAGCAATCGGTAATTTCATTTTAATCATATATCCGCTCAAACCTTGGGTAACCGTTTGGCCGTCCACGGCATTGGGGCGTTTGGCTGCTGCAAATGGCAGGTTTTCGGATTGTTTCGTCAGTGCGGCATAGGGTGTCCCGGCGGCATTATTGACGATATTCATAAACGTATATTGGTTGTAATTCTTACTTTTATTGAAAGAATAGGTCAGGTCGCCCGTCGAACTGTGAAAGTGGATTTTTATACCGATGCTGTCGGCAGCCGGACTAAGCCCGAAAATACAGGTGTTGGACGGATCGGCCATTAAGGTCAGGCCTTTGAAATAACGAATAAAATCGAGGTCGTTTTGTACGACATAATCGTTTTGCCTTAATTTATCGAATAAATCCCGTCCTACTTCATCGTTCAGGCGGAACTGAAACTTTTTCAACCTTTCCTGGGTCGGCCATGTCGTATATGATCCGAGCGGTTCTGCTTCGTGAGGAACCGTGGCATTATTGTAAATCAGATCGTCGTCCGGGTTTAAAGTCGGTGTTGCCTTTAATTGATAAAGGTGGAATTGTTGCAAGGTGGTTGTATCTCCCCAAATCGTTTTATTGAATACGGCATTGAAGGTGATCGAATCGTAGATATAGGTGTTTTCGACTCTCGAGCCTCCGGAAGGTACGATTTCAAAATAGGGTGTCGTGATGGTTACTCCCGTGATCGGATCGTTTGCCCGTCCGGCCAATAAACCTTTTAAAGTACTGCTGGAATATCCGGTCGAGGTCGGAAAAGAGTCCAGCTTTACAGTCGATGTGGGGATTTTATAAGTTTTGATTTCAACATAACTTTCGTTGTTGATTAAATCTTCCCCGATTGAAGTGACATCGTTATTACACGCCCCGCACAAACAAATTAAGAAAAAGAAAAGTATGTTTCTCATATTTTATCCATTGCAATAATCAGAGGGCGAAGGTAAAATTATTTTCTAAAAATATTACAAGTGAAAGCTATTTTAATTTGTTATTACAGGAATTATAAAGTTTGGAAACGTAATTTAATAGATTTTTTATTGTATTTGTGTATAATTTATGTAGTTTTGCCCGAGTTTTGGTAGAATAAACAAATAAAAATTGAAATACTAGTATTTTATGAAAACGGTAAAGAATTTATTATTTTTAGCTGTTCTGGTATCGTTCTTTGCGGCATGTAGCTCCGATGACGATAAGGTCGGGAACTGGAAAAAAGTAGAAAGTTTCGGAGGAACCGGTCGTGTGGGAGCGGTAACCTTTACAATCGGTGATGTAGCTTATGTCGGATTGGGAATCGATCAATATGCAAATGAATTAAAAGATTTCTGGACTTGTACCCTAACAGGACAAGATTTAATATGGCAACGTGCGGAAACTTTGCCGGATGATTTTAAACCGCGTTACGGTGCTACTGCTTTTTCGGATGGAACAAGTGCTTTTGTCGGATTAGGTTATGCGCAGAATGCAGCAGCCGGCGGTAGCGGTAAATCTGAATATTTCAAAGATTTTTGGAAATATACACCGGGACAAGGCTGGACAAAATTGACGGATTTCCCGGGAACTCCCCGTCAGTATGCATTGGGTTTTTATGTACCGAAAGCCGGTGGCAGAGGAAAAGCTTATGTTGCTTACGGATATTATAGTGACGGAAACGACAAGGTAGGTGCGATGAAGGATTGGTGGGAATATGATCTGGACACTGATACCTGGACGGAAATGAATGAAGTGTTCGGAGATAAGAGAGCCGGAGCCTGTGTGGCAGTTATCGGAGAAACCGCTTATATTTTTACCGGTGCTGACGGAAGTTCTTATCCGAACGATGTCATCAAGTTTACTCCGTATCAGAGTGTGAAGTTTGCTAAACTGGACGTATTGAAAGATACCGATTATCACAATTACGACGGAGATTACGGTAAGATTCCAAGAGGCTATGCAACAGCTTTTGTGGTAGGTAAGGAAGAGGATAAAACCGCCCGTATCTATTTGGCAACCGGAGCGAGAGGAAGTGTGTTAAGCGATTGCTGGGAATTCAATCCTTACCGGGGCGAGACCGGCAGATGGGACGAAGTAACCAGTTTCCCGAGCGGACACTATCGTCAGGCTGCTGTCGCTTTCGTATTGGATAATAGAGGATATGTAGCAACCGGAGGTTCTAATTTCTCCGTCGCTCAGTCCGGTTATACAACGACAGACGTTACGACTTATTTATTCCAGCCCGGAGTAAAAGACGACGATCAGGATGATGATTAATCAGTGATATGAATTTTTGGATAGCCGGGATTTTTCCCGGCTATTTTTATAGCACATTTCTTTTTTCTATATTTACGTCGGATTAATTTTTAAACGAATGAAGCGTATCTTTTTGAAATGGGTGGTATTGGGAGTATTGACGGGTGTCGGGGGACATGTCAACGGGCAATGGAATACTTACAATATGTTGCAGATGGGGAAGAATGCCATTTATTTCGACGATTATGTGAGTGCTATTGATAACTTCAATAATATTATACGGTTGAAGCCTTATTTGTCGGAGCCCTATTTCTTCCGGGGGGTCGCAAAGATGAACCTGGACGATTACGAGGGGGCGATTCAGGACTATAGCCGGGCAATCGATTTGAGTCCGAATTATTTTCATGCTTATATGTACCGGGGAATCGCTTATCATAACCTCCGGAAATATGAGGAGGCCATGAAAGATTATAATTATGCCATATCTCTGGATCCGAGTGATGCTTATGTGTATGCCAACCGGGGCATGACCAAAGCACAGATGGGGGATTATAAAGGGGCGGAAAAGGATTATTCGAAGTCTTTGCTGATTGATAATAAATTGCTGGCCGCTTATTTAAACCGGGCTATCATGCGGGAAAAACTGGATGATGTAGACGGGGCTTTGGCGGATTGTAATGCCGCTATTAAGTTGAATATGTTTTCGGACGATGCCTTCGGATTGCGGGGTTATTTGTGGTACAGACAGAAAGATTATCACAATGCGATTGAAGATTTTAACCGGGCTCTGAAAGCGAATCCGAAGAATAAACGGATACTGATGAGCCGGGCTATGGTGTGGTATGAGATGAAGAAATATCAGGAAGCCCTCGACGATTATTCGGAAGTGGTACGTATCGACAGTAATTACATATACGCTTATTATAACCGGGCGATGTTGCGCGGGGAAGTCGGCGATTACAACAATGCCATTGCCGATTTGGATAAGGTGGTAGAAATGAATCCCGATAATATCTTGATTTATTTTAACCGGGGATTGATAAAAATGGAGATCAAAGACCTGCCCGGTGCTTATAACGATTTTTCCGAGAGTATCCGTTTGTATCCGGATTTTGTGAAGGCTTATATGGCCAGGGCGGCGGTGGGGAATGCCATGAAAGACTATGCTGCGGCAGACCGGGATTATGCGCAGGCATCGGCGATTATGGAACGTTACCGGAAAATGAAGGCCGGTGATCGCAATGCACTGGTGGATACGACTGAGAATTTTCGCCGTCTGATCGATTTCAGTGCCCGGAATGACCGGATGAGGGATGTGATAAACGGCCGTGTACAGGATCGGAATGTGATTGTGGCATTACAGGATATATTTTGTATCCGGCATTTGAGTATAGATTCTTTGCGGAGTGGGAAAGTACAGTATTATAACCAGCATGTTATGGCTTATAACCAACAGCATAATTATACGTCCTCCCTTTCCGTTACCAACCGGAAATGTAATTATCCGGAAGAGATGATCCGGATGAATATAGAACGCTATTCGGATGAAATACAACAGGGAAATGCAGATGCTTATCTGTTGCGGGGCATATTCTATATGAATAATCAGGAATACCCCAAAGCCATAGAAGATTTTAATAAGGTCGTAGATGCTGATCCCAAAGATATTCTGGCTATTTTTAACCGGGGCAATGCACGTATGCTGATGTACGATTATATCGAATCGATCGATGACAATACGAATCGGATTGTCGGGAGCACACCGGAGGTTAAGCGATCGGTCGATTATTCGGAAGTATTGGAAGATTACCGGAAATGTCTGGAGATCGACCCCTCTTTTGTATTCGCTCTTTTCAATATAGCGAATGTTTATGTAAAGAGTGAGAAGATCGATCAGGCTATGGAAGCATATACCCAGGTGATTGCTATGGATAAGGATTTAGCCGAGGCTTATTTTAACCGGGGATTGCTCTATATTTATGTGGGGCGGAAGGCCGAGGCAAATGCAGATTTGAGTAAGGCCGGCGAGTTGGGAATTACCGATGCCTATAATATTATCAAGCGCTACTGCAGGGAAGAAGAATAAACCGGATGATATAAAAACGGTAGACCGCACGATCAGGTCTACCGTTTTTTTTGCAGATATATTTTCAAGCTTAACTTTTTCTTTTTTCGTATTGGTAAAGTCTTTCTTCCAGTTTGCCGGATTCCCGGTAGAGTTGGCGTAATTCATTCTCTTTCTTTTCCAGCAATTCTTTGAGCATGGAAATTTCTTTGTCTTTATCGACACAATTTTCACAAAAGCCGAATTCATTCCGGTTGATTTGACGGAGTTGCTGTTGATCGATAATCATTGAGCCTACACCTCGTAGCAGCCAATTTGCATTTAGTTCTGGAAACAACTTGATAATTGCAATCAGATGCTTATCCGGAATATGGTCGTGACAATTGATCCAATTGCTGACTTGTTGTCTGTTTTTCAGACCTAGTTTGATTCTTAACTGTTCCTGTGTGAAATTCTTTTCGTAAAGGAATTTGTCAAGTCTTTGATTTAGAGTCATGTCCATATGCGGTGTGTTTTAAGTTTATATACATGTAAATAAATTACCTACAAAAATCAAAACAATAGTTTACTTTCCTTTTGATTCCTGCATAGAATATAGGAAAAATAGGTTAAAACCAATACAGAAAGCGAATTTTTTTTTATGATTACGAAACTTAATTTTTGAAAATAGATAGTTGCGTGTTAAAGTGTCTTTGAAAAGGGCTGCTATCTTCCGTCAGCAGCCCTTTTCGGGTTTATGGATGAAGTAATTTTTCTGCAGTTGTTTTTATGTCGATACCGGAGAAATTTCCGGATGTCATGATCAATAAGACCGTATTTGTATAATCCTGTTCGGAAAGATATTTCAGTAAGGCTGAGTTATCTGTGAACACTTCCAGTTTTTCTCCGGCGAATCCTTTTTTTACATCGCTTGTTGTGATTTCCGGTAATTTTTTGTGACGTACAACTTCCGGATTGAAAAAAACGACAGCCTGATCAGCACTTGCCATACATCCTTTGTACTGGGGTAAGAAATCGGCGTTCAGGCTGCTGAAGGTATGGAGTTCCATACAAGCCAGCAGTTTTTTATCCGGATATTGTTGGCGGACGGCTTCGATCGTCGCTTTTAATTTGGACGGAGAATGGGCAAAATCGAGGTAGGCTACAGATCCTGGATTTTCCGTGATTTTTTGGAGGCGTTTGGCAGCCCCTTTATAGGATGCAATTGCTTTTAAGAAGGAGTGATCGTCGATACCCAGTTCTTTGCATGCAAGGTATGCCGCGGAAATGTTCTGGAGGTTGTGGTCTCCGAATATCTGAAGTCCGGTTTCTTCCGGGCCTTCGAGATAGGTTTTTCCATTTTTCGTTTTGTGCGGAAAAGTGTTGTAAGGGATGGTCCGCACTGTCGGCCGGCATCGCGGGAGTATTTTACGTATGTTTTCATCTCCTTCGTAGTAAATCAGTTTTCCGGAGTCAGAGATTTTTTCAACGAAGAGAGCGAATTGTTCGACGTAGTTTTCAAATGTCGGAAATACATTCATGTGATCCCAGGCAATCCCTGTCAATATAGCTATATCCGGATAATAATGATGGAATTTCGGACGCATATCGATGGGGGAAGAAAGGTATTCGTCGCCTTCAAATACAGCTATTTTACTCTCCTTACTGAGATGAACCATTGTTTCAAATCCTTCGAGTAGAGCGCCTACCATATAGTCGAATTGTATTCCGCAGTTCCGGAGTACATGCATAATCATGGAGGTTGTCGTTGTTTTCCCGTGGCTTCCGCCTACAATTACTCTTTTTTTGTCTTTTGTCTGTTCGTATAGATATTCGGGATAGCTGTAAATCTTCAGGCCGAGCTCTTTGGCTTTTTGCAGTTCCGGGTTGTCTTCCCGGGCGTGCATACCCAATATGACGGCATCCAGGTCCGCCGTGATCTTTTCCGGGAACCATCCCCAGGCTTGGGGCAATATACCGGCTGCCGCCAATCTGCTTTTAGAAGGTTCGAATATTTCGTCGTCGGATCCGCTTACGGTATATCCTTTCTGGTGCAGGGCCAGTGCCAGGTTATGCATAGCACTGCCTCCTATGGCTATGAAATGTATTTTCATGAATATAACTTGAAATTTGCAATGTTACCGGAGACTTTCTGTCCGTTTCTTTATACAAAGATGGGGAGAAGTAAGTTAAAAACGAAACGAAAAATAAAATTTATTCCCGCTAAATGGCGGATAGGCATATATTTTGCATAAGTCAGATAAATTTGAATGAGATGTTCCGGAAGTTTTTGTACCTATGCCCGGTATTTTTATTGTGTGCATGTGACCGGGTATTTGAATATCATCCTTACGATTTACGTTTGGAAAGTAAGTATAAGAATATCAATGTAAAAAATATCGCCCGCTTAAAGGAGAAGGATACCGGCAGCGATACGGTCCGGTTTGTCTTTATGGGAGATTCTCAACGTTGGTATGATGAAACGAAGGATTTTGTCAATCATGTAAATAAGCTGGAAAAGATCGATCTGGTGATACACGGTGGAGATATCTCGGATTTCGGGATGAAAAAGGAATATTGCTGGATGCATGATATTTTGAGCAAGCTGAAGGTTCCCTATGTTCTGATTATCGGGAATCACGATAATTTGGGGTCGGGAAGGGAGGTATACAAGGTGATGTATGGAGATCTGAATTTTTCTTTCCGTTATGGCAATGTGAAATTCGTGTGTTTGAATACCAATGCCCTGGAATTCGACTATGCCGTCCCGGTACCCGATTTTAAGTTTTTAGAACGGGAAATCGCCGATGCGCAGGAAGGAGGGTACGATAAAACCATTGTAGCGATGCATGCGCAACCCGGGGATGTTGTTTTTAATAACAATGTTGCTTCTCCTTTTCAGGAGTATATCAAGCGGTTGAAAAATCTGCAGTTTTGTTTACATGCTCATGCTCATTCCGTTATGGTGAACGACTTTTTCGATGACGGGGTATTGTATTACGGTTGCGGTTCTATGAAAGGGCGTAGTTATTTATTGTTCACTGTGACTTCTGATTCTTATCGTTATGAAGTGGTTCATTTTTAAATGTATCGGGTGTGGTTGTTTGGTTTTTATGACGGTTTTTGCTGATGCTCAGACCCGTCATGAAAGGCTGCAGGAAAAATATCAGTCGAATTGGGCTAAATTGGTTCCCAGATACAATAAGGTGCAGTTTGCCGGTGAAATGGGACTATTTTCTTTGGGATGCGGTTGGGATTACGGTAAAAAGAGACAATGGGAGACGGATATATTGTTCGGTTATCTGCCGAAGTTTGAGGGTAAGGAATGGCATATCACGTTTACATTGAAGGAGAATTATATCCCTTGGCGTGTGAATCTGAATGAAAGGAAAAAGTGGGTTCTTGAGCCTTTTACAGCCAGTCTTTACATCAATAAGATTTTCGGCAATGAATTTTGGACGAAAGAGCCTGATAAATATCCCGAAAAGTATTATAATGTAGCGACGAATTTACGTTTTAACATCGCTTTCGGACAGCGTATCCGTTTTAATTGGGATCCCAGAGGCTTGTCCGACCACATTACTTTTTTCTACGAAGTCGGTACCAATGATTTGTATATTATCAGTTATTTTACGAATAAGTATTTGAGTATAACCGATATTTTCAGTTTGTCTCTCGGATTAAAATTTCAATTTTTGTAAACTTCCTTTTGGGATAAGCGTATATAGTTGTTGTATAACTAAAAAAAGGAAGAGATGAGAATGAATATCAAATCAAAATTGGGGTATATCATTATCGCCTGTATCGTTCTGATGCTGGCATCTTGTGGAAATTCCAACAAAAAGAAGGTTGAACAAAAGACTCAACCGCAGGATTCGGCTGTAATTATAGAGGAGGAAAGTATCGTTGTAATTGACAGTATTGCACCGGATACGTTGAAGAAGTAACCAGAAAAAGTCCCCGGATTCCGGGGACTTTTTTGATATTTAAAGAATCATTTGCGGCATGAATTCAAAACTGTTGTATTTGGGACGTAATCTTTCGGTGTTATAAAATTTATCCACATCCACTAATTTTTTCGTGCTGGTGACGATTTCGATCGGTGCATTGTCGTAGCGTCCGTTACGTAAAATTACCAATCGTCCGTGCATGCCTTTCGAGATCAGATCCAGGGCAAGGTTCCCGTATGCCATCGGAACGATGGAATCCATCGCGTCCGGATTACCGCAGCGTACAAGATAACCTAATTTCTGGTTGATGACATTGATGGTTTCCCCGTTGTTGAATTTCGGAGACAGCTCTTTCAGTTGATTGGCGATGTGATCTCCGATACCTCCCAGCTTTTTGTGACCGAACATATCGGCTTCCTGGCTTTGGAACATCATGTCGCCACCGCTATAGGTTGCCCCTTCCGAAATCAGTACGACGGAATATTTGCTGGGGTTCGTGTAACGATCCTGGCATAAAAGTTCACATAGGTGGTCGATATTGAACTGGTATTCCGGAATGACACAGCGGTTAGCGGCTCCGGCCAGGGTGGGGAGCATGGCTGAAAAGCCCGCGTAGCGTCCGAAAACCTCCAATACCAACAGGCGTTCATGAGAACCGGCACAGGTACGCAAGCTGTGGGTCAATTCGATTGTACGGGTGATACAGGTGCTGAAACCGATGCAATAGTCCGTACCCGGAACGTCATTGTCCATGGTTTTGGGGATTGCGATCACTTTTACTCCTTCTTTGCTTAATCTCACCCCATAACTCAAGGTGTCGTCACCTCCGATGGGAACGAGGTAGTCGATGCCCATAAAATCGAGGTTCTGGAGGACTTCCGGAGTCAGGTCGTTTACTTTTTCCGAATATTTATCTTTTAAATGTGCCGGAACGGATTCCTGGGGAACATGCGATGCCCTTGTGCGGGAAGTATGTAGAAAAGTTCCGCCGGTGCGGCCTGCTCTGTTGACGATATCTTCCGTTAACTCAAAAAAGTTATTTGAATTATCCACTTTCTTGTCCCGGACAATATCTATTAACCCCCGCCAGCCCCGGCGAATACCAATCACTTTATATCCTTCTCTTAAAGCTCTGATCGTGACGGCACGGATAGCCGGATTTAATCCTGGTACATCTCCACCTCCGGTTAATATACCGATAATTCCTTTAGGTTTTTGGCTCATATGCGTTAAAATTTATATGTTAGTAAAAACACCTAAATTTGATAAAATATATTCTGAATTGCAAAAAAAATCTTTGAGAAGTGAGTATATTTGTCTGATTTTTTAAAATCGGGTAAAATGTAAACCAAATGGATTGTAATTGAATTGTAAAATTGAATCGCATATATCCGGATTTTCATTTATGGATCATCCTAAAACAAAGTTTTAACGGGAATGAGATGCATTTATTAGCGGTTTAATATTATGGAATGAATCATGAGTAGTTATTTTACGGAATTGTGGAGTCTTTTGGGGGGAAATGTATATATCCTTATTTTATGCGGAATCTTCTTTCTATACCATTTGATTGTCGTTATTTATAAAAGTGTATTGATCACTTCCCGGGAGAAGGGAAGTACGGCAAAAGAAGGGGAAGGTATATCGGTCATTATTACTTCTAATAACCGGGCTGAGGAATTGAAAGAGAATCTTTGTTTTTTTCTGGAACAGGATTATCCCGATTTTGAAGTGATTGTCGTCGATGAATGTTCAGAAGACAACACACAGGAGGTCTTGGCAGAGATGCAGCAAAAATATCCCCATCTCCGAACGACCCGGATTTTTCCGGAGACGAAGTTTCGAAGTACGAAAAAGATTGCTATTAATATAGGTATTCTGGCTGCCCGGCATGATATCCTGCTTTTTTCTGAAATTGATTGCCGTCCGGCTTCCAATGAATGGATTAAAAACATGCAGTCCTACTTTACGCCGGATACCGCCGTTGTATTAGGATATGCCAATTATCCGGATCAAAGGAAAGGGATGGGCATTCGTCGTGGAATTCGCTTTATGCGCTTCCTGAAGATGTTTTTGTTGATTAAGGCAAAATGTTATGTATCGGGAGACGGCAGAAATATGGGATACCGGAAAAAGTTCTATATTTCCAAAAGAGGATTCTCGAGGAATTCACAGAGCTATATCGGATACGATAATGAGATGGTGAATGTTTTGTCCGGCTTGGGAAAGGTGAAAGTGGCCAAAAAGGAAAATACATTTATAATTATAAATGATGATAAAAAGAAAACCTGGAAGGAGGATTCTTCGTATTATTATATTAATAAAAGAAGATGGCCTGTAAAGGCTTGGTTAAGAGCTGAAATAGATACAATTATTCGTACTTTATTATATATTTTTCTGTTTTTTTTACTTTTTAAACAAATATTTAGAGAATATATAATTGCGTGTATATTGTTAACATTTTTAATAGATTTTATAACGATAAATATCTATTTGAAGCATCTGAAACAAAAGAAATTATTCTTAATTTCGTTATTTGTCAGTTCTGTAGGTTTTTTATACAGATGGTATTATAATATATACTCAATTTTTACAAGCAAGAAATGGAGATAACCAATAATTTATCGGAAAAGGCGCTTTACGATTATAAAATAGTTAAAAATGCGATTGCCGGTGATGAGAAAGCTTACGCAGAACTTTTCAAAAGATATAAGGATTCCGTGTACTTTATGATTTTGAAAATGGTAAATAACCGTACGGATGCCGAAGATCTGATGTTTGAAGCTTTTGAGAAAGCATTTTCCAGCTTAAATTACTATTCGCCTCAGTTTGCTTTTAGTACTTGGCTGTTTAAAATCGCTTCCAATAATACGATTGATTTTATTCGTAAACGAAAGACGTTGACCGTGTCCTTGGACAAGGATGACATAAATCCGGAGGACCGTGGTTATATCAATAGTATTCCGGCGGATATCCGTACCCCGGATGAAGAGGCTATTCGCTCGCAGCGTGCGGATTTTATGCGGGAGAAGGTGTCGATGCTGAAAGGACGTTACCGTCGTTTGATCGAATTACGTTATTTCGATGAATTCTCTTATGAGGAAATTGCTGATGAACTGGCTATTCCGCTGGGGACAGTAAAAGCTCAATTGTTTCGTGCCAGGGAGTTGTTGTTGAATATTTTACAACATACGGAAATTGCTAAAGAGAATGAAAAAAATTAGTTCCCTTTTGTTTTTTGTATTTATTCTGAATGCTTCGTATGCACAAATGCAACCGCAGGCGGAAGAAGTCCGTTTTTCCGGAATTGTCTTTGACAGTGGAACGACCCGTCCGTTGGCAAATGTCAATTGCAGGCGGGGAGGAATGCTGACGACGACGGATCTGACGGGACGTTTTGCTATGAATACTGCGGCCGGAGATACGATTTACTTTACACATATCGGTTATAGGCCGTACGAGGTCGTTGTGCCGGATTCTTTACCGGGGGATGAGTATATATTGGCCGTTTTCGTGACCTCCGATACCGTTCATTTACCGGAAGTGGTTGTAAGGAGAAGATACGGGGAACAAACCCGGCAATACCGGATGAATGCAAAGAATAATATGGCCGGTTTGGAGCGGGATGCTTTTTCGCTTCAATTGGAATGGACTCCTGAACAGAATCAGAAAAGGGTGTTGGATGATTTTGCTGCCAGTACCAATAAAGGACATGTCGATGTCAAATTGGGTGTCGGGTTGGAAAGTTTAAGGGTGTATCAACAGTTGCGTCGTGCCCGTAAGTTTCAGAACGAGCCGGAACCTTTGAGGCAGGAAGAAGTGGATTTGTTAAAAATGATTTTTTCTGTGGACCGTAAGGAAAAAAGCAGGCTTGAAAATTGATGCTTTTGAAAAGCTTAAAGCCTGTTAAATAAAATTTTTTATACAGAAAAAAGAGAAAAACATAGAGATTAAGAGAAGATAAGTTTATCTTTGTTGCGTTAAATCTGTAAATGAACAGTGCGTATAGTATTAACAAAGTCATAATGTCATGAAGAATTATTCTATTGTATTGAATGTTGTATTATTAATTGCTGTAGCTGTACTTTATGTGTTGCATTTCACCGGGGATAAAAAGGTTGGTGAATGTCAGGTTAGCACTGAAGCCGGTACGGGTGCAGGAACTAAAATAGTATATATAAATACCGATACATTATTGAGTAATTATTTGCTTTCCGTCGAGTTGAATGAGGCTTTTCTGAAAAAGCAGGAAGAGAGAAGAACGGAGTTGAATATGAAGGCAAAGCAATTGGATAAAGAAGCGAATGATTTTCAGCGTAAACTGGAAAATGGCGGTTTTATATCCCGGGAAAGAGCTGAAGCGGCCCGTCAGGAATTGCTGGATAAAAACCAGAGATTACAGATGCTCCAGCAGGAAATGACTGAAAAGTCAATGAAGGAGCAAAGTGAATTGAACAAGCGTTTGTTTGAAGCGATTACAGCCTGCCTGACCGATTACAATAAAGAGAGAGGCTATAATGTCGTTTTGAGTACGGTTATTGCCGGAAATGTCCTTTATGCACAGGATGGATTTGATATCACAAAGGATGTCGTTAAGCGATTGAACGAACAGTATAATAATCAAAAGAAGGCTGAGTAATCAGCCTTTTTTTATAGCGGTTGTGCATGAAAGTTTTTGATCGCTATTTTTCAAAAAATCCTCCCGTTATCGTTCCGGACTTCCCGGATACGCTTTCTCTTATCGTTACCATTCCGGTTTATGATGACCCGGATATTTTTTTTACGATCGATTCTCTGGCGGCCTGTTCTTTGACCTCCGGGCCGGTAGGTGTGATCGTTCTGGTAAATTACGCCGAAGATTGCGGAGCGGATGTTAAAAAGAGGAACGAAGCCCTGTATGTGAAGTTGCTGGAATATGTGTCCGCTCAACCGGATACCGGGATACAATTCCGGATCTGCCGGGCGTTCGATTTGCCGGCGAAGCAATCCGGTGTCGGTGTTGCCCGAAAAATAGCGATGGATGCGGCTGCCCGTTATTTTTATGACCGGGGGCTGCCTGATGGGGTCATTGCTTCGTTGGATGCCGATACGTTGGTTGAGAAAAATTATTGTACGGCAGTATCAGAAGCTTTCCGGAATAATAACCGTGCCGGCGTTGCCCTTGCCTATAAACACATCTGGCCGGAAAATATAAAGCAGGAGCAATTGGCGGCTATGTGCAGGTATGAGCTGTATTTGCGTTATTACCGGATGTGCCTGGAGTATATCGGACATCCGTACGCATATACCTGTCTGGGATCGGCTTTTGCCGTCCGTGCTTTGGATTATGCGGCTGAAGGCGGAATGAGCAAACGACAGGCCGGAGAAGACTTTTATTTTATTCAGAAATTGATAGCGACAGGG
Organism: Culturomica sp.; assembly: GCF_003524185.1. NCBI lineage: Bacteria > Pseudomonadati > Bacteroidota > Bacteroidia > Bacteroidales > Odoribacteraceae > Culturomica > Culturomica sp. Next base: position 155,215 of record NZ_DOED01000033.1, read on the forward strand.
CGTTTTGCCCGTTTGCCGGCAACCTGTGTGTTTCCGGCTGCCCGTTTGTCGGAACGTACTCCGTTTGGAACGGGGCAAGCTGTCCGCCAGATTATGGAAACCGGGGGGCATTTTAATACTTATCATTTGGAGGCTTTTCAGGTGTTGAAGGTTTTTTTCGATTCGGTGGCTTCGATGTATTGCATGACGGAGGCGGAATTAACACTTTGGATTGGAAAGCAGCCGGAAAGTTTAAGAGCGTTTTTGTCGGAACATGATTTTGAGAACCGGATTGCTGAAGTAAAGGCGAACAGTGCGTCTGACAAGCAATTCCGGAAGCGTTTTTTCGATAACTTCAATGCTTTCCGGGTATTGAAATATTTGAATTACGTTCATCCGGTTTACTGGGAGAAGCAGGAAATTACAGTGGCCGCATCCTGTTTGCTGAAAGAACTTTATCCGGAAGAGAACCGGCCTGCGGATATTTTTTCTTTATTGGATGCCTTTCGGGAGAAAGATGTTTGAAATTTGTCCGGACGGTACTATATTTGCAATATCCCATTGAAATGAATAATATGGATTTTAACTATAAATTGAAGATTGCTGCCGAGCCCGAAGAGGTATTCTCGGCTTTGACAAATCCGTTTCAGATTGAATTGTGGAGCGGTTATCCGGCTGATATGAAACCCGAAGCCGGTTATGAGTTTTCTTTGTGGGAAGGAGATATTGCGGGGGTGAATCTGGAAATTGTCCCGAATAAACGGTTGGTACAGGAGTGGTTTTTCGGAGAGACGGAACATCCTTCTGTCGTAAGAATTGAATTGCGTAAAGAGGGCAGCGGGAATACGCAGGTTGTTTTGGAACACTCGAATATTCCGGAAGAGGTGTATGACGAGATTGTGGAAGGATGGAAAAAATATTACCTCGGTTCGCTGAAAGATATGTTGGAAATGTATTGAGATAAAATCAGAATTTGAAAACGTGCAAAAGGTAACAATTGTAGCGATCGGAGCCGGTAACCGGATGAATGCCTATGCTGAATACATACGCATGCATCCCGAAGAGGTTGAATTGGTTGCTGTGGTCGATCCCAATGAGGCTCGCCGTCAGCATTATGCGACTTCTTTTAAATTATTGCCTGCCCGTTGTTTTGCTTCCTGGGAGGATTTTTTGTCCGGTCCTAAAGTTGCCGATGCTGTTTTTTTATGTACGCCGGATCATTTGCATTACCGGCCGGCAATGATGGCTCTGGAAAAAGGATATCATATTTTGTTGGAAAAACCGATTGCCCAAAGTTGGCAGCAATGTTTGGATATCGTTCGGAAGGCCCGGGAAAATAACTGTATTGCCGGGGTTTGTCATGTGTTGCGCTATCATCCTTATTTCCGTAAAATCCGGGAAGTTATCGATAGCGGCAAATTAGGAGAGATGATTACTTTAAATCATCAGGAGGAGGTCGGAATCGAACGGATGACCCATGCTTTTGTGCGGGGGCTCTGGAGGCGGGAGGAAGAGACGAATCCGATGATTTTGTCTAAGGCCTGTCACGATTTGGATTTGTTGGTCTGGCTGACGGGAAAAAAATGCCGGGAAGTCAGTTCTTTCGGGTCTTTGAAATGGTTTAAGGAAAGCAATGCTCCTGCCGGAAGTACAGCCCGTTGTACCGATGGTTGCCTTGTTGAAAAAACATGTCCTTATTCTGCGATTCATTTGTATTACCGGCAGAAACGTTGGTTGCGCCATTTCGATTTGCCGGAGGAAGGGGATGCAGACGAAGTTATATTAAAAGAATTGCGGGAAGGGCCTTACGGACGTTGTGTATATCGTTGCGACAATGATGTTGTCGATCATCAGGTCGTTTCCATGCGGATGGAAAATGATGTGACGGTCAATTTTTCTATGGATGCCTTTACCAGAGAAGGAGCAAGGAAAACACACATCATGTTTAGCGGTGGTGAATTGTCGGGAAATGAAAAATCGTTGACGATAAAGTATTTTCAGCCCGGACTGACTGATGAGGTATATGATTTTACGGATAGTTCCGGCGAGTGTAATTACCATGGAGGAGCCGATCTCTATATCGTTGGTGATTTCATCCGTTCCATACGGGAAAAAAATCCGGATGCTTTGCTGACCAATATAGAAACTTCGTTGGAAAGCCACCGGATTGCTTTCGAGATTGAAAAGAAAAGATTACAAAGTCACTGATTCAGGCTTTTACCCGGATTGTTTCTCCTGCGACTTCGATTGTTTCTCCTGCCTTTATTTTTGCCCGTTTCCGGTATTCCGTTTCTCCGTTGCGCTTTACCTCCCCGTTTTCGACCAGCATTTTAGCCATTCCGCCGGAATCTGCAATCCGGACAAGTTTTAAAAGCCGGATGAGTTCGATATATTCTTCTGTAAGGATAAATTCAATCATATCTTTTCGCATTGTTTTACAAAGATACAATTAAACTTCCAAATTTGTCATCCGGCGATAAAAATGTCCCGATGGCGTTTCGCAGATAAAGTAATTGCTTTGATATTTATTTTATGGTGATTTTCGGAGAACCGGGACGAAATGATAATGCTTTCGAACGAAATGTTAATTCATGTTAATATTATTTGGCTTATATTTGAAATGTTATTATCAATATAAACAACTGGCCGTATCCGATTGCCGGTAAAATTATTTTTTACATATGATTGTCAATACAAATACAAGGGGGCTATTCCTGATCGTTCTGATTCTGTTTTTTCAATCCTGTTTTATACATGAAACGAAAAGTAAGGTTGAAGAAGTGGCTTTTAACGGGATGACACGAACATTTGAATCCGAATACGCTTCTTTTTCTCCGGAAGATATTCTCGGTTTGTATGTCGTAAATCGTCCGGAAGCTTCTGTTCCCGGAACATTGAAACCTGCCGGCAACCTGTTCGATAACCTGAGGCTTCATCTGGACGGAGAGACGATGAAGCCTTTGAATCCTGCTTTTTATCCGGCCGGAATTCACCGGGTCGATCTTTATGCTTATGGACCTTATGTGTCTGAAGGTTTAGCTGAGGGAAATGTGTTGTCTTTTTCTGTAAGACGGGAGCAATCGACACCGGAAGCATTGAAACAGTCGGATTTGTTGTGGGGACGATTATTGGAGGTTGAAACGTTACAACGTAGGCCTCCACAAGTGATATTCGAGCATCAACTGTCAAAAATCAGAATCAGCTTGAAAGCCGGAATCGGTGTTACGCTCCATTCTCCCATTGTCTTAATCGAGGGTACAAAACCCTCCGTTCAATTGAACCTGGCCGACGGAGAGCTCGGAGAAGCAACAGGAACGATTACTCCGGTTACTCCTTTGCGTTCTGTTGGAGAAAACGTATATCAGGCTATTGTTATTCCTCAGACAGTGGGAATGTCAAACCGATTGTTTACCGTAACGAATGACGGTAAAATTTATCATTATGTGTTGAAAGCAGACCGGCATTTTCAGAAAGGGACGGTGTATACATATGATATTACGATACATGCAGATGATCTGGAGGTGGAGTTGTCCGGAATTATAAACGATTGGATTCCGGGAGATACGGTTACAGAAGACCTTGTCGGGTGAATAAAGGATGATTTTTCCTTTTGGAAGGATCAAAAATGTTGTCGGAATTTATAGATAATGGCTTGTTTGAGGGGGTAATTAAAGATATTGTCGTATGAATAGGTTACGAATAAAAATACATATGGTCGGGCTTGTCGCACTGTCGTTGCTGGCTGCTTGCACGCGGGGTGAGGAGGAGCTTTTGCCCGTTGACGGTGAGACCCGTTTTTCTGTTGTAACCAACGTTCCGGCAGGAACGGATGTGTCCGGTGCGGACGTAATCCGGAATGCGACTGTCTTTTTTGTTGCGCCTTCTTCCGGTCGGTTTATTAAAAAAGTCGATGCTGTTGTTTTGCCGGGTGGATCAGGAGTGCGCGTACACACCGTCATTCCCGCCGCGTATGCCGGGCAAACCGTATGCGCTTATTTCGTGGTTAATGCTTCGGCCCTTTCCGATCCATTGGATATGGAGCCTGAGTCCGTTTTCGACGTATCAAGGTTTGACGGATTATTCACCAGGGATTCTCTGAATGGGGATAGTACGCATTTTGTCATGTCGGCAAAAGTATCTTTTCGGGCCGGGGGAACGGATATGCCCGGTGGAGATATAAAGTTCGACCGTACTTTTGCCAAAGTATATATTGCGGCAGCGGATGGGATGAGTCCGGAACGGCAGCGTGAATTAAGCGTCGTATCGGTTGAAATCGTAAACGGAAGGACCGGTGGATATCTTTTCCGGGAAGGAATCTTCCCGGAGCGTTCGGTTTCCGTGCTTCTTCCTGTAAATGAAACGATCGATCAGATGAATATCCATAAGCCCGTTTGTTATCTCTATCCGGACGACGGAGGTCCGGACGGAACCCATCTGATTGTAAAGCTTCGAAATGATCCCGATGGACGGGTTGTGGCAAAACGTGTTTTACTCTGTTCCCGGAAGAATACGGCATATAAATTGACAATAGCGGAAATTCCGGGGGAAGACGGCGGATATGCAATTCAGGTTTCGGATTGGGAAGCGGATATACTGCTTCCCGACGCCGGACAGGGGGTATTGCCTTCACCGCTTCCAGATGAAGGGATTGACTTATTGAACGCAGCCGATGTTTTTTATTATTACAACCAACTTCGGGATACGTTGGAAAAAAAGTTGTACCGGTCTATGTTTGATAAAGCCAACAATTTTACCGAAACACTTAGGCCCGGAGAACGGCTTATCGTTGAACTGACAGGCGATTTAAGAGAAAGATTCACTAAGGAGGAATTTCTGAGGGTGTCCCGTTCTTTGCTGAACGATATGGCTATCATGTTCAATACCGGGATTATTACATCGTACCGGCTGGACCCTGCCGGACAGGTCATCAGTTATCGTATGGACCTGATTGCCATGCGGCCCACTTTCGATATGAGAACGGAGCTGGTCATCTCCGCTGCCGGTAAACTTTTGGATCGTGTTCCTTCGGGCCTGTCTGAGTTTGAAAAGGTAAAAACGGTTCACGATCTGTTTCTGAGAAGTGTCAGTTACGGAGGGATGACCTCTTCCTTCGGTGGAAACATTATCGGCGGGTTAGTGACTGGGAAAGTGGTATGCGAGGGGTATGCCCGGACGTTACAATATCTATTGCAGCGTACGGGTATTCAAGCTATTTTTGTAGGCGGTGATGCGTTGTTTTCGAATGGATCCACTGTGCCCCATGCCTGGAATATTGTCCGGGTAGATGGGAAATACTATGCTATAGATGCTACCTGGAATGACGGGATTTCCGGTTCGGATTTTGTGGGTTATAATTATTTTCTGAAATCGGATGCTACCATGTCCAGGGATCATCTGATTAATATGGTGTTGCCGGCACCGGAATGCCCGGAAGATTATCCATTACCAAATTTTTAGCCATGAAACGGATACCGATATATTATCTTTTTATTTTTCTGTTTTTCTGTTTTTCTTGTTCGGAAGATATGCCTGAGGCGTGTATTATACCGGAAAGTACAATAACCGAGACGTTTTTTCTCCCTACTTCTGTCATTGCATTTATGGACGTATATGAAGACCCGTTCCGGATGAGGACGACCGCTGCCGTTTCTGATGTTGTGAGCCAGATAAGGTATATCATTTATAACGAATCCGGTGACCGTGTACGGGAGGAGGTCCTGACCGAAACTGAAATAGAATCCGGTTTCCGGGTTACTTTGCCCGCCGGTGAATACCGGATGTGTGTGCTTGGGGAAGGGCGGGTTGTAAATTATACCCCTGTCGGGTATCCGCCTGTTGAGGTACAGGCAGAACCGGCATTGGGAGATATATGGGTCGCTGCCGAACAGAGGTCCCGCGCTGCAGTATACCACGATTATTTTTTTGCCGGTCTGTCTTTCACAGCCGGTAGTCCGGGGGTAAAATCCGTTGTCCTTAGAAGAATTACGGGGTTGGTACAGGTTGATATGAAAAAGGTGGCCCCGGATATTGTCTTACATACGATTTCAATCGGTTTTTCCGTCAACCGGATGTATAATAATTTTCATACGGACGGTCGTTATAGCTGTTCCGGCCAATTTACAGAGAGTACCTCTCCTTATGCCATCTTTCATACCTTGCGGCATAATCCGGAAACAGGATATTACGAAGGTGTTTATTTCCCGACTCTCCCGGATAATTTCGATTGTACGCTTATCATCAGTTACAGGCAAAACGGACGGGTCCGCAACCGTCGTATCCTTCTGTCCGATTTACCGGTAAAAGCCAATCAAAGGACACGCCTGTCCTTGGTGTTGGAATAAATATAGCGCTGGCGTTTATTCGGCTCTTCCCGATAACATACCGTAAAGTAGAAACAAGCCCGGAATTATATGTTAATTTTGCCGCCTTTAAGTGAAATTGAATGACGGTAAAGGAAAACTTTTTTGTCCGGTTTCCGTTTTTCTGAGGTATAAATGAAATAATAATTGAATGAGAAAATTAATGATTTGGGTTTTGGCCTGTATATTGGGAAATTCAGTGTTTGCAGAAGGATATCAGGTAAATGTTTTGAGCGCTAAACAGACGGGCATGGGACATGTCGGAACAGGAATGAAACTGGGGGCTGAGAGTATGCATTTTAATCCGGCCGGGCTTGTTTGGCTGAACAACCATATGGACATTTCAGTCGGCGTGTCGGCTGTTGCAGCTAAGGCTAAGTATACCCATGACGGTTATTCGGCAAAGACGGATAATCCGTTAAGTACGCCTTTATATGCCTATGCCGGTTACCGGATATACGATAATCTGGCAGCCGGAATCAGTTTGACGACACCTTACGGGAATGGCTTGAAATGGCCGAAAAATTGGGCGGGAGTCAATTTAATACAGGATATTTCGTTGAGATCTTATGTGTTACAACCGACTCTCTCTTATAAGATTACGGATAAATTGAGTGTGGGTGTGGGTTTGATGCTGGCGATCGGAAATGTCAATTTATCCCGGGCTCTTATGAGTACGGCCGATTTTCAGATGATCGGTAATATTATCGAGCAGTTGCCGTTGCCCGAAGAGCAAAAGAATTATTTTGTCGAGACGATCCGGGATAATAAGTTCCCGCCTGCAGCGGCAACACTGGATGGGAAAGCCGGTGTGCGTGCCGGATTTAATATCGGCGTGTTGTATGACATTTCCGATAAAGTATCAGTAGGGATATCCTATCGTTCTAAAATAAAAATGCGGGTAAAAGAAGGAGATGCTTCTTTGGACTATGCCAATCGCGCTGTGGAGGATTTGATGGGAACTTTAGGAAAATTGGCGCCGATGTTTGCCGTGCCTAAATACGATCAGGGATCGTTCCGGGCAGAATTGCCCCTCCCTTCCAATACGACTATCGGCGTTAGTTACCGGCCGACAAACCGTTGGGAGTTGGCATTGGATTTACAATATGTCGGATGGAATGCTTACGATTCGCTGAATGTTTATTTTAATGAACCGGAATTGGGAATTTCACCGATTAAGGCTAAGAAGGATTATAAAAATACCATTATAGCGCGTATCGGTGCCGAGTATAAGGCAACGGACCGCCTGGATGTTCGTGCCGGTGTATATTTCGACCAAAGTCCGATTCGTAAGAATAATTATAATCCGGAAACACCGGGTATGAATAAAATCGGTATGTCTGCCGGATTGTCTTTCGAACCGTATAAAAATCTGCAATTCGATTTTGCATTCCTGTATATTCAGGGTATCGGGCGGGACGGTTCCTATACCTATAATAATATCGTAATACCGACCCAGATCGATACTTTTAGCGGACATTATACATCCAGTGCTATTACAGCTTCTTTGGGGGTATCGTATAAATTCTGACCTATCGGTAAAGAATTTGTAATTGTAGTAAGTGTGAAAAACGGAGTCTGAATTCATTTTCAGACTCCGTTTTTTGTTTTTCAAAGTTCATATAAATTGTAAATTTTAGATTGTAAATTTTAAATTATCCGGCAACCAGATTCGTGATCAATTCTTTCAGTCTAAAATCGTCAATATAAAATCTGTAATTAAAACGTTCGACAAACGTTGAAGGTTAATTGGTAAGTTTCAATTCGCAGTATTAAAAACTATATTTTAAAATAATTTAATAATAATGCTTGTAAATTTAAAAAAGTGGTGTATATTTGAGCGAAATTTTGAAATTGCTTGGGATATTTTCATTTAGATTTACGGTTTTTTGGAGTTACAGGGGGAATTGTGGATTCAATCTAAAATCGTCAATCTGAAAATCTACAATTAAAAAATAGTTTATTACTGATGTGTGCTGATAAGAGAGCTTATTCTTTGGATGCTTTAAGAGGCTATGCTATTTTGACGATGATACTTTCGGCAACGATTGCCTTCGGCATTTTACCCGGTTGGATGTATCATGCACAGGTTCCTCCTCCTGATCATCATTTTGATCCGACGGTATATGGAATCACATGGGTGGATTTGGTTTTTCCTTTTTTTCTGTTTGCTATGGGAGCGGCTTTCCCTTTTTCTATCGGTAAAAAACTTGCTGGAGGTGTTTCCCGGGTTTGTTTATTGAAAGCTGCTTTGCTGAGAGGGGGGCAACTTACTTTTTTTGCCATTTACATACAGCATTTGTACCCCTGGACGTTGAGTTCGCCCCAGGACAGCCGGGCTTGGCTTATATCGCTGGGTGGATTTGTTTTGCTGTTTCCGATGTTTATGCGGCTCCCGTTTAAGTTGCCGGAGTGGGGACACCGTGCGGTAAAGGCCGGGGCTTTTTTGGTCGGAGCTTTGATTTTGGTGAATCTGTCTTATGCCGGAGGAAGGGAATTTTCTTTCGGATACAGCAATATTATTATACTGGTATTGGCGAACATGGCTGTTTTCGGATCATGCATTTATATTCTGACGTTTGGGAAGCCTTGGGTATGTGTTGGCGTATTGCCTTTCGTGATGGCTGTGTTTCTCGGAAGTACGACAGAGGGTTCCTGGGTGAAGGTTTTGTTTGATTATACGCCGGTTCCCTGGATGTATCATTTTAATTATCTGAAGTATCTGTTTATTGTTATTCCGGGAATTGTAGCCGGAGAGTATTTACAGGAGTGGATGCGGCAGGCAAGCTCTTCAAAGGATAACAGAAGAAAATGTGTGCCCGTTTGTTTGATCATATTGACGCTTGGGTTGATTGTGGGTAATTTATGCGGTTTGTATGCCCGTTGGCTATTGGTAAATCTTTGCGTGACCGTTTTAATGCTGATTTTCGGATTGTTATTGTTACGGAAAGGGGCGGGTGATTATGAGCGGCTTTGGAAAAAGTTATTTTATACGGGAGGTTATCTGTTGTTGCTGGGACTTTTTTTCGAAGCTTTCGAAGGGGGAATTCGTAAGGATCATTCTACGTACAGTTATTATTTTGTGACTTCCGGTCTGGCTTTTATGGCCTTGCTTTTTTTCAATATAATGTGTGATTACTATCCGTACCGGAAGGCTTTGAAATTTTTGATTATGGCCGGACAAAATCCGATGATTGCTTATGTTGCGACGAGTCTGGTCGTTATGCCTTTGCTGGGATTACTGGGGATGACTCCTTATCTGGAGCTGTTGGACAATAACGCATGGCTGGGGTTTTTGAAGGGAATCGTTTTAACGGTGCTATCTGCTGGGGTAGCTGTTTTGTTTACGCGTATCCGGTGGTTTTGGAGAACCTGACCGATGACGTATGAATGGTGAAATGAATGAATGCTATATAATAATTGTGTAAAACTAATTTACTATGGAAAAAGGATCGAATAACCGAAGGGATTTTTTGAAAAAAATGGCTTGTGGAGCTTCTGCTTTTATGCTGCCGTCGATGCTTTCAGCCTCAGAGGGGCATGTGGATTTGGAAAAATTAGGGGCGATGGAAAGTGGAAGCCGGGCTTCGGAAAAATTGGACAACAAGCGTTTCGAAACACCGGGAATATTTAAGGGGATGCCGATTAAAGCGACTTTTTTGGATGAGGTCAGTTGGGATATTCCCCATCAGAATTGGGGGGTAAAGGAATGGGATGCCGATTTCAGGGCAATGAAGAGAATGGGGATCGACACTGTCGTAATGATTCGTTCGGGCTTGGGAAAATGGATCGCTTCTCCTTTCGATTCGCTGTTGGCTACGGAAGATGTGTATTATCCTCCTGTAGATCTGGTCGAATTGTTTTTGACTTTGGCTGATAAATACGATATGAAATATTTTTTCGGTATGTATGATTCCGGGAAATATTGGATAGAGGGTTCTTTTCAGAAGGAAATCGATTTGAATATGCGGTTGATTGATGAAGTATGGAAAAAATACGGGCATCATCGCTCTTTCCAGGGATGGTATTTGTCACAGGAAATCAGCCGCCGCACCAAAAATATGTCGAAAATTTACGCTGAAGTCGGCAAACATGCCAAAGCTGTATCCGGGAATCTGACGACATTGGTTTCGCCTTATATTCATGGCGTAAAAACCGATCAGGTGATGTCCGGAGATCAGGCAATTTCTGTGCAGCAGCATGAAGCGGAGTGGAATGAGATTTTGGATAATGTGAAGGGGGCTGTGGATATTTTAGCATTTCAGGACGGTCAGGTCGATTATCATGAGTTGCCCGGCTACCTGGAGATCAATAAGAAGCTGGCCGATAAATACGGTATGCATTGCTGGACCAACATCGAGTCTTTTGACCGGGATATGCCGATTCGGTTTTTCCCGATCAAATGGGAGAAATTGTTATTGAAATTGGAAGCAGCCCGGAAGGCCGGTATGGAAAATGCCATAACATTTGAATTTTCTCATTTTATGAGTCCTAATTCGGCCTATCTGCAGGCGCCCTGTTTGTATGAGCGGTATTGTGAACATTTCGGTATAAAACTTTAATGGTATCGGCTAATGAAAAATAGAATAATTTTATCGGTTGTATTTGCCGCTTTGTTTTTTTGCAGCGCTTGCTCCGGGCCTAAAACCGAGGTTCTGGTGATCGGAGGAAGTGCCAGCGGTGTGGCTGCGGGTATTCAGTCGGCACGTCTGGGAGCAAAGACGATCATATTGGAAGAACATTTGTGGCTGGGAGGTATGTTGACATCGGCAGGCGTCAGTGCCGTAGACGGTAATTACAGAATGCCGGCCGGGATATTCGGTGAATTCAGGGATAGCTTGGTGGCTCACTACGGGAGTCTGGGGGCTCTGGCTACCGGTTGGGTGAGCAATGTGTTGTTCGAACCCTCTGTCGGTGCCCGGATATACAAAAATATGGCAGCCCGTGAGCCTAATCTGACGGTACAATATGAGACAAAGTTTATTTCCGCAGAAAAAACGGCAACGGGCTGGAAAGTAGTGGCCGATCATAATGGGAAACAGGAGGTATTTGAAGCTGATATCCTGATCGATGCTACAGAATTGGGGGATGTGGCAAAAGCCTGCGGGGTAAAGTACGATATCGGAATTGAGGACCGGAATATCAGCGGAGAGGCCTGGGCCGGAGATAAAAACTGTGATATCATACAGGACCTGACATACGCCATGATTTTGAAAGATTATGGACCGGAAGCGGATATGACGATCGAACGTCCGGAAAATTACGATCCTTCTCTGTTTTACTGCTCCTGTAAATCCCAGAATTGTACCGATTCCGTGTTGAAACCCTGGGATTTCGATATGGTGATGCGATATGGAAAATTGCCGAATAACAAGTATATGATCAATTGGCCGATGCAGGGCAATGACTATTATACGAATATTATCGAAATGGATGAGAAAGGACGGGAAGCTGAACTGAAGAAAGCCAAACACCGTTCTTTGTGCTATTTGTATTATATGCAACATGAACTCGGAAGTAAAAATCTGGGCTTGGCGGATGATGAGTATCCGACGGAAGACTTGCTGCCTTTTATCCCGTATCACCGGGAATCCCGTCGTATACAGGGCGTGGTGCGTTTTAATGTGAATCAGATACTTCGTCCTTACGATTATACCTTGTATCGTACGGGGATTGCCGTCGGCGATTACCCGGTGGACCACCACCATCAGGCGTATCCGAATCAGGAAGAGCTGAAATCCCTGACATTCGGGCCGGTACCTTCTTACAATGTTCCGATGGGCGTATTGCTTCCCAAAGAAGTAACGGATTTGATTGTGGCAGAAAAATCGGTGTCCGTTTCCAATATCGTAAACGGATGTACGCGCTTGCAACCGGTGGTAACCCAATTGGGGCAGGCTGCCGGAATATTGGCTGCTTTGGCTGTTAAAGAAAACAGAGAACTAAGGGAGGTGACTGTGCGCGAAGTGCAGAAGGTGTTGTTGGAAAACGGTGGTTATCTGATGCCCTACATCGATTTGCCGAAGGATCATCCGCATTTCAAAGCGTTGCAGCGAATCGGAGTTTGCGGGATTCTGAAGGGAGAAGGCAGAAGTATTAATTGGGCGAATGAAACTTGGTTTAGAAAGGATGAACCTGTCGGGGTGAGTGAGTTGAGCCAGGGATTGGCCGATTTGTATCCGACGTTTAAAATGGAAGCTTCCGGGGAATATCTTTCCGTAGAAGAGACGGAGAATTTGTTGGTGGCTCTGGGGGTATTTTTGGAAAAAGAGGGAATTACGGCTGAACATATCCGGAAGGCCTGGGGAGATCTGGGACTCCGGGATTACAAGCCGAATCGCCCGGTTTCCCGGGAGGAGTTTGCCGTTTTGTTCGATCATTTTTTGACCCCTTTCGATATGATCCGTGTGGATATAAACGGGATGCCCGTGTAAATTTTCAGTGTGGCTTTATCCTAAAACGGTAAAGCCACGCTGAATTGTATGATAAAATCGGATATTTTAAATATCTGATAGATAATAGATCTATCTATTATTCTTTTTCAATAATCCATACTTATATTTTAAGATTTTGTGCCATATTCTCAATTGATGTGCGTGTGTTAAAATTTATTTTTAAATATTTTTAAAAACATTTTCTTGAAAACATTTTATAATAAATATTTTTAATTATATTTGTCGTGTTTTTAAAATGTGTCTACTAATTGTTCGCTATTCTATGTTGTTTGTAGAAATAAAACGGTGCACATTGTAAATGTTC